>NZ_JBTLMO010000071.1:0-33788 GCF_054462255.1 Streptomyces sp. SD15 | reverse complement strand
CAGCTCGACGCACCAGACCCCGCTCACCTGCGCCGACAAGGCACCGCCGCTTCCCTCCGACCTGATCCGCCGGACAGTCCCTAACTCGCAGTCAAAAACCAGTACACATCGGTAAGATCCCCTGAAAAGCAGATGGCCCCGGCAGCCTTGCGACGCGTACCAGGGTCACCCTGCCAGTCTCAGGGAGAGCTGACGTGGCCAGCACCCTCACATCTGCCATCGACGTCACCGCCGGAGCAGGCAGAGGCTTCGACATGTTACGAGCCGTCGACTACCTCCGCGTCTCCACCGAGGAGCAGGCCAAGGGCTACGGCATCAGCTACACCGGCAAGCGCACCACCAACCACATCCGCAAGAAGGGTCGGGACCACGTCGGCACCTATGCCGACGAGGGCTACAGCGGCAGCCTGGACCACACCGAGCGCCCAGACCTCAAGCGCCTTATGGCGGAAGCCCAGCAAATCCCGTGCCCCTTCGATGTCGTCGTCGTCCAGGAAGAGCGCGCCATCGGCCGACGCGACCGCGCCTTCTGGCCGTGGGTGTGGAAGCTCGAAGACCTTGGCATCTTCGTCGTCGTCCGCGGCGACTACGACAACACCACCGAGGCCGGCCGCAGCCGCATGCGTAAGGAAGCCGACCGCGCCGAAGACGAGCGCATCACCATCCGCGACCGCACCCAAGGCGGGCGCCAGGAGAAGGCGGAACTGGGCGGACACGATGGCGGAGTCGCACCTTACGGCTACCGCATCGAAAACCAGGGCAAGCGGGGAGAGAGCCGCCTCGTCCTCGATACCGGGGAAGAACATGCGGGATACCCCACCCTCCACCGAGCATGGAAGCTCATCGTCGAGGAAGGAAAGTCGCCGGCTGAGGTCGAGGACACCTTCAACGCAGAGTAGGTCCCTGGCCCCACCAGGGACTGCTGGCCCCGCGGATCCCTCCGCAACATCCTCACCGGCCGAGCCGTACAGGAATCCCAGCGCATCTTCCGCGACCCCCAAGGGATCCAAGACCCGCATCGACGCGGCCGGCGCCCCTGTCTTCGGGGAGACGGTGGTCATCCGACTCGACCCCGTCTTCACCGAGGAACAGCTCAAGTTCCTCAACACCGCACTCACCAGGACCTCGCGCGGACCACGCACCTCCGACGAGGCCATCCACCCCCTCAGCACGTACATCTACGGCACGTGCGGCAACCACTTCACCGGGGCCGGCAAGACCGGACGAGCCCAAGTCCCCGTGTACCGCTGCACGGGCCGGCAGCACAGGGCCAAGGGCCAGAAGAAGTGCACCTGTGCCCAGATCGACGCTATCGCTCTGGAGACCAAGGTCTGGTCGGAGATCTGCCAGCTCCTGGAAGACCCCGAACGGCTCAAGAGCATGACTGAAGATTGGGTCGAGATGGTCAAGAGCAACGGCATCGACTACGCGGCTCGGATCCTCGAACTGGACGAACAGATCGAGGAGATGGACGCCACCATGGACGCGACACCCCAGGCCACGGCTCGCCGGTCCAAGCGCAGAGGAATCGACGCACAGGCAACCCAGGAAGCCATCGAGCGCGCGACGCGCGAGTTGGAAGTGGAACAGGCACGCCTGGAAAAGCTCCGCCGCGAAGCCATCGCCTGGCAGGAGGAGATGGAGCATACGGTCGACCGCGCCAGGGATCTTCAGAAGCTCGCCGGCTTGGCGCGAGTCCAGCTCGCTCGCTGCCGGGCGGGCGTCCGCCGCGTGAGTCTTTGCGCAGGCGGGCAGCCTGGCTGTCGTCCCTTGTCGGCCAGGGCCACGCCGGGCCGGCCTGGTGCGGTGCGTGAGTCGGCCGACGGCCAGAGCGTCGACCGGGTGGTCGAGGGCCTCCTGGAGAAATCGCTCGCTGCGGTGAAGGTGGCGGGCCACGTCGCCCGTGGTGGCTTCGTCCCGACCCCGCGCCACCGATCCTCAGGTGACATCCATGAGGTGGTCGCAGGTGTCGGTGCCGCCCCGAAGATAGTTGTCACTGTTCAGGACGTAGTAGCCACTGGACCGTGGAATCAGGACCATCATCTGGTTCTCCATTTCACTGTCCGTCGTGAGCACTTTATGCCTGAGCAGAGCGAAAAGGTTGTTGGCGAAATTCTCAACCCGCATCACCCGGTAGTTGCGCGTCTGCGACGAGTCGTGGCCGTTCACGGGGAGAACCGTACCTTTCCACTTCCCTGGATCCGAGGAGATCTCCTTGTCATTGGCCTTGAGATACTTCAACGCGTCAGGAGCGAAGGCTGCCATGTGGATGTGCAGTTGATCCTGATTCCGCCTGTACTTGGAATTGATGCCGAGGCCCACATCCGCCCCTCGGCCGGGGAAGTAAGTATGAACCTTCATCGCGGCGGCAGCCCAGTAGTCCGTGGCGCTGCTCGCCCAGATCCTGGGGCACTCGATGCCCGTGATCCGGTCGGTGGGAACCAGCAGGAAGTGCACTTTGCTTCCGCTGTCACCGCGTGTCACCGCGTACCGACTGTCAACCTCCATGCAGGGGCCAGGCTGCTCTTTGACGCACCTCTGGATTTGCTTCCAGAGCCATACGTCGTCCGTCGGGCTGCCGCACACGTCGCTGGGGAGAGTGACGTCGACCGCCTTCTCTCGATTCTCCGTGGACACGGTATACCTCCGTTGCGATCGGATTAGCCGAAATCGTTTACCCCGCTCATGGGTACAGGAAATTGCGTAGAGCACGCCCACTGGCGGATCATGTCGACAGGCAGCGAAGAAAACCGCTGAGGTTCAACTTCCGACTGTCGCTTTGCAGTTGGCTGGACAGCGCGAACATGCCTGTCGCTCAGGTTCGGGAAAAGGATGTTGACCGTCGGCCGGGCCGCGGTCACCGGGATCGACGCTTTGCGCCTGCTGCAATTTTATAGCCGCCCAGCCAGCCGCGCATCCGCTGGCGTTCATGGGACGATGTCGGATTCACCGGGCAGTACAGCAGCGTGTGGAATCCCCGTCAGATCGAGTCGGACGAGGAGCACTTCCTGGCAACTGAAGGAAACCCATGAGGAGTTGGCTGCGGAGCAGGGTGATGGACGCTCAGGTCGGCGCCCCCTCGGCTTCGCCGACTCCGTCGTCGGGGTATTGTGCTCGGCTGGGTTCACCGACGACGACACGGCCCGCGCGGCGCTCGCCGTCGTCGACTTCACCGCTGGGAACACCCTCGAGGAGCAGGCGGCCGGCCAGGCGAGGAACGCGGCACCCGCAGCCCCCGAGCGGCTGCGCCAGGCGGTGGTCGAGGGGAACTTCCCTCACCTCGGCGCGGCTACGTCTTCCTCGGCACCGCAATCACCGCAGCTCTGGTCATCCGGCTCCGCACATGTCTGCCCGGACAGGTCCTGGGAGCTGTCCCGAACAGTGCCGTAACCACCCTGGTGGCCGACGGCTTTGACGAGGGTCTCTCAGATTCATCCGTCCGTGCTCCCATGAAACCGGCGAAGTCGTCGCGATGGAGGCTGTGCCCGGCCCCGCCCACCGTCCGGACCTCGAAGCCGTGCTCCGTCAACTCCCTCTTCATCACGGGCGGTACCAGGAAACTCGGGTCGGCCACCAGCACCAGTGAGGAAACCACCGGCCGCGCGGGCGTCCGGTCGATGGCGTGCACGCCGAAGACCGCGTGGGCCGTCTCCGGGTCCCCTGCCGCGAGTGCGGCCAGCTCGACGTCGACGTCAGCCTCGGCCCACCGCGGGTTGAGGGCGGTGATCATGTCTCGGGTCGCGTCCTTGAAGTCCGTGAAGAGGGAGGGGCCGACGCCCTCCTTCTGCTTCAGCGCCCACGCCGGGTCGCAGTACACGGCGCGCGAGGGTGCGAGCCGCTCGACAGCCAGCGCGAGCGCCGTGCCCCCAAGCGCCAATTCCGGACTCTGCGGGCGGGTTTCCACGAGGTCGTCCGCCCAGCTCTGCGCGCTGTAGTCTCCGCGACCACTCGCGCCGTGTCCGCGCAGATCGACGGCGATGACGCGGTAGCCCTTGCCCGCGAGCGCGGGTCCGACGCGCCGCCAGGTCCTGTGGTCGGACATGATCCCGTGGACCAGGGCGGCGATCCGGTCACCGTTACCCCATTCGCGGGTGTGCAGCTTCATCGACGCGCCTTGCTCGACCCGAGTCCGGATCATCGTGATCAACGTGTCATCGAACAGGCTCCCGAACTGCCCTGCTCCTGTCCACCGCCCTTCGCATACAGACGCGCGGCCATCTGTCCAGGCCGTGCTCGGTCTCCGCGGCGCGGATTCTCCGTAGCCCCGGGGTGAGTTCGGCTTCCTCAAGGACGCGGAACCCGATGCGCAGGTAGTACGGAGCGTTCCAGGGGACGTCTGCGAAGGTGGTCAGCGTCAGGCCGGCCAGGCCCTCCTCGCGCGCGTGGTCGGCGGCGCACGCGAGGAGGGTCCGGCCCACACCCCGGCGTGCGGCCTCGGGGTGGACCGAGACCTGTTCGACGTGCAGCGCGCCGTCCACCGGCTCGGCGATCAGATACCCGCGAGGGTGGCCCCCGTCCTCGCCCCCGTCCTCGTCCCCGTCCTCGACGGCGACCCAGGCGCGGCCCGCCCGCCGGTAGCGGTCGAGCTGTTCGACGGTGGGTGGCTCGTCGTCGGCGATGTCGTCCATGCCCAGGGCCCGGAACGGTTCCCCCGCGGCGCGTTCGATGTCCTGGAGGGCCGCGAGTTCGGCGATGACGGCGTGGCGGATGCGCATACGTCGATTGTGCTGGGTGTGCCCGGTATCAGGCTCCGGTCGCGATGAGTTCGTCCGCGTGGCTGTTCACCGGCTGCGGGGTGCCCGTGAGGTCGAGGACGAAGAGGGGGACGCCGAGGGCGTCGGCGCGGTGTCGGGCGTCGTCCGCGTAACCGGAGAGGGAGAAGTAGACGCATCCCGTGGATTCCGTCATGGCCGTCAGCCACAGGCACTCCACGTCGCGCAGGGAGGCCGGGCGGACGGTGGGGTCCACCTGGGCCAGGATGCCCCGGGCCGCGAGGCCGATTCCCGACGGGGGGCGCTGGTCCGCCCTGCGGATGTCGCGGTAGCCGAGCCACCGCAGATACAGCGCGGCCGCCGTGACGGCGTCCCGGGCGGTGCGGATGGTGACCGGCTGGAACGCCGGGCGGGGTGTCGGGGCGGCGCCGGGGAGGGGGACGTGGTTGGGAAGGACGGGGGATCTAGGGGCGGCGGGCGCGCGGTCGCCCGGGACGGAGCCGGGCGAGGCCGGTGACGTCGCGCCGGTGCCGGGTGCCGATGTCTCGGGGGTACGCGGCGCGTTGCGCGGGGCCGGGTCCGGCTCGGGGTCCGCCTGGGCGGCGGTGCCGGGCATGACCTCCGCGCGCAGGGGGCGCCGTACCCCTCGTACCGGAATCCGCAGCGTGGTTCCGCAGGAGCAGCCCAGTTCGGGATGGGGCCACTGGTCCTCGCGGCCGCAGCTGTCGCAGGGGACCGTGACCCAGTCCTCGTCCCAGGTGCGGTGGGTGACCGGTGCGGGGTCCCCGAGCCGGTCGAGCGGGGGCGTGACGGGGGCGCCGCACGCGCAGGGGTACGACGGCGCGGCGAAGAGATGCTCGCGACGGCAGGCCGGACACCGCACCGGCACGCTCTCGGGCATGGGCCACTCCAGCACGTCACGTCGGGACAGCGTGTCCATCGTCCTCCAGGGAGAAGGCCTCCGACAGCGAAACGGTCCGACAGCAGCACATCCATCCCCCTGCGGATCCCGCCCGTGCCCACCCTTGACGCCCCTTGGCACGCCACTTACATTACTTCCAGATAGTAGAAATTAGTTTCCGCAATACGGAATACGCGCGGGAACGATGCAGTGTCGAACAAGTGCAGTGACTCTGTAAATGCCAGCCGAAGTCGGAGTTCTCCATGGCTCGTATGACCGCTGCCCGCGCGGCAGTCGAGATCCTCAAGCGCGAGGGCGTCAGCAACGCGTTCGGCGTCCCGGGCGCGGCGATCAACCCCTTCTACGCGGCGCTCCAGGCCTCCGGCGGGATCCACCACACGCTCGCCCGCCATGTCGAGGGCGCCTCCCACATGGCGGAGGGCTACACCCGGACCCACCCGGGCAACATCGGCGTCTGTGTCGGTACGTCGGGACCGGCCGGCACCGACATGATCACTGGCCTCTACTCCGCCATCGGCGACTCGATCCCGATCCTCTGCATCACCGGCCAGGCGCCGACCGCCGTGATCCACAAAGAGGACTTCCAGGCCGTCGACATCGCCTCGATCGCCAAGCCGGTGACCAAGATGGCGGTCACCGTGCTGGAGGCCGCCCAGGTCCCCGGCGTCTTCCAGCAGGCCTTCCATCTCATGCGCTCCAGCCGCCCGGGCCCGGTCCTCATCGACCTGCCCGTCGACGTCCAGCTCACCGAGATCGAGTTCGACCCGGAGACGTACGAGCCGCTCCAGGTGTACAAGCCCGCCGCCACCCGCGCCCAGATCGAGAAGGCGCTCGCACTCCTCAACGAGTCCGAGCGCCCGTTGATCGTCGCCGGCGGCGGTGTCATCAACGCCGATGCCTGTGAACTCCTTGTCGAATTCGCCGAGTTGACGGGTATCCCGGTCGTCCCGACCCTGATGGGCTGGGGCGTCCTGCCCGACGACCACGAGCTCAACGCCGGCATGGTCGGCCTGCAGACCTCGCACCGCTACGGCAACGCGACCTTCCTGGAGTCCGACTTCGTCCTCGGCATCGGCAACCGCTGGGCCAACCGCCACACCGGCAAGCTGGACGTCTACACGGCGGGCCGCACCTTCGTGCACGTCGACATCGAGCCCACCCAGCTCGGCCGGATCTTCGCCCCGGACTACGGCATCGCGTCCGACGCGAAGGCCGCGCTGGAGCTGTTCGTCGAGGTCGCACGTGAACGGAAGGCGCAGGGTCGGCTCCCCGACCGCGCCGCGTGGGCCGCGTCCGCGCAGCAGCGCAGGGCGACCCTCCAGCGCCGTACGCACTTCGACGACATCCCGATCAAGCCGCAGCGCGTCTACGAGGAGATGAACAAGGCCTTCGGCCCGGAAACCCGGTACGTCTCCACCATCGGCCTCTCGCAGATCGCCGGCGCCCAGATGCTGCACGTCTACCGGCCCCGCCACTGGATCAACTGCGGCCAGGCGGGCCCGCTCGGCTGGACCGTCCCGGCCGCGCTCGGTGTCGCCACGGCCGACCCTCAGGCGCAGGTCGTCGCGCTCTCCGGCGACTACGACTTCCAGTTCATGATCGAGGAACTGGCCGTCGGAGCTCAGCACCGGATCCCGTACGTCCATGTCCTGGTGAACAACTCCTATCTGGGCCTGATCCGTCAGGCGCAGCGGGCGTTCGCCATCGACTTCCAGGTCAAGCTGGAGTTCGAGAACATCAACTCGCCCGAGCTCGGCGTCTACGGCGTCGACCACGTCAAGGTCGTCGAGGGGCTCGGCTGCAAGGCGATCCGCGTCACCGACCCGGCCGAGCTGGGCGCCGCCTTCGAGCAGGCCAAGAAGCTCGCCGCCGAACATCAGGTGCCGGTCGTCGTCGAGGCGATCCTGGAGCGCGTCACCAATATCTCGATGTCCACGACGAACGACATCGGCAACGTCGTCGAGTTCGAGGAGATCGCGACCGAGCCGGGCCATGCGCCCACCTCGATCAGGACGCTGAAGGTCTGACGCGCGACGGTCGGGTCGGCGTATGACAGTCGGTTCGGCGTAGACGGTCGGTTCGGCGTAGACGGTCGGTTCGGCGTACGACCGCCGAGGGGCGGCTCGATCCGGGGGGAGAGCCGCCCCTTCGGCCTGCCCGGGCGTGCCCGGACAGGCCGAAGGTGTCCCCCGTGACGAGGCCCGCCGCCCCCGTGTCGGCGGGCCCCGTGTGCTGAGAATGTGCCCACACCCGGGGTGAGTTGAAGCCCCTGGGGCCGTGTTCAGAGCTTGATTTGAGGATTCCGTAGGCCTCGTACGTCCGGTGGGGTACGCCGGGGGCGCGGGACGTGTCCTCAGCGGGCCGGGTGCTCGGTCAGCCCCGGCCAGTCGTCGGGACCGCCGCCCTGCCAGTCGATGATGTCGCTCTCCTCGACCTCGATCTCGTCGAGGTCGATGTCGGCCCGCCGCAGAATCTCGACCACGTCGTCGAGGTGATAGGCGATACCGAGGGTGTCGTCACCCGAGGTGACCCGCCGCGACCCGTCCAGACCCGGGGTGTGCACGACGATGCTGGGATAGTCCATGCCCTCAGGCTCCTGCGCCACGGCGGAATCCGCACCCGGAGCGCACGGCGGAGCGCCGCTTACGGGAGTGTCCGTACGCGGCGCTCCGGGCCGGTGAGCTGTGAAGTTGTCGATCGGTTGATCCGTCGATCGTGCCGTGTGCCCTGCCCTGCTGTGCCCTGCCCTGTCGTGCCGTGTGGCTGGGACCGCGGCGGGTGCGACGGAACCGGGGCCGGCCTTCCCTCAGGTCGAGAAGGGGGCCTCGGGACCTTCACCACCGCACTGGCTCGCAGGGCCGCCGCGGTCCTCGCCGTGCCCGCGCGGTGCCGGGCGACCACCCCTCAATCCGGGCCGCTCGGTCGTCGCGGGCTGCGCGCGCGGCCCTGACTTTCCGTCAGGGACGCACGCGGGCCCAGGAATTCGGTTGTGGTGATTCCGGGCGGCACCGCCGCCTGGGCGCGACAGGACAGATGTCGGCGGTGGCGCCGCCCGGAGGTCTCAGAGCTGGGCGCCGGAGAGGCGCTCCACGGCCCGCAGCAGGGCCGAGTGGTCCAGGCCGCCGTCGCCCTGCGCACGCAGGCTGGCGACCAGCTGGGCGACCACGGCGCCGACCGGCAGCGCCGCGCCGACGTTGCGGGCCGCGTCCGTGACGATGCCCATGTCCTTGTGGTGCAGGTCGATGCGGAAGCCCGGCTTGAAGTCGCGGTTCAGGAAGTTGTCCTTCTTGCGGCTCAGCACGGTGGAGCCCGCGAGCCCGCCGCCCAGGACGTCCAGCGCCGCCTTCAGGTCCACGCCCGACTTCTCCAGGAAGACCACGGCCTCGGCGCACGCCTGGATGTTCACCGCGACAATCAACTGGTTGGCGGCCTTCACGGTCTGGCCGGAGCCGTGCGGACCGCAGAGCACGATGGTCTTGCCGAGCGCCTGGAAGATCGGCTCGGCCGCGTCGAAGTCGGCCTGCTCGCCGCCGACCATGATCGACAGCACGGCTTCGACGGCACCGGCCTCGCCGCCGGACACGGGGGCGTCGAGCACGCGGATGCCCTTCGCGGCGGCGGCCTGCGCGAGGTCCATGGAGGTCTGCGGCGTGATCGAGGACATGTCGATCAGCAGTGCGCCGGACCTCGCGTTCTCCAGGATGCCGTCGGGGCCGTACGCGATGGCCTCGACCTGCGGGGAGGCGGGCACCATCGTGATCACGACGTCGGCGTCGCGCACGGCCTCGGCGATCGAGCCGGTGGCGGTACCGCCGGCCGCGGCCAGCCGCTCCAGCTTGTCCTGCTCCAGCGTGAAGCCGGTGACGTCGTACCCGGCCTTGATCAGGTTCTCCGACATGGGGGAGCCCATGATGCCGAGCCCGATCCACGCGATCTTGGGAAGGTTGCTGCTCATGCGGGTGCCTCTCTGACTGCTGTGCTACGTCTGGGGGTTGCCGCGTGCCGCGCGTGCCTCGTGGGTCTCGTGGGGGAGCCAGTCGAAGGACTCGGCGCTCGGGCGGTCGCCCGGCTTGTACTCCAGGCCGACCCAGCCCTCGTAACCGGCCTTCGCGAGCTGGTCGAGGAGGTTCTCCAGCGGGAGGGTGCCGGTGCCCGGGGCGCCGCGGCCGGGGTTGTCGGCGATCTGTACGTGGCCGGTCCTGGCGGTGTACCGCTCGATGATCGAGGACAGGTCCTCGCCATTCATGGACAGGTGGTACAGGTCCATGAGGAACTTGGCGTTGCCGAGACCGGTCGCCTCGTTGACCTTGTCGACGACGGCGATGCCCGCCGGGGCGGTCACCAGCGGGTAGCGCGGGGACTCCGGCTTGTTGAGGGTCTCGATCAGGAGCACCGCGCCGATCCGGTCGGCGGCCCGGGCCGCGAGGACCAGGTTCTCCAGCGCGAGCGCGTCCTGCTCGGCCGGGTCCACGCCGTCGACGCGGTTGCCGTACAGGGCGTTGAGGGCCTTGCAGCCGAGCGCCCCGGCGAAGTCCGCCGCCACGTCGATGTTGGCGCGGAACCTCTCCGACTCCGCCCCCGGGATCGACAGCGCGCCCCGGTCCGGGCCGGGCAGTTGTCCGGCGTAGAAGTTCAGGCCCGTGAGCTGGACGCCCGCGTCCTCGATCGCCCGCTTCAGGGCGTCGAGCTCGGGCCGCTCGGGGGTGGGGGAGTCGACCCAGGGCCACCACAGCTCGACCGCGGTGAAACCCGCCGCGGCGGCGGCCGCGGGGCGCTCCAGAAGTGGGAGTTCCGTGAAGAGGATCGACAGGTTGACGTTGAAGCGCTGGTCTGCAAATCCCATCGGGGCGGGCGCTCCCTTCTGTGCTGGTGCCGCCGGACCGGCGACTGCGTCCCGGATTTCCGCATGTTTCCACATTGTGGAAGTTCATTTCTGCTTAATGGAAGATTGCCGCCGTGTGTTGGGGCTTGTCAAGAGGGGGCTGCCGGAAATCGCCGCCGCCCGCGGCCGACCCTGCCGACCCTGGCGGCACGCGAAAAGCCGTACCCATCCGAACTGCGGATGGGTACGGCTCACGGGTGCGCGGTGGCGCGGTCGGGTGGATCAGTTGTCGTGGTGGAGGGTGTCGTCCTCGTCCATGGTCGGGTGGGCGTGGCGTGCGGCGGGGTCAGGAACGCCGCGACGGGTACGGGAGCCGACGCGAGCGGTCAGCGGGCGGTGCCGAAGTCCTGCGTCCAGTAGTCGTTGGGCTGCGCGAGGCCGACGCCGATCTCCTTGAAATCGCAGTTCAGGATATTTTCCTTGTGGCCGGGGCTGGACATCCAGCCCGCCATGACCTCCTCGGGGCTGGAGTATCCGTACGCGACGTTCTCGCCGTAGGTGCTCCAGGTGTAGCCGGCGGCCGTGATCCGCTGGGCCGGATCCGAACCGTCGGAACCCGTGTGCGACATGTTGCTGTGGCTCGCCATGTCCGCGCTGTGATCCTGGGCGGCCTTCGAGAGCTTCGCGTTCAGGGTCACCGGGGAGCAGCCGGCCTTGCTGCGCTCGCTGTTGACCAGGCTCACGACCTGAGCCACTGCGTCGGAGGCCGGGGCCGCCGCCTCGGAGGCGCTCGGGGATGCGGCTTCCGTCGAGGCGGGTGCAGCGGCTTCCGTCGAGGCGGGCGCCGGCGCTTCCGTCGAGGCGGGTGCGGCGGCTTCGGTCGAGGCGGGTGCGGCGGCTTCGGTTGAAGCGGGTGCGGCGGCTTCGGTCGTGGCGGGCGCGGTGGCGGTCGGCGAAGCTGGCGTCGGGGACTGGGAGGTCCGCTCGCGGTGCTTCCACCGCTCCTTCGAGGACGCGTTCTTCCAGGTCTTCCACTGACCGTAGGACTCGGTGGCCGTGGCGGCCGTGGCGGCCGCGGTGGCCGCAGTGGGCTCGGTTGCCTCGGTGCCCTGATCGTTCAGACAGGCCATGGCGGCGGACGGTACTGCCAGCGCGCCCAGTGCGACGGCGGCGATGGTTATCTGCCGATGGCGGGTCTTCCTGCGGTGCTTGCTCATGCGGACCTCTCTCGGCCGTTGCGGGGGCGCCTCCGGTGGGGTCTGCTCGGCACGGGCGGTGTGCCTGAGCTGCGGTGACGCCTGCTGGGGCCGTCATTGTTAAAACCTGAGTGAGTGAGGGGCAATGAGCGCCACTACTACCCGGCCTCGTAGGCCTAGAGCGGCCTTGAATCGGGCGCACGGGTGTGCCGACCCGGCTCACTGGAACGCGGCAAGGCCTGGCGCTCCGTCAGAAGGCCCCACATGCCCGGCGAGCGGAGTGAAGGAACCGGGTGGAGCGCATGCCTTTGGATCATGTGCGCTGTATGTCTGTTTCCGGACGGCAAGTCTGTCTATATCGCCCAAGCTCCAAGTACTACCGGACCCCGTTGATACGGGAAGTCGGCGTGATGGATGTCACTTCGAGTCGCTGCAACCATTTCCGGCGGAGGCATCCGCGGCCCGTGCGCGACCGCGGCGGTTTAGGGTCGCCTTGTGGCGGCCCGAGCTGCGTCCGTCGTGAGTTTGATGTGGGAGCGCAATGCGATTGAGAGTGGAGTTCACGACCGAACCCTTCGACCTCGACGAGGCGCCCCCGCACGCGCTGGTCGCCCGCGAGGTCATCGAGGCGGCCGAACTGGACGCCGTGGACGTCGGCCCGTTCGGCAATACCGCGGAGGGCGGTGCGGACGTGGTGCTCACCGCGGTCGACGCGCTGCTGCGCAAGGCTCTGGAGGCGGGCGCCACCCGGGTCTCGTTGCAGGTGAACGTGGTCGGGGAGGGTGATAAGTGACCGGTGTCGGGGACGATCCCTTCATTACGGCGGTCAAGCCGCTGGTGGACGCCATGGGCGGCGAGATGGTGGCGCCGGACCAGGCCGGACCCGACGACGTCGTGCTCTCCTGGGAGGGCGCGGACGTGGTCGCCGTACGGCTGCCGCAGCTGGCCGACTCGCTCGATCACATCCTGGCCGCCCTGGAGCGCAAGCGGGGCAAGCCGCTGGCCGACCTCGACCGCAAGGCCAAGCAGGAGGTCGTGCGGATACTCGAGGCTCGCGGCGCCTTCTCCGTGCGGCACGGGGTGGAGACGGTGGCGAGCGCGCTGGGCGTGAGCCGCTTCACCGTCTACAACTACCTGAACCGTGAAAAGGATTCCTGAGCAGCGAAAACGCCAGGAGGGGTGCTCTCTCGCGCCGCGCCGTCGTGCCCGCGTGACCCGCCGCCGTCCGGACTCCCCGGGCGGCGGTTTTTGTTACTCGAAGTTTTCAACAAAGTGTTGACGTGATGTTTCCGAGGGCGTTAGCTAGCCGCAGCCCGTCCAGCACAAGGCCACGGAGGCTTCCCGTGACTTCGAGTACGCCACCCGGCAGTCTCGCCCGGTTCAACGCCCTGGAGGAGCAGGCGGCCTACGCCGCCCTCCACGAGGTGTGTGCCTCCTCGGCGTGGGTGCGCGGGTTGCTCACCCGGCGCCCGTACGCCACCCCCGAGGCCTTCTTTGCCGCGAGCGACGCCGTCATGGCCGAGCTGACCACCGCCGACCTGGCGGAGGCGATGGCCGGGCACCCGCCGATCGGCAGGCCGAAGCCCGGGGACCCGACCTCCTCCCGGGAGCAGCGCGGCATGGCCGGCGCCTCCGCGGACCTCAAGGCGGAGATGCTCGAACTGAACCTGGCCTACCAGGAGAAGTTCGGCCACGTCTTCCTGATCTGCGCCACCGGCCGGACCGGCGAGCAGATGCGCGACGCGGTCAAGGACCGGATCGGCAACTCGCCCGAGCGGGAGCGAGAGATCGTCCGCTCCGAACTGGGCAAGATCAACCGTATCCGTCTGGCGCCTCTCGTACAGCAGGAACTCGTACAGCAGGAAGATGAGGCATGAGCACCGACACCACAGCGTCCGTGTCCACGCACATCCTGGACACCAGCGTCGGACGCCCCGCCGAGGGCGTCGCCGTCCGGCTCGCGGCCCGCGCGGGGCATGACGGGGACTGGCAGCCGCTCGGCGGCTCCGCGACCGATGCGGACGGGCGGTGCAAGGACCTCCCGGCCCTGCCGGAGGGGACCACACACGTACGGCTCGACTTCGCGGTCGAGGCGTATTTCGAGAAGTCCGAGAACAAGCAAGCCGATGCGCAGCAGGACGCCCCCGCGAATCGGGACAGCGGTGCGAGCGGAGTGTTCTTCCCGGAGGTGGCGATCACCTTCGCCGTCACGCCGGGCGAGC
This sequence comes from Streptomyces sp. SD15, assembly GCF_054462255.1. Taxonomy (NCBI): domain Bacteria; kingdom Bacillati; phylum Actinomycetota; class Actinomycetes; order Kitasatosporales; family Streptomycetaceae; genus Streptomyces; species Streptomyces sp. SD15. The sequence continues at coordinate 19,914 of NZ_JBTLMO010000071.1, read as the reverse complement.
ACTACCACGTGCCGCTGCTGCTCAACCCGTTCGGCTACTCCGTTTACCGAGGGAGCTAGCAGACATGCCGACGTTTCTGGGACAGAACCAGTACGGCAAGGCCGAGAACCGCGTCGTCAAGATCACGCGGGACGGTGCCACCCACCACATCAAGGACCTGAACGTCTCGGTGTCGCTGAGCGGCGACATGGACGAGGTCCACTACTCCGGCTCGAACGCGAACGTGCTGCCGACCGACACCACCAAGAACACGGTGTACGCGTTCGCCAAAGAGCACGGCATCGAGTCCGCCGAGCAGTTCGGCATCCACCTGGCCCGCCACTTCGTCACGAGTCAGGACTCGATCCACCAGGCCCGTATCCGCATCGAGGAGTACGCCTGGGAGCGCATCGAGACCTCCGACGCGGACGACGTCAAGCACTCGTTCGTACGGAAGGGCCAGGAAACCCGGCTGACGCAGATCACGTACGACGGTGAGTCGTGGGAGGTCGTCTCCGGCCTCAAGGACCTGACCGTGATGAACTCGACCAACTCGGAGTTCTGGGGCTACGTCAAGGACAAGTACACGACGCTCCCCGAGGCGTACGACCGCATCCTGGCCACCCAGGTCTCCGCCCGCTGGCGCTTCAACTGGAGCGGCGACGAGCAGCGGATGCCCGACTGGGAGAAATCCTACGACCAGGTCAGGAAGCACATGCTGCAGGCCTTCGCGGAGACGTACTCCCTGTCGTTGCAGCAGACCCTCTACCAAATGGGTTCGCGCATCATCGAGCACCGCGGCGAGATCGACGAGGTCCGTTTCTCCCTCCCGAACAAGCATCACTTCCTGGTCGACCTCAAGCCGTTCGGGCTCGAGAACGACAATGAGGTCTACTTCGCGGCCGACCGTCCCTACGGTCTGATCGAGGCCACCGTCCTGCGCGACGGCTGCGAGCCGCACATCCCGGTGGACCTCACCAACCTCTGAAACCTCCAGGTATCCCCTCCTGCGGCACCCGTGGCGTCGACAGCCGCGGCACTCAAACCTCCTAGGGTCCTGCCGTGCCCACCCCACCGAACGAAGAAGGAGAAGCACCATGGCAGCAGCGGCAGACGCCACAGTCACCCGGCGGATCGTCATCGAGAACTGTGCGATCGCGACGGTCGACGCGGGCGACACCGAGTACACCTCGGGCCATGTCGTCGTCGCGGGCAACCGCATCGAGTCCGTCGGCGCGGGCAGGGCTCCGGAGGGCCTGGAGAACGTCGTACGCCGCATCGACGGCACCGGGCACCTGGCCACCCCCGGCCTGGTCAACACGCACCACCACTTCTATCAGTGGATCACCCGCGGCCTCGCCACCGACCACAACCTCTTCAACTGGCTCGTCGCGCTCTACCCGACCTGGGCGCGCATCGACGAAGAGATGGCGTATTCCGCCGCGCAGGGGTCCCTCGCCATGATGGCGCGCGGCGGTGTCACCACCGCCATGGACCACCACTACGTCTTCCCGAAGGGCTCCGGCGACCTGTCCGGCGCCATCATCCGCGCGGCCCGCGAGACGGGCGTCCGCTTCACCCTCGCCCGTGGCTCCATGGACCGCAGCGAGAAGGACGGCGGGCTGCCGCCGGACTTCGCCGTCGAGACCCTCGAAGGCGCCCTCGCCGCCACCGAGGCGACCGTCGACGCCCACCACGACGCGTCCTTCGGCGCCATGACGCAGATCGCCGTCGCGCCCTGCTCGCCGTTCTCCGTGTCCACCGAACTGATGCGACAGGGAGCCGAGTTGGCCCGCCGCAAGGGCGTACGGCTGCACACGCACGGCTCGGAGACCGTCGAGGAGGAGCAGTTCTGCAAGGAGCTGTTCGGGATGGGCCCGACCGAGTACTTCGAGTCGACGGGCTGGCTCGGCGAGGACGTCTGGATGGCGCACTGCGTCCACATGAACGACTCCGACATCGCCGCCTTCGCCCGTACGAAGACGGGTGTGGCCCACTGCCCGTCCTCCAACGCCCGTCTGGCCGCCGGCATCGCACGCGTCCCCGACATGCTCGCGGCCGGCGTCCCGGTCGGCCTCGGCGTCGACGGCACCGCGTCGAACGAGTCCGGCGAACTCCACACCGAACTGCGCAACGCCCTCCTCATCAACCGCCTGGGCGCGCACCGGGAAGCCGCCCTGAACGCCCGTCAGGCGCTGCGCCTCGGCACCTACGGCGGGGCCCTAGTCCTGGGCAGGGCAGCAGAGATCGGCTCCCTGGAGCCGGGCAAGCTCGCCGACCTCGTGCTGTGGAAGCTGGACACCCTCGCCCACGCCTCGATCGCCGACCCGGTGACCGCCCTGGTCTTCGGCGCCGCGGCCCCGGTCACGCTCTCCCTCGTCAATGGCACGCCGGTCGTCGAGGACAGCCGCCTGCTGCACGTCGACGAGGACGCGATCGCCCGCTCCACGCGGGAACAGGCACAGCGCCTGGCGCGGATCGCCGCGCAGGCCTGAACAGTTGAAGATCTCCGGCCGAGGGGGACGGCCCTCGGCCGGTAGCCGTGGACCCGAGTGGGGTCCATGGCGGCCGTATCCGGGGCGTGCATGGACGTGCGCGCCCCGGAACGGTCTCCGTTCCCTCTGAACGGTTTCCGTCCCGGTCCCTCCCCCACGCTCGGCTTCGCTCGCGCGGGGGGACCCCCATGACCGCGCATCACCTCCCTGAACCCCGCGTCAACGCCGACGCGTAACCAACCGGAGGAGCCGCCGTGGCCGCCCAGCAGCCCGAGCCCAGCACCGATGCACAACCAACTGGCCAGCCCAAGCACCCAGTTGACGAGAAGCTCCCGCCCCTGAAAATGGCGACCAGCGGCCTCCAGCACGTCGCCGCCATGTACGCCGGAGTCGTCGCCCCACCTCTGATCGTCGGCGCCGCCGTCGGTCTGACCGCCACCGAGCTGACCTTCCTCACCGGCGCCTGCCTGTTCACGGCCGGCCTCGCCACCTTCCTGCAGACGATCGGCATCTGGAAGATCGGCGCCAGGCTTCCGTTCGTCAACGGCGTCACCTTCGCGGGCGTCGCCCCGATGACCGCGGTCGTCGCCTCCGCCGAGGACAAGAGCGACGCGCTGCCGGTCATCTTCGGCGCGGTCATCGTCGCGGGCGTCCTCGGCTTCATAGCCGCCCCCTTCTTCAGCAAGGCGGTCCGCTTCTTCCCGCCCGTCGTCACCGGCACCGTCATCACACTCATCGGCATCTCGCTGCTGCCGGTCGCCTTCGGCTGGGCGCAGGGGCCCAACCCCGCGGCGGACGACTACGGTTCGACGACCTACCTGGGCCTGGCCGCCGCCACCCTCGTCATCGTGCTGCTCCTGCGCCGCTTCACCCGCGGCTTCGTCAAGCAGATCGCCGTTCTGCTCGGCCTCGTCATCGGCACACTCGTCGCGATCCCGTTCGGTGTCACGGACTTCGGCCCCGTGACGGACGCGGACGTCATCGGCTTCCCGGACCCGTTCCACTTCGGCGCCCCGCAGTTCCAGGTCGCGGCGATCGTCTCGATGTGCGTGGTGATGGTGGTCTCGATGACCGAATCGACCGCGGACATGCTGGCGTTGGGCGAGATCGTCGAGCGCCCCGCCGACGAGAAGACCATCGCGGCGGGCCTGCGCGCCGACACCCTCGGCTCGGCGATCAGCCCGCTCTTCAACGGTTTCATGTGCAGCGCCTTCGCGCAGAACATCGGCCTGGTCGCGATGACAAGGATCCGCAGCCGGTACGTCGTCGCCACCGGCGGCGGTTTCCTGGTGCTGATGGGCCTGTGCCCCATGGCCGCGTCGCTGATCGCTGTCGTACCACGCCCCGTTCTCGGCGGCGCGGGCGTCGTCCTCTTCGGCTCGGTCGCGGCCAGCGGCATCCAGACCCTCGTACGAGCGGGCCTGGACAAGGACAACAACGTCCTGATCGTCGCCGTATCGCTGGCCGTCGGCATCATCCCGATCACCGCGCCGGAGTTCTACCACGCCTTCCCGGAGACGGCGAAGATCGTCCTGGACTCGGGGATCTCGACGGGGTGTGTGGCGGCCGTGGTCCTCAACCTCGTCTTCAACCACCTCGGCAAGGGGCAGGACGCGGACGACGTGACCCACCCCATGGAGGCGGGCGAGGACCTGAAGGCGCTCCCGGCCCACTGACGACTCGGGCACACGGAGGGCGCGGCACCCAGGGGTGTCGCGCCCTCCGCCGTACCGTCGGCCCGGTCAGCCGATGTGGTAACTGTCCCCGTACACCTGCCAGTCCAGCGGCGTGTCAAGGTTCAGGTTCCGGTTTCGCAGGAAGACCCGCTGCGCGGTGTCGACCCGGCTGGTGTCCTCGTGCGCCGCCTCCTGCTTCATCGCCCAGACGCGCGCGTCGAGGAACGCGTTCAGATACGTCACCTCGTCGCCGCCCCAGGCAGGCGGCTGGGCCCTGGCCAGGGCCCGCCTGCGGATGTTGCCGAAGCTGGTGCTGTCGCCGCCGTCGCCGTGCATCACGATGGCGTCGTAGTACGTGAACTGGCCGAGGACGCCTATGCCGTCGGCCTTGCCCTGCCGGACGGCGGGGTTGAAGTACACGCGGTCGCGCTCGTCGTTCTGGGCCTGCTGGAACGCCGAGTCCTGGGCGGCCCTGCTCCAGTCGCCCGGGAAGCCGGGGTCCAGGCCCTCGTGCGAGTCGCTGCCGTCCACGGTGCGCAGAGCGGGCAGGTATTTGGCGAGTACGTTGCCGGGCTCGCGCTGCGCGTACAGCTCGACGAGGTCGAGCATGTCGCCGGTGCCCGAGCAGAAGCCGATGATCCCGGCGGTGTAGCCGCGCCCGTCGCCGATGTCCTCGATGTACCCGTACTGCGCCTTCCAGTCCAGCGAGGAGTTCTCCGCGCTGGACACCAGCTTCATGGCGATCTCCTTCTTCGCCGGGTCGTCCAGACCCGCCGGCGCGGCGGTCGCGGACTGGGTCGCGATGACCGGACCTGCCACCAGGGAAGCTCCTATCAGGGCGAGCAGTGTGCGGCGTGACGTGCGTATGTGGGGGGTGTGCACGGTACCTCCGATGGGGGAGTGTGTCGTTCACGGGTTCTATTAGGAAAGTTTCCTACCAGAGAACGTGATTGACGTATACCCGTCAGGGAGGGGGGCCACTACTTCATTCAGGTAGGTGTGCCGACGCGGAGCCTTGCCACGCCATGAGGTTCGCCAGCAGCTCCGCCTGCTCGACCGCGTCGTCGAGGGCGTGGTGCGTGTGCCTGCGGCGGGACAGCAGCTCGCGCGGCATGGTGCCCTTGGCAACCGCACGCAGCGGGAGGGCGGCCTTCGTCGCGTAGAGCGTCTTCATGTCGAGGCAGCCGGAGTGCCCGAAGGGGCTCGCCCCGGTGAAGCGGATCAAATACCAGTACAGGAACGTCCAGTCGTACATCGCCGGGTAGCCGCACATCACGGGCTGTGCGCCGACCGCGACTTGGCGCACCCACTCGCTGAACTCAGCGAGTGCCACGCCCGGTTCGGCTCCCTCGCGCGCCAGGCGTGCGCGGTCGAGTCCGCTCATGGCGAGCGCTTCAGGCACGAACGCCTCGCTGATCGGCCGGAGTTCACGGTAAAAGGTCCGCTCCTCCGGGTCGGTCGGAGTGAAACCGTCGGCGTCCTGGCGTCCGGCCACGGCCGCGCCGAAGCTCAGCATCGAGTACGGGCCCGGGATCGGACCGTCCGCTTCGATGTCCACGGAGATGTAGAGGCTGGGCTTGATTCTGCGGGTGGCCATGATGCCGGAGCATGGCAGTCGGCCGAGACGCGCCTCACCTGGATTTCAGGCGCGACGGTAGGCCTGGCAGGGCCGGGCCTCGGGAAGGCGGCCGGTGAAGAACGACGTGGGCGGGACGCCCATCAGGGTGCGGAAGTCGGCGGTCATGTGCGACTGGTCGTAGTAGCCGGTGGCGGTGGCCAGTTGGGCCCAGGGGGTGTCCGGCGCGCTGCGCGCGTGCGTGAGGATGTGGCGTACGCGGGCGATGCGGGCGTAGTGCTTGGGGGAGACGCCGACACCGTCCGCGAAGAGGTTGCGCAGCTGGCGTTCGCTGACGGCGAGGTGACCAGCCAACTCCCGTACGCCCACGGGTAGATGGCCCGCGTCCGTCGACATCGCCTCGACCGCCGCCCGCAGCAGTCCCGTACGTGCTGGGTCGGCCGGGGCGAGCCGTTCGGGCAGGGTCTCCGTCAGGTGGGGGACCACCCGCTCGGGCTCCAACGGTAGAAGTTCCTCGGCCAGTTGGTGAGCATGGGTGCCGGGGAAGTCGCCGAGCGGTGCGACCCGGCCGACGAGATCGACCGCCGGTACGCCGAGCAACGGGCGGGCCGCGCCAGGTTCGAGGCGCAGCTGCACACAGGAGGCCAGCCGCTTGCTCGCGTGGTAGGAGGCGCGGGTGCGCGGCCCGACGACCAGCACATCGCGGCGGCCGCTCTCCTCGACCCGCACCACCATCTTCGTTGCCGCGTCCGGGACATGGGTGAACGGTTCGCGCAGCTCGCCGTCGACGGACGTGAAGGCGGCGTCTACGAACCAGGGACGCAGCACCCCGGGCAGCGACAGGTGCCTCTCGGTGAGACCGCTCGCGCCGGGCTTCGTCGTCTCATCGGTGGTGGTCACTCCTCCACCGTAATCGCGCCGAGGCGTCGGCCGGGCCCCGGAACCGTGCCGGAATTTCCTAGCGGCCGACCGCACCGGCTCGGCACCGTGAGGGACATGATCCTAGTGACCGGTGCCACGGGCACCATCGGCAGTGAACTTCTGCGGCAGCTCGCGGCGCGCGGCGAGAAGGCCCGCGCGCTGACCCGGGACCCCGCCCGCGCGCGGGTGCCGGCCGGGGTCGAGGTGGTGCGCGGCGACTACCATGAGCCCGCCTCGCTCCAGGCCGCCATGCCCGGGGTGTCCGCCCTCTTCGCCGTGGGTGTCCTCGGCCCCGGCGACGTGGACGCGGACGCGGCACTGGTCGCGGCGGCGCGGGCGGCGGGCGTACGCCGGGTCGTGAAGCTCTCCGCCATCGGCACGGGTGACCCTGCCCTGGGCCCCGTCAGCAACTGGCACTTCGGCGGCGAACAGGCAATCCGGAAAAGCGAGTTGGAGTGGACTGTCCTGCGCCCCTCGTCGTTCGCCTCCAACACGCTGAGCTGGGCGGAGGCGATCCACTCCGGCAACCCGGTGCCCAATATGACCGGGACAGGTACGCAGGGTGTCATCGATCCGCGTGACGTCTCCGAGCTCGCGGCCGAGGCGTTGCTCGCGCCGGGGCACACGGGCCGCACGTACACCCTGACCGGACCCGAGCTCCTCACCACTTCCGACCAGGCCGCCACCCTCGCCGGGGTCCTCGGCCGCCCGGTCACCACCGTCGACGTACCCCCGGACGCGCTCCGCGAGCAGTTCATCGAGGCCGGCATGTCCGAGATCTACGCCGAAGGAGTCCTGGCCGGCACGGCGTACGTCCGCAAGGGCGGGAACGCCGTGCTGACCGAGGACGTGCGGCAGGTACTGGGCCGTGAGCCGCGTACGTATGCCCAGTGGGCGCGCGATCACAAGGAGGCGTTCGCGCGGGACTGACGGCCGGCCTCGGGTGTCTCCTCCGCGGCCGGGGTGCTCTCTTCCTCCGCGGCAAAGACGCGTCCCGGCCGCAGCAGCACCGCAGCCAGCACCAGCGCGGTCGCGGTGATCCCCATGCCCACGGTGAACGCCAGCCGATAGCCGTCCGCCGTCGCCGCGACCAGTCGCTCGCCCTCGCCGAGCAGCCGCTCCGTGCGGCTTGCCGCCAGCGTCGTGAGGACCGCCAGGCCCAGTGAACCACCCACCACCTGCGTGGTGTTGAAGAGCCCGGAGGCCAGTCCCGCGTCCTCCTCGCGGGCGCCCGACATGGCGAGCCCTGTGACTGCGGGCATCGCGGCCGCGAAACCGGCGGCCAGGAGGAGCAGCGGAGGCAGGACGTCGGCGACGTACGTGCCGTCGGCCGGGGCCCGGCTCAACAGCGCCATGCCCGCGGTGATGAGGACGAGCCCGGCGAGCAGCACCCGGTACGGGCCGAAGCGGGCGATCGTTCGCGCCGACAGGCTCAGCATCAGCACCCCGATCGCGATCGGCGCGGGCAGGAACGCCGTGCCGGTGAGCAACTCGCTGTAGCCCAGCACGCGTTGGAGGTAGAGCGCGCCGATGAACTGGAAGCCGTACATCCCCGCGATCATCAGGATCTGGACGCCGTTCGCACCCGTCAGGGCGCGGGAGCGGAAGAGCCGCAGTCGCAGCAGGGGGCGTGCGGCCCACGCCTGCCGCACGGTGAAGCCGGTGAAGAGGGCGAGCGACACGGCGGCGAGCGTGAGCGTGACGCCCAGCGCGCGGTCGCCGGCGCCGACGATCGCGTACACGGTCAGCATCAGCGCGCTCGTGACCAGCGCCGCCCCGGGGTAGTCGGCGCCCTTGCCGAGGCCGACTCCCTTGTCAGCGGCGAGGATACGCAGCGCGGCGACCAACGCCACCACCCCGATCGGCAGGTTGATCAGGAAGATCCAGTGCCAGCCGATCGCCTGCGTCAGCGCCCCGCCGAGGAAGGTGCCGAGCGCCCCGCCCGCCGCGCCGACGGCGCTGAACACCGCGATGGCGCGGGCCTGTTCGCGGGGCTCGGGGAAGAGCGCGACCAGCATGCCGAGGACGACTGCCGAGGTCATCGCCCCGCCGACGCCCTGCAGCGCGCGGGCCGCGACCAGCATGCCCTGGCTGGTGGCGACCCCGCACAGCACGGACGCCGCGGTGAACACGGCGAGCCCGGCGACGAACATCCGCTTGCGGCCCACCAGGTCCCCGAGCCGTCCCACCAGCAGGAGCAGCCCGCCGAACGGAATCAGATACGCGTTCACGACCCAGGCGAGGCCAGGACCCGAGAAGCCGAGGTCGCTCTGGATCGCGGGCATCGCGACCGTGACGATGTTCCCGTCCAGGATCGTCATCAGCGTGCCCGCGCACAGCACGACCAGGGACGCCCAGCGGGAGTATGTTCGTGGCGCCGGTGACGCGGTTCGGAAATGCATGGCGATGACCTCGGCGTTCTCCATAGGTGCACGGCTTGTAACGGGGTACATCGTGGGTGACCATGGAGTTCGGCATAAGGAGGCACTTCGATGTCCCAGAGGAACACCGGTGTTACCGCGCAGGCAGTGCTCGCGCAGGCGTGCCCGGTCCGCGAAGTTCTTGACAGGGTCGCCGGGAAATGGAGCGTGCTGATCATCGTGGCCGCCGCCCACGGCCCGATCCGGTTCACCGAGCTGGAGCGCAGCGTGGAGGGCATCAGTCGCCGCATGCTGTCCCTCACCCTGCGCAATCTGGAGCGCGACGGACTCGTCACGCGCACCGTCCATCCGACCGTGCCGCCGAAGGTGGAGTACGAACTCACCCCGGTTGCCCGCGAGTTGCACGAGACGCTGCTGTCCCTGACGGACTGGGCGGAGCGGCACCGCGTCACGATCGCCGAGTCGCGAGCGGCCTACGACGTCCAGCACCGGCCGGAGTTGCTGGACGCGTAGCGCCGACCGCGTGCTCACCCCCTAGGCCTGTCGATCGTCCGTTCCATCGCCCGCGCCCACGGCGGAGAGGCCGCCGCCCGCCCGCGCGAGGACGGAGGCCTGACGGTGACGGTGACACTGCCGGGGTGCCCGGAGGACGCGCGCCCGTGACGCCGGCGCGGCGGCCTTCAGGACACGGCCAGACCGGTCAGAGGCCGAACATCAGCGGGTCGGTGGCCAGCGACCGGAAGTACTCGCGCGGGTCCGCGACCAGCCTGCGTCGCTTGAGGTCCAGCAGCCCTCCCACGCTCGTGAGTTCGGCGGAAACCGTGCCGTCCGTCGTGCGTATCGTCTGCTCGACCCGGAAGGTCTTCCCCTCCCCCCAGGCGAAGCCACACGTCACCTCGACCTCGTCGCCCGCGCGCAGCTCCCGCAGATAGCGGATGCTCGTCTCCAGGACCACCGGGCCCACGCCCTTGCCTATCAGCTCCGTCTGGCTGACCCCGGCCGCCTGCAGCAGCGACCAGCGGGCGTGCTCCGCGTACTGCAGATAGACGCTCTGGTTGAGGTGTCCCAGTACATCGGTCTCGTACCCGCGGACGGTCACTGCGACGGAAAACTGCTCTGCCACGACTTCCCCTTCAATGACGGTCAGGTCTGATCCAATCCAGTCCAACTCCCTTCTACCGCAAGCTATTTCGCCCCTCACGCGCGCCGGGGCGAAGCCAGCACATACCGGGCCCCCGTGCGCGGCTCCGTGTGCTCGCCGACCTGCCAGCCCGCCTTCTCCAGCGTGGCCGCGCAGGCGCGCAACGCCCCGGGGTCCGGCTCGCGCACGGCGACGGCCTCCGGCTGAGGTGTCGCGCGCACCCGATAACCTGCACTCCCGGCGGACGCGTCCGCGGGTGGGTGGCCCGCGGCCTCCAGGGCGAGCGCGGCGGCCTGCACCAGATGCGTACGTTCCCACCCGCACGGACGGTCCATGGCGCCGCCAGGGTTGGTCATCCGGCGCATCTCCAGCAGTCCCTGCCAGGCGCTGTGCACCTCACGTATCCGGGAGGGGCCGCCGTCGGCCGCCTCTTCGCCGCCGATCCGCGCGGCGAACACCCCCGAGCCGGCGGTCACGGACGTCTCCGTGACCGGTTCGGGCTCGGGAGCCTCACGTATGCGATGCCCGGCGGGGGTCAGGAAATGGTCGTGCGGCGGCCGGGGATGCCGAAAGGCGAGCCCCCGCGTCACCAGCGCGGCGAGCTGGGCCTCCGTGCCCTTCAGCCGCCCGGTCGCGGGGTCGGCGGCGTCGATGACACGCCGCTGCGCGGCGGTCGGCGGTCGTGTCACTGCGCACCTCTTCCTCCATGGTCCGGCCTTCTGACCTGTCCCTTGAAGACTACGAGGCGGGTCTGACATTCCATCCGGCCACGACATGGCGGCGGTGCTCGGTGCTCAGCCGGCTCACCGTTCCGGTGGCGAGCTGGAACAGCGCGCCCTGCGAGGCGGGCAGCCCCAGTCGCCGGGCGGTCAGCACCCGCAGGAAGTGGCCGTGGGAGAAGACGACGACACTGCCTTCCGACTCGCACAGGGCCGCGTCGATCTTGGCAAGCATCCGTTCCGCTCGTTCCCCGACCTCCTCGGGGCTCTCTCCCGGATGCTCCGGCGGACCGGGCGCGACACCGTCGTCGAACAGGAACCAGTCGGGCCGCGTCCGGTGGATCTCCACGGTCGTGACCCCCTCGTACCCGCCGTAGTCCCACTCGCACAGGTCCGCGTCGACCCGCGCCCCGTCTGCCCCGGCCAGCCGCGCCGTCTCCAGCGCGCGCTGCATCGGGCTGACGAACGCCGCCGCGATCCGCTGCGAGGCGATCAGCGGGGCCAGCCGCCGCGCCTGCTCACGACCGTTCTCGGTCAACGGAATATCGGTCGATCCGGTGTGCCGCCCGGCCAAGGACCACTCGGTCTCGCCGTGCCGCACGAGAAGGAGGTCGCCCATGCGTGATGTTCCTCTGCTCGCCGAAGGTGCGCGCCGACTTGAACGGCACGGCGCTCAGGCTACGAGCCCGGACCTCAAACTCGGCGGAGGCGTGTCACGAAGGCGGTCCAGTGGTCGGGGGCGAAGGTGAGGTGGGGGCCCTGTTTGTTCTTCGAGTCGCGTATGTGGATCGTGCGGGGGGCAACGGCGACCTCGACGCACTCCGGGCCGTCGTTCGTGCTGTAGCTGCTCTTGAACCACTCCAGCTCGGACCTGCCGATGGTCATGCCTCTCCCAGAACTTTCTCGATGAAGGCCGGCGACTTCCGGGGCGTGAGAGCCTGGGCCCGGATGATCCCATATCGGATCTCAAGGGCCTGCGTTTCCTTGGGGTTGGAGATCAGTCGGCTCGTGAGCTGGACCTCGTTTGTCCCACCGTGCGACGAACGCGGCGCTGCACGGCCGGGAGAAGGGCAGGGACTTCCGGCTGTGCCTCACGGCGCACGCCGATGCCACGCGATCGAGGTGACGGATCCCCGACCGGACCGCCGCCCGCCCGGGCCGGGCTCACTCCAACCGGCCTCGCCCGAGGCGGAGTCGGTCCGGGGGCTGCTCCTGGTCGAGGCCCTGGCCGGGCACTGGGGGACGACGTACGGCGATCCGTACACCAAGACGGTATGGTGCGAACTCGCGCCGGCTACTGCCGATAGCCGCTCAGGAACCGCCCGATCCGACTGATCGCCGTGTCCAGCTGGTCGACCTGCGGGAGGGTGAGGATGCGGAAGTGGTCGGGGCGGGGCCAGTTGAAGCCGGTGCCCTGGACGACCTGGATCTTCTCGCGCAGGAGGAGGTCGAGGACGAACTTCTCGTCGTCGTGGATCTTGTGGACCTCGGGGTCGATGCGCGGGAACGCGTACAGCGCGCCCTTCGGCTTGACGCAGGAGACGCCGGGGATCTCGTTGAGCTTCTCCCAGGCGCGGTTGCGCTGTTCGTGGAGGCGGCCGCCGGGCGCGGTCAGTTCGTGGATGGACTGGCGGCCGCCGAGCGCGGCCTGAATGGCGTACTGGGCGGGCGCGTTGGCGCACAGCCGCATGGAGGCGAGCATCGTCAGGCCCTCCAGGTAGTTGCGCGCGTGCTGCTTCGGGCCCGTCACCACCAGCCAGCCCGAGCGGAAGCCCGCCACCCGGTAGGTCTTCGACAGGCCGCAGAAGGTGAGGACCACCAGGTCGGGGGCGAGGGCCGCGGCGGAGTGGTGGACCGCGTCGTCGTACAGGATCTGGTCGTAGATCTCGTCCGCGAAGACCATCAGGCCGTGGCGGCGGGCGAGGTCGAGGATGCCCTCGACGATCTCCTTCGGGTAGACGGCGCCGGTGGGGTTGTTCGGGTTGATGATGACGACGGCGCGCGTCCGGTCGGTGATCTTCGCGGCCATGTCGGCCAGGTCCGGGTACCAGTCGGACTGTTCGTCGCAGAGGTAGTGCACCGCCTTGCCGCCGGCGAGCGTGGTGACGGCCGTCCAGAGGGGGAAGTCCGGGGCGGGGATGAGGACTTCGTCGCCGTCCTCGATCAGTGCCTGGACCGCCATCGAGACCAGTTCCGATACGCCGTTGCCGAGGAAGACGTCGTCGACGTCGACCTCCAGGCCCCGGTCCTGGTAGCGCTGGGCGACGGCGCGGCGGGCGGAGAGGATGCCGCGCGAGTCGGTGTAGCCGTGCGCCCGCGGCAGCATGCGGATCATGTCCTGGAGGATCTCGTCCGGCGCCTCGAAGCCGAAGAGTGCGGGGTTGCCGGTGTTGAGGCGCAGCACGCTGTGGCCCGCCGCCTCGAGTGCGTCGGCGTGCTCGATCACCGGGCCCCGGATCTCGTAACAGACCTCGCTGAGTTTGCTCGACTGCCGGAACTCCATGCGCCGCACCCTCCGGTTCGTTGTGTTGCTTGGTTTTACCAAGTGGGCGCTTGGAAAGTCCAACAAGATAGCTAGACTGCGTCGCATGTCACCTCGCCGAAGCTACGACCAGTACTGTTCCGCTGCCCGGGCGCTCGACGTCGTCGGTGACCGCTGGACCCTCCTGATCGTCCGCGAACTGCTCGGCGGCCCGCGCCGCTACACCGATCTGCACGCGGACCTGCCCGGCGTGAGCACGGACGTCCTGGCGTCCCGGCTCAAGGACATGGAGCGCGACGGGCTGACGACACGGCGCCGACTGCCGCCGCCCGGTGCGGTGTACGTCTACGAACTCACCCGCCGGGGGCGGGAGTTGCTGCCCGTCCTGCAGGCGCTGGGGGAGTGGGGCGCGCCGGCGCTGGGGGAACCGCGGGTCACGGATGCCGTACGGGCGCACTGGTTCGCGCTTCCGCTGCTGCGAGGGCTGGCGGGGGAGACCGAGGGGCTGATCGAAGTCCGCTTGGACGAAGGGGAGTTCCATGTGTGGCTGGGGGCCGAGGAGGGACCCGTCTACGGAGACGGACCCGCACAGGAGGAGCCGGATGTCCGGCTGCGCCTCGACACCGAGACGTGCGCGGCGGTGAGTGGCGGCACCTCGACCGTGTGGGACGCGGTGCGTGACGGACGTATCGAGGTCACGGGGGAGGGCACTCTCGCCAAGGTGCTGCGGGGGGAGTGACGCGGATACCCGGTCGAGGGACGAGGCCCGCCGTGCAGGGGGACACGGCGGGCCTCGGGCGTCACACGCGCCGGGTTACGCGCCCGGCGGCACCCGCGTAGGCCGCCCGGGGCCGCGGGTCAGCGCGTACCCGCCGATGCCCGCGAGCGCCGCGAGGACGCCGCCGATCGCGGTCCACACCCAGCGGTCGGACCACCAGCCGGAGGCCCACCCGTCGTCGGGCTCGATCGACGACAGCACGGCGGTCGACGACGTGGATTCCTCGGACTCGGACTCGGACTCGGTCCCGGAATCGGTCCCGGAATCGGAGTCGGAATCGGATTGCTCCGCGGACGTCGCGATCCCCGGAACCAGCGGCTTCGCCAGCGAGCCGTCCACCGCCGCCGAACCGCCGATGTCCTTGGAGCCGACCTCGATCTCGGTGTCGAACGGCAGACCCAGGTCGGAGGCCTGGAGCCCGGTGGCGGTCAGCCGGATGTAGTACGTGCCCGGCAGCGGGTCGTTGGCCCAGGTCTCCGACCAGGCACGCACGGTGCGCAGCGTGCAGGACAACTCCACGGACGCCGCGTCCTGTGCCGCCGTCCGTGTCTGTGCCCCGTACTGGCACGCCTGGCGGCGCCGCAGGCCGTCGTACACATCGAGTTGCCAGGTCTCGGCGGCGGCCCGCGTCGAGGCCTCCGGCAGCTTCACCGTCGCCTTCACGGTGGGCCGCTGCCCGGCGTCCGCGGGGAACGACCAGTAGAGATAGTCGCCCGTGGACCCGCCGGCGGTCGCCCGCTGGTCCTGCTCGATCTCGGTGGCCGTACGGAACGACGTACCGGCCTCGGTGGGCGCGTCACTGTCGCCCGACGGGCTCGCGGAGGGCGAGGAGTCGGCCACGGCGGGTGCCGCGGCGACCCCGAGCAGCAGCACCGCGGTGCTCACCACACGTCTGAACACACTTGAGCTACGCATCAGTTGGTCCTCCAGACCGCGACCCGCCAACGCGAGATCCAGCCCCACAGCACACCGGCGAGGAAGCCGGTGAGCACCAGGGCGCCGAGCAGCCACCAGCCGCGCCCGAGCCCGAACGAGGCAACGTCGCCCGCCTGGTCGGCCCCGTCCACGACGTCGACCGTCAGCTCCACCGGCATGCCCGGCGTGGTCTTCACACCCGCCGCCGCCGAGAAGGAGTTGGACACCTCGAGGCACACGACCTCGGCGGCGGCACTCTCGTCGTCGCTCTCGGCCTTCGGGTAGCGCAGGCCGGTCGAGAGGACATCGGTGCGGCCGTTGCCCGCCGCCTCACCGCGGACGATCTCGCGTCCGTGCACGGTGACGGCGCGCAGCAACACCCCGTAGTCCGGGTTGACTTCGCGGTCGGCCGCGACGCTCACCGAGGCGCGCAGTTCCTGGCCCGGCTCGACGTCCACGCGGTAGAAGCGGTGCTGCCCGAACTCCTCCCGGTCCGTGTACAGCCCGGACTCCAGCGTCGGGGCCTTCGCGCAGGCGGTGGCACCGTCGACGGCGACCGGCGTCACCACCGGATCGGCCGCGCGGTCCACCAACTGGTTGACCTTGTCGGTGAGTTCGTCCGTGTGCTCCACCGACGTGTATGTCCCGCCGGTGGCCTCGGCGATGCAGCTCAGCTGCTCGCGCAACTTGGTGCTCGGCACCAGGCCGAGCGTGTCGATGGTGAGGCCGATCCCCTTGGCCGCGATCTCCCGGGCCACCTCGCACGGGTCGAGCGGGGCGCAGGTGTCCTCGCCGTCACTGATGAGGACGATGCGCTTCGACCCGTTGCCGCCGTCGAGGTCGTCGGCCGCCTTGAACAGCGCGGGCCCGATCGGCGTCCAGCCGGTGGGGGCGAGCGTCGCCACGGCGGTCTTCGCCTCGGTCCGGTCCAGCGGGCCGACCGGGTACAGCTGTGCGGTGTCCTTGCACCCCGTCTTCTGGTTGTCGCCGGCGTAGTCGGCGCCGAGCGTGCGTATCCCGAGCTGGACCTCCTCGGGCGTCGCGTCGAGCACCTCGTTGAACGCCTGTTTCGCCGCGGCCATTCGTGATTTGCCGTCGATGTCCGTGGCCCGCATCGAACCGCTGACGTCCAGCACGAGGTTGACCTTGGGAGCGGCCTGCTCCGCCGTTTCGTCGGCGACCGCTCCGGCCGGGAAGGCCATCCCGGCCGTCAGGGTGGCGAGCAGGGCGCAGACCCCTGCCGCCAGCCGTTGTCTTGTGATCATCGCCGGATCCTATTGATCAAAGGTGCCGGGCTTCAAAACGGACGGCCAACGAAGGGGTTGGGCAGCGCGGCCCAGATGTCCCCGGGAGTCTGCGGAGACAGCCGCATCAAGGTCAACGCCTTCGTCGGGAGCGGCCCGTCGAGAAGCGTCGGCAGGTCCGGGGTGCGTGGCAGATCCCGTACGACACTCTCCAGGGCCTCGCGCAGGACGGCCGACGAGCCCGCGGTCGCCCCCAGCGTGCCGCCGATCAGAGAGCCGAACAGCTTGCGGCGCAGGGTGGTCTCGTCGTCCGTGACGATCCGCCCGGCCAGCGCCGGGGCCGGGATGCCGTGGCGGGCCAGGCGCGCCGGGCTGACGCGGATGTCGGCGAGGTCGCGGTAGACGAGCCGGACCGGAGCGCCCGTGGGCGACAGCACGACGAGGAGATTCTGGCCGTGCGCCTCCAGGGCCACCCCCAGGTCGAGCAGCCGCAGACAGACGGTGAGGGCGAGGCGGGTGAAGTCCGCGAGCCAGGAGGGTGATAGGGGGACTTCGGTGGTCGCGAGGGCGGCCACCGGGACGACGCGCTCGCCCCCGTGCCCGTACGCGTCCGGGGACTCGCGCAACACCGCCGCCAGGTCGGGGGAGTGGGCCGAGACGGCGCCCAGGGTGCGGGTGACGTGCAGCAGCCCGTCGGTCCGGGCGGCCATGTCCTCCGCGAACGCCGAGACCGTCGCCGACGTCTCGATCGAGTAGACCGAGATGTCCCGCACGGAGGAGGTCAACCGGGCGCTCAGGGCGGTCTTGACGTGCGGGCCGTCCGGGAGGGCGAGGGTGCGCAGCGACATCAACGGATGGGCACCCAGGCCCTCTTGGCGAGGCAGATCCAGGACGTGCGCGGCCTGCCACGGATGGACCGGGATCAGCACCCGGTCCTCGTCCCGCAGCCACTTCGGCCACTCGCCCCGCACGAGGCAGTCGTCCACGGCGACGAGACCCAGCTCCACGACCGGCCGGTGCTCCGGCCCGTACGCGAGCTGCTCGGCCACCGAGAACCCGGGCCGGGAACGGCAGTTGGGGTGGTACGGATGCCCGTCGACCACCCGCTGCTCCCACTCCCAGCTCGTCCCGGGATCGCGGTCGGCGACGGGCTGATCGGCACGCGAGAGGGCCAACGAGGCGACACTGTGCTCGAGTTCGGCGGCGAAGGCCGCGGCTTGGGGGACGGCCAGCGCCCTGATGAGCCGAGCCGGATGGTCGTACGTCCGGCCGTCCAGGCGTACTTCGGTGACATACGCGGCGGTGGCGTACGGGTCCGCGTGCGGGCCGTGCAGCCGGCGCCCGTCGGTCAGATGGAGCGTGAGACCGTCGTTCCCCGTCTCGCGGCGCGCGATCCAGGGCATCGGCTCATGGGCCAGCGCACGCCACAGGCGGGTCAGCACGGCCGCCCGGGCGCCGGGCAGCCCGGCCGCGTACGGAGCCGACAACTCCGGGCGTACGGCGCTCAGCTCGTCGGCGAGAGCCGCCTCGGCCTCGGGCGTGGGGGGATGGTGCACGGTCGGGCTCCTTGGGTACGGGGACTGCGGCTGCGGATGCGGCTGCGACTGCGTCGCGGTAGCCCGCGCCGGCAGACATACTGATCACCAGTGCACCGTATGGAACGAATGGATCGTGTGGACTCCATGCCCCCCGTGCTCCCCCCGCTCGCCAGGGACGACATAGAAGAGGCCGCCGACGCCTGTGCCGCCGCGCCGCTGCTCAATTGTCTGCTGCGGGAGGTGGGCGAGCCGACCGGGGACCCGGGTGTGCACCGGCTCCGCGCCGGTGGACGGCTGTTGAGAGTGCGCGGTGAGCGGCGGCCCGCGCGGCCCGAGGTGTACGCCGGCGGCGGCTGGCACCGGCTCACCCACCCCGAGTTGGTCAAACTCACAGCCGAGGAACTGCGCCGCCACACCGGCCTGTCCAACTCCGAGCTGCCCACCGAGATCATCGACAGCCGCGACGCGGTGGCCGCGCTGCTCGCCGCGCGCGCCCGCGCCACGCCACCCGCCGACTCGTATCTGCGCTCCGAGCAGTCCCTGATCACCGGGCACCCGCACCACCCCGCGCCCAAGGCCCGCGGCGGCGGTCCGGTCACCGGCTGGCTGCCGTACGCGCCCGAGGCGTACGCCTGCTTCCCGCTGGAGCTGCTCGGCGTGCGCGAGGACACGGTCGTCGAGGAGGGCGACACGACAGCGCTCGACACCTTCGGGCAAGCCCCGCCCGGCTACCGGCTGCTCCCGGCCCACCCCTGGCAGCTCGATCTGGTCGGCGCCCGCCCCGAGATCCGGGACGCCTTCGCGGACGGCCGGCTGATCCGCCTGGGCCGCACCGCCGGCTCCCTCTGGCCGACGGCCGCCATCCGTACGCTGTACGCCCCCGAGGACGACCTCTTCGTCAAGTTCAGCCTCGACGTGCGCATCACCAACGACATCCGTCGGCTGTGGCGCCACGACCTGCTGAAACTCCGCCGTACGGACGCGGCGACCGCGTCGGCCTTCGGGGCCATGCCGGGCTCCGCGGCCTGGCTGAGCGACCGCGGCTACCGCACCGCCGACTTCGCCTTCGAGGAACTCGCGGTCCTCGTCCGCGACGGACTGCGCGAGCACGTCGTCCCCGGCGCGACGCCGCTTCTCGCGGCGGCCCTCGTGGAGGAGGGTTTCGACGGCAGCCCGCTGAACGGTCTCACCGACCCGTCCGCCTGGTGGACGGCGTATCTGCGCCAGGTCGTGCCGCCCGTCCTGGAGGCCTTCGCGCGGCACGGCGTCGTCATCGAGGCGCACCTGCAGAACGCGCTGGTGGCGATCGACGCCGACGGGATGCCCGTACAGGCACTCTTCCGGGATGCGGAAGGCGTGAAGCTGCTGCCTCAGGTGACCCGGGCGGCCGGCTGGGAACGGCTGGTGTACTGCCTGATCGTCAACCACCTCATCGAACTCGCCGCGCTGCTCACCGAGCGCCATCCGGGCATGGACCCGTGGCCCGCCGTACGACGGGAGTTGACGCGTTACGACACGGAGCACGGCCTTCCCGAGATCGCCGACCTGCTCACCTCACCCACCGTCCCCGGCAAGACGAACCTCCTGCTGCGCTGGACGGGCGCGGACGGCGCGGACGCGCGGTATGTGCCGCTGCCCAACCCGCTGGCCAGGCATGGAGCCCGCTGATCCGGCATTGGTCCCGGAGATGATGCCGACGGGCCGGACGTCGGCTGATCTGCAGTGGCCAGTGTGCTGCGCGACGTGACAGGGCTTGACTTTGTTAGGGCCTGTCCGGCGGATCATGCCGGAGACGCGGGGTCTGGTACGCCGATCTGCGGCGTTGTCGTCGGTTGCCGACTCCCCCAAGTTCTCGGCTTCGCTCGAGCAGGGGGACCCCCATCGCGTCGACGCCCTCCTCCGCCTTGCAGCGCGACGCACCAGACCCCGCTCACCTGCGCTGACAAGGCGCCGCTGCTTCCCTCCGACCTGATCCGCCGGACAGGCCCTAGCTGTATTGATCACGAGCGTTGTTGACACTGGTCGGGTCTTGAACGTGGCGAAGACCTCCGGTGGGGTGGGAGCTGTCT
>NZ_JBTLMO010000070.1:0-34861 GCF_054462255.1 Streptomyces sp. SD15 | reverse complement strand
TCCCGGCATCCCGGCATGCCCGGGCCACGCGGACAGCGATTTCGCCACGGTTGGCGATGAGCACCTTGCGCACGATGGCTCCCTCCTTGAAACAAGCCGAGTTTAGGGACTGCCGACACGACCTTTCGACCCGTCCCCAATGGTGAGCTTGCCCACACGGAGCGTGATTCGAGGCGCGCTCGACCCGCGAGATCCCTTGTCACACCGCGGTAAGCAGGAATCCTTGGCTGAACCCTAGCCCTCCTATGTGGCCAAGGTCTCTGTGAGGCAGTGCTGCGCGGCACAGCGTTTCTTTGTCGAGTCCCTACGAATGGCCCAACGATTCTTTGCCCGCGACTCAACCCTTGTCCCGGGGTTTACCCGTTAGTAGCGTTCAGGATGTCTCGAACGTACTTGGGGTAACAGCACTCGGAAGTGGGTGGGGACCGGTGGTGCGCAGACCGGTGGCGTGGGTGGCGGCGATCGTGCTCTTCGTGGAGGCGATCGGCATCGGGCTGCTCAATTGGTTCCTCGGCGTCGTCGTCGACCGTCAGGACATGTCCCTGGCGGGGCTCGACTCGGACATGATGTCCATCTCGTCGAAGATCGGGGGGCTGGTCTTCGGCCTCTACTTCGCGCTGTGCGGCGTCGCCGCCCTGCTCGTCGCGTTGCGCGGCCGCGCCCCGGGGCTCCTCGGCCGCATCCTGCTCATCAGCGTCGCCGTGGTGCACGGTCTGCTCGGCGCGTTCACGGTGGGCCTGGTGGGCTGGGGCGCGTTCGCCTTCATGATGGTGGAGCTCGGGCTGATCGTCTTCACTCTGCTGGCGTTCGGCTCCGGCACGGGCCCCGCCGGCACCGCGCCGGAGAACGGCAACGGCAATGGCGGCAAGGGGGAGAACGGCGACAACGGAGGAGCCGCGGTTACTGCGCCCCCGGCGCCCAGCCCCTCCTGATCACTTCTCCCCCATCACTTCTTCCGCATCACTTCTCCCGCGGTGTCCACAGCTCCGTGATGCCGACGCCCAGTTCGGCCAGCAGACGGCGCACCAACGGCAGCGAGATACCGATGACGTTGCCGTGGTCGCCGTCGATGCCCTCGATGAACGGGGCCGAGCGGCCGTCGAGCGTGAAGGCCCCGGCGACGTGCAGCGGTTCGCCCGAGGCGACGTACGCGGCGATCTCGGCGTCGGTCGGCTCGCCGAAGCGGACCACGGTGGACGCGGTCGCCGACGCATAGCGCTTGGCCACCGTGTCGTAGATGCAGTGCCCCGTCTGGAGCGTCCCGGCCCGGCCGCGCATCGACTTCCAGCGCGCGGTGGCCTCCTCGGCGTCCGCGGGCTTGCCGAGCGCCTCGCCGTCCAGGTCGAGGACCGAGTCGCAGCCGATCACCAGAGCGCCCTGCACCTCCGGCTTCGCGGCCACGACGGAGGCCTTCGCCTCGGCCAGCGCGAGCGCGAGTTCGGCCGGGGTCGGGGCGGTGATGGCGTCCTCGTCGACCCCGCTCACGATCACCTCGGGGTCGAGTCCGGCCTGACGCAGCAGTCCGAGCCGGGCGGGGGACTGCGAGGCGAGCACGAGACGGCGGTGCGGTTGATCAGTCATGCGGCCAGGGTATCGGCGCGGGTCGGACCCCGTCCCTGGCCCGCCGCTCACATCACCCCGAGGACGATCATCGCGAGCAGCACAGCCAGCGCCATGAGAACGCCCAGCCTTCGCAACATGTCCTGCATGTCACGAAGCTCCTTGGGCGGCTCGTTCTCGGGGTCGGACCACAGCATGTCTTCGATCGTGCGGCGGTGAGGGTGCCGGGCGCCTGAGTACGCGTACTCAACTTGCTCGGGACGGGGAGTGGCGGGCCGATGGTGAGTGCGGGTTGTGTGTGGCTGCTCGCGCCCACGCGGCGGAGCCGCGTATGTCACAGCCCCGCCGCTTTTGGGGCGGCCCTAGGCCGGCCAGTAAGTGCGGGTCCATGCTGTCGGGCCTGGCTGGGGGGTGCGGTGGGCGGCGATGCGGGACGGGTCTGCCCAGGAGTCCCTGCTTCCGGGCGCGCCGGACGGCGTGGCGGCCGCCGCCGCGGCGCGCACACGGACCACCGCCAGTGCGGCGGCCAACTCCTCCGGGGTCGGATTGCCCCGTACTACCTTGATCGTCATGTCTGCTCCCAAGGGTCCCAGGGTCTACAGGGTCTACAGGGGGATGTTGCCGTGCTTCTTCGGAGGGAGTGATTCCCGCTTCGTGCGCAGCTGACGCAGCCCCCGTACGACATGGGAGCGGGTGTCGGACGGCATGATCACCGCGTCGATGTAGCCGCGCTCGGCCGCCGTGTACGGATTGAGGAGCGTGTCCTCGTACTCCTGGATCAGACGGGCCCGGGTCGCCTCCTGGTCCTCGGCCGCCGCGATGGTGCGCCGGTGCAGGATGTTCACCGCGCCCTGCGCGCCCATCACCGCGATCTGGGCCGTGGGCCAGGCGAGGTTGAGGTCGGCGCCCAGGTGCTTGGAGCCCATGACGTCGTACGCGCCGCCGAAGGCCTTGCGGGTGATGACCGTGATGAGGGGGACGGTCGCCTCCGCGTAGGCGTAGATCAGCTTGGCGCCGCGGCGGATGATGCCGGTGTGCTCCTGGCCGACGCCCGGAAGGAAGCCGGGCACGTCGACGAAGGTGATGACGGGGACGTTGAAGGCGTCGCAGGTGCGCACGAACCGCGCGGCCTTCTCACTCGCGTCGATGTCCAGACAGCCCGCGAACTGCATCGGCTGGTTGGCGACTATGCCCACGGGGTGGCCCTCGACGCGGCCGAAGCCGGTGAGGATGTTGGGCGCGAACAGCGGCTGCGTCTCGAAGAACTCGGCGTCGTCCAGGATGTGCTCGATCACCGTGTGCATGTCGTACGGCTGGTTCGCGCTGTCCGGCACGATCGTGTCCAGCTCCAGGTCCTCGTCCGTCGCCGCGAGGTCCGCCGCCTCCGGGAACACCGGCGGCTCACTGAGGTTGTTGGACGGCAGGTACGACAGCAACTGCTTGACGTAGTCGATGGCGTCCTTCTCGTCGCCCGCCATGTGGTGGGCCACGCCCGAGACCGCGTTGTGCGTACGGGCGCCGCCCAGCTCCTCGAAGCCGACGTCCTCGCCCGTCACCGTCTTGATGACGTCGGGACCGGTGATGAACATGTGCGAGGTCTGGTCGACCATGACCGTGAAGTCGGTGATCGCGGGGGAGTACACCGCGCCGCCCGCGCAGGGCCCGACGACCAGGCTGATCTGCGGAATGACGCCCGACGCATGCGTGTTGCGGCGGAAGATCTCGCCGTACATGCCGAGCGCGCTGACGCCCTCCTGGATGCGGGCGCCGCCGGAGTCGTTGATGCCGATGACCGGGCAGCCGGTCTTCAGCGCGAAGTCCATCACCTTCATGATCTTCTGGCCGAAGACCTCGCCGAGGGCGCCGCCGAAGACGGTGAAGTCCTGCGAGAACACGGCGACCGGGCGGCCGTCCACCATGCCGTACCCGGTGACGACACCGTCGCCGTAGGGGCGGTTCTGCTCCATGCCGAAGTCGGTCGAGCGGTGCTGCGCGAACTCGTCCAGCTCGACGAACGAGGCCTCGTCAAGGAGCAGTTCGATCCGCTCACGGGCCGTCAACTTGCCCTTGGCGTGCTGCTTTTCGACGGCGCGCTCCGAGCCGGCGTGCGTCGCTTCCTGGACGCGTCGCCGCAAGTCCGCGAGCTTGCCCGCGGTCGTGTGGATGTCGGGGTGGTGCAGCTCTTCCGGCTCGGACATCGGGATGCGGCTCCCTGCCTGCTCAGTGGGGACGTGAGGGGGACGTGCTCGGCTTGCTACTGAGTCGTAGGGTAGTGGCGCCGATACGGTTCGGCAGTGCGGCGTTTACCACACCTAGTGTGGGTTGCATGACGCCGCGAGATGCATCAGATGACAACGACATGTCGAACGATCGCGCCAACGAAAGTCGGTGGTCCGACCTCGATCGTCCGCCGCTCAACGCCACCGCCCTGCGCCGGGCGCTGGTGCGGGACGGTGGGCACGGGGGCCTGTGGTGCGACCTCGAGGTCGTGGCCAGTACCGGATCCACCAACAGTGACCTGGTCGAGCTGGCCGTTTCCGGGCGAGCCGAAGAAGGGGCCGTCCTCGTCGCCGAGGAGCAGAACGCCGGGCGGGGGCGCCTGGACCGGCAGTGGACGGCGCCGGCCCGCTCGGGCCTCTTCTTCTCCGTCCTGCTGAAGCCCACCGGGGTCCCCGTCGAGCGCTGGGGCTGGCTGCCGCTGCTCACCGGGGTCGCGGTGGCGACGGCCCTGTCCCGGGTGGCGGGCGTCGACACGGCACTCAAGTGGCCCAACGACCTGCTGGTGACCGTGGACGGCCAGGAACGCAAGGCCGGCGGCATCCTCGCCGAGCGCGCCGGAACCGACGCGGTCGTCGTCGGCATCGGCATCAATGTCACCCTGCGCGACGACGAACTCCCCGTGCCCGGAGCGGCCTCCCTCGCCCTCGCGGGAGCGACGACCACGGACCGTGACACCGTGCTGCGGGCCGTTCTCCGATCCCTGGAGCAGTGGTACGAGAAGTGGCGCGCCGTCGCCGGCGACCCGGCCGCGTCCGGCCTCCAGGAGACATACGCCGCCGGGTGCGCGACGCTCGGAAGGGTGGTGCGTGCCGAACTGCCGGGCGGCACGTCGATCACCGGGGAGGCGGTGGCCGTCGACGGGGACGGGCGCCTGGTCCTCGCCACGGAGGAGGGCGTGCAGCAGCCGGTGGGAGCGGGCGACATCGTCCATCTGCGGCCGGCCTGAGCCGAGGGCGCGGGCGAACCGTACTCAGCGGTGGGACCGGGGATCCGATCGTGATGTCGGGCCTCGGTCGGACGTACGAGTCAGGAGTGAGCCAGCGCACACCTGTCGTAGAGTTGAGCGCGGTCGATACCTGACCATGGCAGATCGGAAGGGCAGCAGGCGTGACCGTCGACGACACGGGCTCCGGCACGGGTGCGCACCCCGCCCCCGACGGTGAGCCGGGGCGTACCGGCGGGTCGGTCACCGACCCGGCGCCCGCACAGGTCGACACGAACGGGCGGGGGGACGCGCACGGCGACGGGGCCGAGGCACCGGACCGGGGCGAGGCGCCGGAC
This sequence comes from Streptomyces sp. SD15, assembly GCF_054462255.1. Lineage (NCBI taxonomy): Bacteria > Bacillati > Actinomycetota > Actinomycetes > Kitasatosporales > Streptomycetaceae > Streptomyces > Streptomyces sp. SD15. Next base: position 29,740 of record NZ_JBTLMO010000070.1, on the reverse strand, counting down.
CCGGGCGAGGCTCAGGTCGGCGCCGAGGAGCCGGACCCGGGCGAGGCTCAGGTCGGCGCCGAGGAGCCGGATCGGGGCGAGGCTCAGGTCAGGGCCGAGGCAGCGGACCGGGGCGAGGTTCAGGGCACGGTCGATATTCAGGGCACGGTCGAGGTTCAGGGTCGGGTGGACGGGCAGAGTCGACTGGACGCGCAGAACGCCGAGGACGGCGAGAACGGCGGCGATCCCCTCGCTCTGCGCCTCGAACAGCTCATCCTCGGCGCCGAGCGCCGCTACACCCCCTTCCAGGCCGCCCGCAGCGCGGGTGTCTCCATGGAACTGGCCTCCCGTTTCTGGCGGGCCATGGGCTTCGCCGACATAGGTCAGGCGAAGGCGCTCACGGAAGCCGATGTCCTCGCTCTGCGTCGGCTGGCCGGTCTCGTCGAGGCGGGCCTGCTGAGCGAGGCGATGGCGGTCCAGGTCGCCCGGTCCACCGGACAGACCACCGCCCGCCTGGCCGAGTGGCAGATCGACTCCTTCCTGGAGGGCCTGACCGAGCCCCCGGAACCCGGGATGACGCGCACCGAGGTGACGTACCCCCTGATCGAACTGCTCCTGCCCGAGCTGGAGGAGTTCATCGTCTACGTCTGGCGGCGCCAGCTCGCCGCCGCGACCGGCCGGGTCGTGCAGGCGGCGGACGACGAGGAGATGGTCGACCGCCGCCTCGCCGTCGGCTTCGCGGACCTGGTCGGCTTCACGCGTCTGACGCGCCGGATGGAGGAGGAGGAACTCGGCGAACTGGTCGAGGCCTTCGAGACCACCGCCGCGGACCTGGTGGCCGCGCACGGGGGCCGCCTCATCAAGACCCTCGGCGACGAGGTGCTGTACGCCGCGGACGACGCCGGTGTCGCCGCCGAGATCGCCTTGCGTCTCATCGAGACGATGGCCAACGACGAGACGATGCCGGAGCTGCGCGTCGGCATCGCCTTCGGCACGGTGACGACACGCATGGGCGATGTCTTCGGTACGACGGTGAATCTCGCCTCGCGTCTTACGTCGATAGCGCCACGGGATGCCGTCCTGGTGGACGGTGCCTTCGCGGAGGACCTGATCCGCACCGGCGACGCCCCCGTCTCCGAGGCGGAGGCCGCCGAAGCCGCGGCCGCCGCGGAGAAGGAGGGCGAAGAGCCGCCCACCTACCGTTTCGCCCTCCAGCCGATGTGGCAGCGCCCGGTCCGTGGTCTCGGCGTGGTCGAACCGTGGCTGCTGGCCCGCCGGGACGGCGAGCCCTAACGGGGACCGGCCGGTCCCGTCAGGTCGTTCACGCAGATTCCGACGATCGGCACGCACAGGCCCGGGGTGTCGGTCGTGCCGCTCGGGGGCGGGGTCGGAGTGGGTGGGGGTTGCTGGGCGGGGGTGCTCGCGGCCGGTGGTGGTACGGGCTGTGAGGGCACGGGGGCGGTGGGGATGCCGGTCGTCGTGTCCGGCGCACCGGCGCGGGCCGACGGGATCGCCGCGGGCGGTGTCGTCCGCGGTACGGGTCCCGCGGAGCCCACGGGTCCTGCCGGGCTTGTGGTTCCTGCCGGTACGAGGCTCACGCCGGCCGTCGGGGGCGCGGTCGTCCCGTCGCTGGACGCGGGGCGCGCGGAGGGCACGGCCCAGACGGACGGCTCAGTGTCGACCGCCTCGTCCGTGAGGACCCCCGCGCTCGACTTCGCCTCCGCGTTCCCACCGCCTCCGACCACCGAATCCGGCGCCATCCGCACCAGGCTCAACGCCCCCGCGGCCAGCGCGAGCCCACCCACGGCGAAGAGCATCCGACGGGGACGGGGCCTGCGGTGCCGCCCCCGGGCGGGGCGGTTCCGGAGGGGCTCGGCAGTGGGGCCGACGGAACCGGTTCCGGCCTCCGCCCGCCGCGCCCCGGCGGCCGTCGGCTGCGGCCCGGGGGCTGTCGGCTCCGGTGACGTGCCGCGTGCCGGTGCTGCCTCGGGGTGTGGGGTCCTTGAGGGATCCGCCTGGGCCCTCGTCGTCGACGCGGTCGCCGTCGTGCCGTTCGTCATGGTCGTTCCTCCCCGGTGTGCCGACACCCCCGGTGCGCTGTGGCGGTGCGCAGGTTATGTGTCCTTTGGGGGTGTGGGACGGGAGTTGGGCGGGATGTCACTCGAACGGGGAGACGCGGGCGAGAGAGCGGGTTTCGCCGGGCGGTGTCGGCTGCGATGATCGGGGCGTCGGAAGTTAACCCACGTTAACCGGGAGGGTGTCATGGCGGAGCAAGGGGACGAGCGGCGGTTCGGGGAGTTCGTCGTCGTACGGCGGCACGGTCACGTCGCGGAGCTCGCCCTCGACCGGCCGAAGGCCATGAACGCCGTGTCCACGGACATGGCCCGTTCCCTCGCCGGCGCCTGCGCGGCGCTCGCCGCCGACCGTGACGTACGGGTGGTCGTGGTGACGTCCACCCATGAGCGGGCCTTCTGTGTCGGCGCCGATCTGAAGGAGCGCAACTCCCTCACCGACGCCGAGCTGGTGCGGCAACGCCCCGTCGCGCGGGCCGCGTACACGGGAGTCCTGGAGCTGCCGATGCCGACCGTCGCCGCCGTGCACGGCTTCGCGCTCGGCGGTGGATTCGAGCTCGCGCTGTCCTGCGACCTGATCGTGGCGGACCGCACGGCGGTGGTCGGGCTGCCCGAGGTGTCGGTCGGGGTGATTCCCGGCGGGGGCGGTACGCAGTTGCTGCCGCGGCGGGTCGGGGCGGCCCGCGCGGCCGAGCTGATCTTCTCCGCGCGGCGGCTGGAGGCGGACGAGGCGCGGGAGTTGGGCCTTGTCGACGACCTCGTGGACGAGGGGCAGGACCGTGCGCAAGCCCTCGCGCTCGCCGCCCGCATCGCCGCCAACTCCCCCGTCGGTCTGCGTGCCGCCAAGCGCGCGCTGCGGCTCGGGCACGGCCTCGATCTGCGGGCGGGCCTGGAGGTCGAGGATGCCGCCTGGCGGTCCGTCGCCTTTTCCGGTGACCGGGCCGAGGGGGTCGCCGCGTTCAATGAGAAGCGCAAGCCGCAGTGGCCGGGGGAGTAGAGCCCGGAGAGCCGCCGAGCCTGTACGGCCACTCGGACCCCTGTTCGCCCTATCGATGTCCCAAATCTACGTAAATGTCCCTAGCCTGGAGTGATGGGTGAGGACAGACGGCTGACAGCCGTGGTGGAGCTGGCGCAGGGGATGGCGTCGGCGCACACCCCGCGCGAGTCCTGGCGGGCCGCGGCGCTCGGCGCCTGCCGCGCGCTCGCCGGGAACTTCGCCGCGCTCTCCGTGTGGGAGCGCGAACTCGGCCGGCTGCGGGTCCTGGCGAACGTGGGCGAACGCGCGCCGGACGAGGAGGAGTTCCCGGACGGGGAGGCCTACCCCGTGCACCAGTTCCCGGAGATCACCGAGTTTCTGCACGAGCGCTGGGCGGGTGGCGGCGGGCCGAACGCCTGGGTGGAGACCGCCGACGGCCCGGCGGGGGGCCGCGCGGGCTACTGCCACCAGCGCGTCGCCGCCCTGCGCAAGCGCGGCCGCGGGTGCTGTGTGGTCGCCCCCATCGTGCTGCACGGGCGCGCCTGGGGCGAGCTGTACGTGGCCCGCCCGGTCAAGGCCCCCGTCTTCGACCGGGGCGACGCCGACTTCGCGACCGTCCTGGCCTCCGTCGTCGCCGCCGGGATCGCCCAGGCGGAGCGTCTGGAGGAGGCCCGGCGTCTCGCGTTCACCGACGCCCTCACCGGGCTCGCCAACCGCCGCGCCGTGGACGTACGCCTCGACGAGGCCATCGAGCGGCACCGGAGGGAAGGGGTTGTGGTCAGTCTCGTCGTCTGTGACCTCAACGGCCTCAAGCATGTGAACGACACCCAGGGGCACGAGGTCGGCGACCGGCTCCTCGAGCGGTTCGGGTCCGTGCTGTCGCTGTGCGGGGCGATGCTCCCGGGCGCCCTGGCCGCCCGGCTCGGCGGTGACGAGTTCTGCCTGCTCGCGGTCGGGCCTCCGGTGGCCGAGGTGGTCCGCATCGCCGATGAACTCTGCCGTCGCGCCGCCGAGTTGGAACTGGGTGAGGGGGTGGCGTGCGGGGTCGCCTCCACGGAGGACCCGATCGGGCCGGTGCGCTCGGCGCGCCGGCTCTTCCGGCTGGCCGACGCCGCCCAGTACCGCGCCAAGGCCGTACGCGCGGCCGGGCCCGTCGTCGCCGGGGCCGAGGGGCCCGACGATCCGGTCGTACGCCTCGCCGACGCACCGTCCCCGGCCAAGGGGGAGCGCCGCCGCTTCAGGGGGCGCCACGAGCAGCGCCGCCCGTGACTGCGACGTACGTCCGAGCGTCTGTGAGTACGTCGGAGTAAGGGGCAAACAGGCCACCCACTAGTGACACCATCGAATTCACTGCGTACGCTCCTGAATATGGATATGCATACTGTGGTGGTGGGGACGTACGGGGTCACCGCGTCCGACGTTCTCGCCGTGGCGCGCGACGGCGCCCGGATCGAGCTCTCCGGCGAGGCGGTGGCCGCCCTCGCGGCGGCCCGCGAGATCGTGGACGCGCTGGCCGCGAAGCCGGAGCCGGTGTACGGCGTCTCCACCGGCTTCGGAGCCCTCGCGACTCGGCACATCAGCCCGGAACTGCGCGCCCAGTTGCAGCGCAACATCGTCCGCTCGCACGCAGCCGGGATGGGCCCGCGGGTCGAGCGCGAGGTCGTCCGCGCGCTGATGTTCCTGCGGCTCAAGACCGTCTGCTCCGGGCACACGGGCGTGCGGCCCCAGGTCGCGCAGACCATGGCGGACATCCTCAACGCCGGGATCACCCCGGTCGTCCACGAGTTCGGCTCGCTCGGCTGCTCCGGCGACCTGGCCCCCTTGTCCCACTGCGCCCTGACGCTCATGGGCGAGGGTGACGCGGAGGGTCCCGACGGCGTCGTACGACCGGCCGGTGAACTCCTCGCCGCGCACGGCATCACCCCCGTCGAGCTGCGCGAGAAGGAAGGCCTCGCCCTCCTCAACGGCACCGACGGCATGCTCGGCATGCTGGTCATGGCCCTCGCCGACCTGGAGACGCTCTACAAATCGGCCGACGTCACGGCGGCGCTGTCGCTGGAGGCGCTGCTCGGCACGGACCGGGTCCTCGCGCCCGAACTGCACGCCATCCGCCCGCACCCCGGCCAGGGCGCCAGCGCCGCCAACATGCTGGCCGTGCTGAAGGGTTCGGGCCTGACCGGACACCACCAGGACGACGCCCCGCGCGTCCAGGACGCCTACTCCGTGCGCTGCGCCCCGCAGGTCGCCGGCGCCGGACGCGACACCCTCGCGCACGCCCGCACGGTCGCCGAGCGCGAACTCGCCTCCGCAGTCGACAACCCCCTCGTGCTGCCCGACGGCCGCGTCGAGTCGAACGGCAACTTCCACGGCGCCCCGGTGGCCTACGTCCTCGACTTCCTCGCCATCGCCGCCGCCGACCTCGGCTCCATCGCCGAGCGCCGCACCGACCGCCTCCTCGACAAGAACCGCTCGCACGGCCTGCCGCCGTTCCTCGCGGACGACGCCGGCGTCGACTCCGGCCTGATGATCGCCCAGTACACGCAGGCGGCCCTGGTGAGCGAGATGAAGCGGCTGGCCGTACCGGCGTCGGCGGACTCCATCCCCTCCTCCGCCATGCAGGAGGACCACGTCTCCATGGGCTGGTCGGCCGCCCGCAAGCTGCGCACGGCCGTGGACAACCTCACCCGCATCGTCGCGATCGAGCTGTACGCCGCCACCCGTGCGATCGAACTGCGGGAGGGCCTGACCCCGGCCCCCGCGTCGCAGGCGGTCATCGAGGCCGTCCGCGCGGCCGGCGTGCGGGGCCCGGGCCCGGACCGCTTTCTCTCCCCGGACCTGGAGGCGGCGGACGCCTTCGTACGGGGTGGACATGTGGTGGCGGCCGTGGAAACGGTGACAGGGCCGTTGCTGTAGAGGCCAGGGACAGGCCTGTTGTCTGTACGCTACGGGGGGGTGCCGTCGGTCGGACGGTGCCCCCGAGGCGTGTCGGAGTGTGCTACCGTCTCGTTGATACGTTTTTGGTACCCATTTACTTTGTGCGCCTGATCGGAATCCTCCGCAGGCGCGTTTTGTTTTACCGGCATCTCCGGATGGGGCCCTTACCTATTCAGGAGAGAACATGGCTACCGGCACCGTGAAGTGGTTCAACGCGGAAAAGGGCTTCGGCTTCATCGAGCAGGACGGCGGCGGCCCCGACGTCTTCGCCCACTACTCCAACATCGCCAGCTCCGGCTTCCGTGAGCTGCTGGAGGGCCAGAAGGTCTCGTTCGACGTCGCGCAGGGCCAGAAGGGCCTGCAGGCGGAGAACATCGTCCCCGCCTGATTCGGGACGCGCTTTTCCAGAGCCGGGGCCCGCACCTTGGGGTGCGGACCCCGGCTCGCGCTGTGCGTGCAGTCCGTGGGGCCCAGGAAGGAAATCCAGATCCAGCATGACTCGATCCGAACGTCCCGTCCGTAAGCGGCCGGCACTCGCACGCGGCGCCCAGACCGGCGGCTCCGCGAAGAACACCGGCCGCGGCGGCGGCCGTGGCACGGGCAAGGGCCCGGCCCGCAAGGTCGTGGCTCCGCAGGAGTTCTCCCTGCCCGAGACCATCACTCCGGCGCTGCCCGCCGTCGACTCGTTCGACGCGCTGGACATGCCGGCCGCCCTCACCAAGACCCTCGCGTCCCAGGGCGTCACCGAGCCCTTCCCGATCCAGGGCGCGACCCTGCCCAACTCCCTCGCCGGACGCGACGTCCTCGGCCGCGGCCGCACCGGCTCCGGCAAGACGCTCGCCTTCGGGCTCGCCCTCCTTGCCCGCACCGCGGGCCGCCGGGCCGAACCCAGGTCGCCGCTCGCGCTGGTCCTGGTGCCCACGCGCGAGCTCGCGCAGCAGGTCAACGACGCGCTGACGCCGTACGCGACCGCCGTCAACCTGCGCGTGGCCACGGCCGTCGGCGGGATGTCGATCAGCCGGCAGGCCGGGACGTTGCGTCGTGGCGCCGAGGTCCTGGTGGCCACCCCCGGGCGTCTGAAGGACCTCATCGAGCGGGGCGACTGCGCGCTCGACCGCGTGGCGATCACCGTCCTCGACGAGGCCGACCAGATGGCCGACATGGGCTTCATGCCGCAGGTCACGGCGCTGCTCCAGCAGGTCGAGCCGGACGGGCAGCGGCTGCTCTTCTCGGCCACCCTCGACAAGAACATCGACCGGCTGGTGCGGATGTTCCTGACGGATCCCGTGGTCCACTCCGTCGACCCGTCGGCGGGCGCGGTCACCACCATGGAGCACCACGTGCTGCATGTCGCCGACGAGACCGACAAGAAGGCCGTGGCGCTGCGGATCGCGGCGCGCGACGGCCGCGTCATCCTCTTCGTCGACACCAAGCGGGGCGCCGACCGGTTCACCAAGCGGCTGCTCGCCAACGGTGTACGGGCCTCCGCGCTGCACGGCGGGCGCAGCCAGCCGCAGCGCAACCGCACCCTCGACCAGTTCAAGACCGGTCAGGTCACCGCGCTGGTCGCCACCAACGTGGCGGCCCGTGGCATCCACATCGACGACCTCGACCTCGTGGTCAACGTCGACCCGCCGACCGACCACAAGGACTACCTGCACCGCGGCGGACGCACCGCCCGGGCCGGCGAGTCCGGCAGCGTCGTCACCCTCGTACTGCCCGAGCAGCGGCGGGAGATGACCCGGCTGATGGCGGACGCCGGCATCACGCCGCGCAGCGCCCGGATCAAGTCCAGCGACGAGGAACTGAGCCGCCTCACCGGCGCCCGCGAGCCCTCCGGGGTCCCGGTCGTCATCGAGGTGCCCCAGCCCGCCGAACAGCCGAAGCAGCGGCCCAGGTCGCGGCCCCGGACCGGGGGCGGGGCGAGGCGCCCCGCGGGTTCGGGTACGGAGTCCCAGGGGCGTCAGCCGCAGCGTGGGCGTCGCGGCGCCGTGGGCGGCGCGACGAGCGGTACGGGCGGTGGCGACGGCACCGGCCGTCGTACCGACTCCGGTGGCGGCACGAGTGCGGGCGCCGGTCGTTCGGGTGGTCGCGGGCGGGCTCCGCAGCGTCGTACGGAGCGTGGTGGACAGGGCGGCGGCGGGCGCCGCGCTGCGTAGACGCTCCGCTGCGTAGGCGCTCCGCTGGGGTCGGAGGTTCACTGCGGCTCGTTTGTGGTTGCTCGCGCAGTTCCCCGCGCCCCTTTGGGGGGGCGCGGGGTTGCTACCAGGTCAGTCGTCGAAGTTGCCCAGGAACCCGGTGTCGACCGAGTCGAGTTCGAGGACCATGTTCCTGTGGAGGCCGAGGAGTTCGGTCATGGGGAGTGCTCGGCGGCGGGCGGCCGGGAGGTCGCGGCGGTTGTCGGCGGTCCAGAGGTAGGGGACGAACGTGATCCCGTGGTTGGCCGGCAGCGGGCCCGTCTCGGCGCGCCAGCCGGGCCAGCGCAGGTTGTCGTAGAGCTGCTCGGTGCCGCCGTCCAGGAGGAACCAGTTGAGCCAGGTCTCGTAGCCGGCCTCGAGGGCCTCGAAGCGCAGGGCGTCCGGCGCGAAGTACAGCATCTCGCCGGGAGCGCCGGGGCGGCCCGCCGCCTTCGGGTCGTTCCCGTTGCGGATGAAGGCTCCGCCCAGGGCGTCATGGGCGACGACGATCCCGCCGTCCGGTTGCCACGCCGGGTCGAACCGCGCGGGGAGTCGGTTGACTTCCGCGAGCGAGGGCAGTTCCGGGGCGTCCACGCCCGGGCTGCCGTAGATGCGCAGCCATCCGCTGTCCAGCAGCACCCCGCCGCAGTTGAGCGCGAAGGCGCCGAGCCAGGAGCGCTCGGTGAGCTGGAGTTGGAGCAGGGTCGCGTGGCCCTGCGCCGGGTCCACCGGAAGCACCTCCATGGACACCCTGCTCTTGGAGATTGCTTGGGAGACGAGGGGCCAGGCGGGTTCCTCGACATCGGACAGCTCGGTCAGGTCTGGCATGGGGGTATCCCGTGGGTTCCGGGCCGGGGTGCCGCGCTCAGAAGGCCGCCGTGCGCTCCCGGCGCACCGAGTAGGTCACAAAGCATGCGCCGAGGCCGAGGAAGAGGGTTCCGCCGACGACGTACGGCGTCGTATTGACGCTTCCGGTGTCGGCGAGCCGGGTCTGGTCGTCGCTCGACTCCGTGGCGGCCCGTATCGCGGCGCTCGTCGTCGAGGTCGTGGCCGTCGTGGCGTTGGCGGGCGTGCTGGTCGACGTCGAGACGTGCTGTCTGGGCTCTTCCTGAGTCGCGTTGGCGGACGGGACGAACCACAGGGCTCCCAGGAGGGTCCCCGCTGCGGTGGCGGTCAGCAACGAGCGACGTGCGGCGGACACGTAATATCGATCCCCTTGTGGCGCTGGCGAATTGGCCGTGTGGGCCGATGCTAATGAAATACGCGGGTCGCGGGAAAGTCGGGGGAGCTGCGGGCCGTACGCTCCGTCCCATGAGTACTCCTGAGACATCACTGTTTGTCCGGCTTCGCGTGGAGCTGGTCGTGGAAGTCGACGACGCGGGCGCCGTCACCAAGGCCGCGCTGCGGCGCATCGCATCCGACGCCGACATGCCGGCCGACGAGCGGGCCCATGCCGAGAGCGCAGTGACGGAAGACACTGCCGAAGCCCTCGCGTATCTCGTAGACCCGTTCGACCTGGTCAGCGAGGTGCCCGGGATCGAGCTCGCGCAGGCGTCATGGAGCAGCGAGTCGATCGACTACGACCCCGATTCGCCGGAATGGGATCTCGACGACGATGATGACGACGAGGACGACGACGAGGAAGTCGGAGTCGGCTGAGGCGCCTTGGGGAAATCTTGACCCCGGGTGGCAACCGCCGCCTGGGGTTTTCTCGTCTCAGGCGACGCACTGACCACTTCCGCACCACCAGTCGTCACAGCGGATCGGTCCATCCGATCGGTTCCGTCGATCCGGTTGCCCGGTTGACCGACGTGGTGTGCCCCACACATCTGAGGGATGTGGAACGGGACGAACCGGTCGTAGCGTTGATGGTCCTTACGGGGCTCTCGTGGTTTTTGGTGATTCGGCAACGATGGAGAAGCGTGTGATGACGGACAGTAAGCGGCGCAGGGGCCTGATGGCCGCGTCCGCACTGCTCGGCGGGGTGCTGGTGCTCTCTGCGTGCAGCGGAGACGGAAGCAAGGCCAGCGCCTCGGAGAGCGAAGCCGCGGAGTCGCAGGCGCAGGTCGACGAGGCGGCGGCCAAGAAGACCTCCGAGGCTCAGATCAAGATCACGCCGGCGGACGGCTCCGACAACGCCTCCATCAACAACGCCGCCGCGGTCACCGTGAGCAAGGGCACGCTCACGTCCGTCGCCATGACGACCGCGGACGGCACCGCCGTCTCGGGTGAGATATCCGCCGACAAGACGAGCTGGAAGCCCACCGGTCAGCTCGAGCGCTCCACCACGTACAAGATCGCCGCCGAGGCCAACGACTCCAAGGGCCGCACCGCCCACGAGAACGCGTCGTTCACCACGGTCTCCCCGGCCAACAGCTTCATCGGCAACTTCACGCCGGAGGACGGCTCCACCGTCGGGGTCGGCATGCCGGTCTCGATCAACTTCGACAAGGCGATCACGAACAAGGCCGACGTGCAGAAGGGGATCACCGTCTCCTCCAGCAGCGGCCAGGAGGTCGTCGGCCACTGGTTCAGCGCCAACCGCCTGGACTTCCGCCCCGAGGACTACTGGACCGGCGGCTCCACCGTCACCCTCAAGCTGAACCTCGACGGCGTCGAGGGCGCGAGCGGTGTCTACGGCGTGCAGCAGAAGTCGGTCACCTTCAAGATCGGCCGCAACCAGGTCTCGATCGTCGACGCCAAGACCAAGACCATGAAGGTCACCCAGGACGGCAAGACCGTCAAGACCATCCCGATCTCCGCGGGCTCCCCGGAGAACACCACGTACGAGGGTCAGATGGTGATCTCCGAGAAGTTCAAGGAGACCCGGATGGACGGCGCGACGGTCGGCTTCACGGACGACGACGGCAAGGGCGAGTACGACATCAAGGACGTGCCGCACGCGATGCGTCTGTCGACCTCCGGCACGTTCATCCACGGCAACTACTGGGGCGCCAAGTCGGTCTTCGGCAGCGTCAACACCAGCCATGGCTGTGTGGGTCTGTCCGACACCAAGGGAGCCAACGACCCGAACACCGAGGCCGCCTGGTTCTACAACAGCTCGATGATCGGCGATGTCGTGGTCGTGCAGAACACCGGCGACAAGACCATCGCCGCGGACAACGGCCTCAACGGCTGGAACCTGGACTGGGCGGCGTGGAAGGCCGGTTCGGCGGTCTGATCGCTCTTGTTCCCTGATGGCGGCGGCTCCCTGTGCAGGGGGGCCGCCGCTTTCGCGTTTCCGCAGGTCACTATGTGGAGCACAGGGTTCCGGGCTCACGCACAGCTCAACTACCCACTGATCCACAGTCTTCTCATCGTTCTCTTATCTTGGCCTTATCTCTCCATCACGCGCCGTACCTAGCTTGCCGCCATGTTCTTCACCTACCTGAGGCGCGAACTGCGCCGCCGCAGGAAGGCGGCGCTCGTCGTCGCCTCCGGACTCGCCCTGGGCATCGCCCTGGTCATCGTGGTCAGCTCCGTGTCGTCCGGCATGGAGAAGGCGCAGGGCAAGGTCCTCCAGTCGCTGTACGGACTGGGTACGGACATGACGGTCACCAAGGCGGCAGCGCCCACGACGAGCACGAATGAGCGCCCGCGCTTCAACTTCGACGCCCAGGACAGCGACTCCGACGCGGAGCAGAGCAGCGACCGCGTCATGGTCCAGGGCTTCCAGACCCTGGCTTCCTCTACGGTCTCCAAGGTCGACTCCCAGCAGGGCGTCGCGGACTCCGTCGGCGGGCTGAGCCTCCAAGTCATCCGGGTCGACGGCCAGTTCACGCGGGGTCAGTTCCAGCAGGACGAGAACGGCGGCCAGCAGAACGGCCAGGGCGGCCCCGGCGGGGGCGGTCAGGCCTCGCCCGAGGGCCGGGTGCAGGGCGGTGGCGCCAACTTCGACGTCAACAACTACTCCGTCTACGGCACCGACGTCGCCAAGCCCGCGCTGGGCCCGCTGACCTCCTCGAAGATCACCAGCGGCCGTACGTTCAAGACGTCCGAGACGAACGCCAAGGTCGTCGTCGCCGACAAGTCGTACGCCAAGGAGAAGAAGCTCAAGGTCGGCTCCACCGTCACCATCAAGAGCGTCAAGTTCAAGGTGATCGGCATCGCGACGCCCGACAGCGGTGACGCGGCGGCCAATCTCTACATCCCGCTCAAGCAGGCGCAGACGCTCAGCGACTCCAAGAACAAGGTCACCACGATCTACGTCAAGGCGTCCGACTCGCAGCAGATCTCCAGCGTCAAGAGCACCATCCAGAAGAACATCTCGGGTACGACCGTCACCACCTCCGCGGACCTCGCGGACACCGTCTCCGGCTCCCTGTCGACCGCCTCCGACCTCGCCTCGAACGTCGGCAAGTGGCTGTCGATCGCGGTGCTCGTGGCCGCCTTCCTGGTGGCGGGCCTGCTCACCTCCTCGGCCGTCTCCCGGCGCGTGCGCGAGTTCGGCACCCTCAAGGCGCTCGGCTGGAAGTCGAGCCGGGTGACCCGCCAGGTCGTCGGTGAGGCCATCGTCAACGGTCTGGTCGGCGGCGCCCTCGGCATCGCACTCGGCCTGGCCGGAGCGTTCGTCGTCACCGAGATCAGCCCCTCCCTGCAGGCGGAGCTGGCGAGTTCGGGCGGTGGCCCCGGTGGAGGCGGCGGCCCCGGTGGCGGTGGCCCCGGTGGCGGCGGCTTCGGCGGTCCCGCCCAGCAGACCGCTTCCTCGGCCCTCAACGTCGCGCTCACCGCGCCCGTCAGCCTCAACACCATCACCGTCGCGGTCGGCCTCGCCGTCGCCGGCGGTCTGATCGCCGGCGCCTTCGGCGGCTGGCGCGCCTCCCGGCTGCGGCCCGCGGACGCCCTGCGCCGCGTCGAATAGGCCAAGCCCCTCACGTAATCCAGGAGTTGCACGATGTACGAACTCAGAGGCGTCACCAAGCGCTATACGCGGGGCAAGGAGACGGTCGACGCGCTCGCCGGGGTCGATCTGACCATCGCGGACGGCGACCGGCTCGTCATCCAGGGGCCCACCGGTGGCGGAAAGTCCACCCTTCTGCAGATGCTCGGCGGACTCGACCGGCCCACCGGCGGCAGCATCGAACTCGACGGTACAGATATGGCAAAGCTGTCCGAGGCGAAGCTCACCAAAGTGCGCAGCGAGAACATCGGATTCGTCTTCCAGAGCTTCAACCTCATTCCCACGCTCACCGCTCAGGAGAACGTGGAGACCGCTCTCGTACCCCTCGGTGTGAAGACGAAGGAACGGCGGCAACGGGCCGCCGAGGCACTGGAGTCGGTGGGCCTCGCCGAGCGGCTCGGGCACCTGCCCGCCGAGCTCTCCGGCGGTCAGCAGCAGCGCGTCGCGATCGCCCGCGCCCTGGTCAAGCAGCCGAAGGTGCTGCTCGCCGACGAACCGACCGGCAACCTCGACGAGTCCATGCGCGACGAGATCATGGACGTACTGGAGACCATGTGGAAGGAGCGCGGGCTCACTTTCATCATGGTCACGCACGATTCCTCGATCGCGAAGAAGGCCCCGCGGCTTGCGACGATTCGTAAGGGAAAGATTTCGGTCAAGGAGAACGCGGGGGCATAAAGGAGTACATAAGGGGGAGTGCGGGAGCGTAGCGGAACAACTCCGTCAACTCTTCACAGCCGCCCCGCTATTGAGGGGTCGTACGCCCCCCGGCATACTGACGTGTCCGGGGGGTGTACGTGCATGTGTACGGAGCTTCCCCCGGCCGGATGAATGGGGAATTCGTTCGGACCTGAGCTCCAGGGGGAGACTTGCGTAAACAAGTGAAAAGAGCGTGCGCGGCGACCATCGCCACAGCGGCGGCCGTGGCTCTGGCGGCGGGAATGACCAACCCGGCGGCGGCGAAGGCGGAGCACGCGAGCAGCGCTTCAACGGGCGCGAAGACGGCCGCGAAGACGGCCGCGAAGACGGCTGGTATCACGGCCAAGCACCGCATCACACTGATCACCGGTGACCGGGTGGTCGTCGACGCCAAGGGACGTGTCGTCGGCTTCGAGCGGGCCAAGGGCCGTGAGGACGTACCCGTCCAGGTGCGCAAGGCCGACGGCCACACCCTCGTGGTGCCGGCCGACGCGCAGGCGCTCATAGCCGGCGGCAAGCTGGACCGGCGTCTCTTCGACATCACCGAGCTGAACAAGGCGGCGACCCGCAAGGCCCAGAAGCAGGGCCTGAAGGTGATCGTCGGCTACCAAGGGGCCGCGACGGCCGCCAAGGCCGACGTCCGCGAGGCGGGCAACCTCCGCAGGAGCCTGAAGTCCCTGAACGCGGACGCGGTGCAGACGCCGAAGCAGGACACGGCCGAGCTGTGGTCCGCGGTCACCAACGGCGCACGGACGGCTTCCGGAATCGCGCACGTCTGGCTGGACGGCGTCCGCAAGGCCAGCCTCGACAAGTCCGTGCCGCAGATCGGCGCCCCGAAGGCTTGGGCGGCCGGGTACGACGGCAAGGGCGTCAAGATCGCCGTCCTGGACACCGGAGTCGACGCGACCCACGCGGACCTCAAGGACCAGGTGGTCGAGTCCAAGAACTTCTCCACCGCCGCCGACACGATCGACCGCGTCGGCCACGGTACGCACGTCGCGTCCATCGCGGCGGGCACCGGCGCCAAGTCGAACGGCAAGTACAAGGGTGTCGCGCCGGGCGCGAAGATCCTCAACGGCAAGGTCCTGGACGACACCGGCTCCGGTGACGACTCCGGCATCCTCGCGGGCATGGAGTGGGCCGCCGAGCAGGGCGCCGACATCGTCAACCTGAGCCTGGGCGGCGCCGACACCCCGGACATCGACCCGCTCGAGGCCCAGGTCAACAAGCTCTCCGAAGAGAAGGGCATCCTCTTCGCGATCGCCGCCGGCAACGACGGCGAGTACGGCGAGCAGACCGTCGGCTCCCCGGGCAGCGCGGCCGACGCGCTCACCGTGGGCGCCGTCGACGACAACGACAAGCTGGCGTCCTTCTCCAGCCGCGGCCCCGGCCTCGACGGTGCCATCAAGCCCGACGTCACCGCACCCGGCGTGGGCATCACGGCCGCCGCGGCGCCGGGCAGCGCCATCGCCCAGGAAGTCGGCGAGAAGCCCGCGGGCTACCTGTCCATCTCGGGTACGTCGATGGCGACCCCGCATGTCGCGGGTGCCGCGGCGATCCTCAAGCAGCAGCACCCGGACTGGACGTTCGCCGAGCTCAAGGGCGCGCTGACGAGCTCCGCGAAGGGCGGCGCGTACACGCCGTTCCAGCAGGGTTCGGGCCGGATCGCCGTCGACAAGGCGATCAAGCAGACCGTGATCGCCGACCCGAACTCGGTCAGCTTCCCGATCGCGCAGTGGCCGCACACCGACGACAAGCCGGTGACCGAGCAGCTCACCTACCGCAACCTCGGCACCACCGACGTCACCCTGACCCTCGCGATCTCCGCGACCAACCCCAGGGGCCAGGCGGCTCCCGCGGGCTTCTTCACCCTCGGCGCCAAGACGGTCACCGTCCCGGCGGGCGGCAAGGCCTCCGTCGACGTGACCACGAACTCGAAGCTCGGCGGCACGGTAGACGGCGCGTACTCGGCGTACGTGACGGCGACGGGCGGCGGCCAGACCGTGCGGACGGCGGCGGCGGTCGAGCGCGAGGTGGAGTCGTACGACGTCACCTTGAAGTACATCAACCGTGCCGGTGAGACGCCGACCCATCTCACCGACCTGATCGCGTTCTCCGGTGTCGCGAGCGGCCGGGACTACGCGTCGATGAGCACGGCGGACAGCGTGACCCTGCGGGTGCCCAAGGGCAACTACCTGCTCGACGAGCTGTCGGTGAAGGACCTCGTCACGGCCAAGGGCGGGGTCGACTGGCTGGTCCGGCCCAAGCTGAGCGTCACCAAGGACACCACGGTGACCCTCGACGCCCGGACCGCCAAGGGCGCCGACATCACGGTGCCGGACGCCGGCGCGCAGCCGCTGTCCGCGGTGGTCTCGTACATGTATAACCCGGCGGGCATCGGTCTGGGCCTAGGCCTGGCCTCCTTCCAGGACGTGCGTGTGGCACACGTCGGTCCGGCGGTCTCCTCCGGTCTGTCGCAGAGCTGGTCCGGGCAGTGGGCCAAGGGCACGGGCGCCGAGTACGACATCTTCACCGGCGGCAAGGTCACCAAGCTCCAGGGCGCGAAGGTCAAGCACTACAAGGCGAGCGAACTCGCCAAGGTGAAGGCCAACCTGGGGGCCTCGGCCTCCGGCAAGACGGGCGCGGTCACCGCGTACGCCTTCCTGCCCGAGGACTTCTCCTTCGGCGTCGGGGTCGCCCAGAAGGTCCCGAGCTCGCGCACGCTGTACCTGTCGACCGGGGAGCAGGTCCAGTGGCTGCTCGACTTCGAGCAGTACGCGGGCACCGACGCCAACGGGTTCCCGATCATCGACGCGTACTACACGCTCGACGCCGAGCAGACCTTCAAGGCGGGCCAGAGCTACACGAGGACGTTCAACAAGGCCGTCTTCGGCCCGAGGATCGACTCGGACTTCGGTGTGTTCCGTGAGGGCAACAACCTCTACGGCTACCTGCCGCTGTTCGCCGACGGCAGCACCCACGCCGGGTCCTCGCTGTTCAGCTCGGTGACGACCACGCTGTACCGCAACGGCGCGAAGGTCGGCTCGCACGACGATCCGCTCTTCGGGGAGAAGGCGTTCAAGGTGCCGGCCGCCGAGGCCCAGTACAAGCTCACCACCTCGGTCAAGCGCACCGTGAAGGTCGCCGCGGCCTCCACGCGCATCGACGCCAGCTGGACCTTCAAGTCCAAGAAGGCCGACTTCGCGAAGCTGCCCACCTCCACGGTCCGCTTCAACGCCGCGACGGGCCTCGACAGCCGCGTCGAGGCCGGCAAGAAGGTCACGGTCCCGGTCACCGTCCAGGGCTCGGCCGCGGGCAAGAACCTCAAGTCGCTGTACGTCTACGTCTCGTACGACTACGGCAAGACGTGGACCAAGCTCAACGTCAAGAACGGCAAGATCACGGTGAAGAACCCGGCGAAGGGCAAGGGAATCTCCTTCCACGCCAAGATCGCCGACAAGAAGGGCAACAAGTCGACGATCTCGATCTACAACGCGTACTACGGGAAGTAGGCCTCCAGGCCTCTAGTCCTCCGTACGCGAGCGGCCTGTCCGGGATGTCGAGTCCCGGGCAGGCCGTTGCTCTTGCCCGGCTGCTCGCGCCTCCACCTCGCACCAGACGGTCTTGCCGCCCGCCCCCTGCTCCACGCCCCATCGCAGGGCGAGCGCGTCGAGGAGGGCGAGACCACGCCCCGACTCGTCGCTCGGGGCGGCGTGCAGCAGGACGGGGAGGGCGCGCGGGTCGGGGTCGGTGACCTCGACGCGGGTGTGGCCGTGGTCGGTGAGGCCGACACGGACGGTCACCGGGGTGCCCTCGCCGAGGTGGTCGAGGACGTTCGTCACCAACTCGGTCGCGCAGAGACGGACGTCGAAGCCGTGGTCGCGGAGGCGGTGGCGCAGTTCGGGTACGGACTTCGGCGTGGCGAGCAGGCTCAGTTCGAAGGTCACCGCCCAGCCGCCTTCCGGAGCGCGGTGGCGAGCGCGCCGGCCGTGGCGGTGTTGCAGTTCCCGAGCGCGATGAGCCCGGCGGGCGGTGTGTACGTACCGGCGAAGGTCGGGAGGTCCACGCGGAGTGAGGGCAGCGTGACCCCGTGGAGGGCGAGGGCGGCGCGGAGTTCTTCCACGCAACGGGTCATGTCGTCGGCGGTGGGGTGGTCGGGCATGAGCGGTGCTCCCTGTGCTTTCTGTAACGAATCGCTCACACTCTGGCGTCCCGCTGGTTACCGTGAAAGGGGTTCCGTGTATGCGGCCCGAACTGCGGAAGGTCCCCCCACACGGCGGTGAGCAATGGCACGACGCAAGGACATCGACGGCTCGATGAGCGTCCCGACCTTCTACGGCAAGGAGTTGAGGTGGAAGCGGGAGGCGGCGGGACTGTCGTTGGAGGGTCTGCTGGAGGGCATCTTCTACGGCAAGACGTACCTCAGTGATATCGAGCGCGGGCAGCGGCGGATGCCGATCGATCTGGCTCGGCACGCGGATCGGGTGCTGGAGACGGACGGGTTCTTTGAGCGGCATTGCGAGGATGTGCGCGCGGCACGGCAGGGGGCGCACGCCGAGTACTTCGTCGACACCGTGGAGTTGGAGGGACGTGCACAGGAGATCGAGGAGTGGGATCCTGCCCTGATTCCGGGGCCGCTCCAACTGCCGTCGTACATCCGGGCTGTTGTCTTGGCGGCGTACCCTACGGCCTGCGAGGAGGCGGTTGCGGAGAAGATCTCGGCCCGGCGCGAGCGGGCCTGGCTCTTCGAGGACCAACAGGCTCCAGAGAGCTGGCTCGTACTTCACGAGGCGATCCTGTGGGAGCCGATCATTCCGGCGAACGACATGGCCGACCAGCTTGCCCATATCGCAGAGGTAGCACGCAAACGCCGGGCCATTCCGCAGATCCTTCTGCGGAATTCAGGAGCGCACCCGTTCATGATGGGCACGACCAGGTTCATGACCTTTGCCGATGCCCCGCCGCTCATGTACACCGAGGGGATGTACAGCGGTCAGTTGATCGATGATCCGGAGCTCGTGAGGCGGTACGCGAAGGCGTACGGTCGGCTCAGGGCCGCCGCACTCCCTCCGGAGGCGTCCCTGAAGCTCATCGAGCAAGCAGCAGAGGACTACCGAAATGGCAAGCAACCCAATCGACTTGATTGACGTGTACTGGTGCGAGAGCGGCAACGGTGATGACGGTCACTGCGCCGGGACCGCGAGCGACTTCCCGGGCGCCGCCCTCTGGCGCAAGTCGAGCTACAGCAACGGCGACGGCGGCCACTGCGTCGAGGTGGCCGACGACTTCCCCGGCCTCGTCCCCGTGCGTGACTCCAAGGCGCCCGACGGTCCCGCCCTCATTCTCGGGGCCCGGGCCTGGGCGCCGTTCGTCGCCGCGCTCAAGGGCGACGCGGAGGCCGACCGCCGAGGCCTGTGAGCGGGGCTACCTCAGAACCGCCAACACTTTCCGCCAAAGTGTTGGCGGTTTCCGAGAAGGGTCCCCGGCGGAGGACTCGCCAACGGCATCCACGTGGCTGGGACGGTTCGGCCGTGATTGTCTGGCCCGCATGACGACTCAGACGGTCGAGTACATCCGCTACCGCATCCCTGAGCAGCACTCCGCGGAGTTCCTCGCGGCCTTCACGAGGGCGGCCCGGCAACTGGCCGCGGCTCCGCAATGCGTCGACTACGAACTGGCGCGCTCTGAGCAGGACTTCGAGCACTTCGTCCTGCGGATCACCTGGACGTCGACGGAGGACCATGTCGTGGGCTTCCGGCAATCCGAACTCTTCACGGACTTCCACGCCGACGTCCGCCCGTACATCCCGTACATCGAGGAGATGCGCCACTACAAGCCGACGGCGGTACGCGGCTCGGGCGCGTCCGTGCCCACGCTCTACGCCTGGGCGGGCGGCGCCGAGGCCTTCACCCGGCTGACCGAGGTGTTCTACGACAAGGTCCACAACGACGAGGTTCTCGCACCGGTGTTCGAGGGGCTCGCGCCCGAGCACGCGTTGCATGTGGCCCTCTGGCTGGGGGAGGTCTTCGGCGGGCCGCCCGCCTACTCCGAAACCCAGGGCGGCCACGGCCACATGGTCGCCAAGCACCTCGGCAAGAACATCACGGAGGTGCAGCGGCGCCGCTGGGTGAACCTCCTCCAGGACGCGGCGGACGAGGCCGACCTGCCCACCGACGCGGAGTTCCGCTCCGCGTTCCTCGCGTACGCGGAGTGGGGTACGCGGCTGGCCGTGTACTTCTCCGGTCCGGACGCAGTGGCCCCGGGGGAGCAGCCGGTGCCGAAGTGGACGTGGGGGGCGGCACCGCCGTATCGGCCGTGACCCCGCCAGGCGCGCGGCGCCACCCTGCGCGGCGGCGCCCCGCGCTCGGCATCACGAGCCGTGGATCAGTTTCTTGATCTCGGGCAGTTTCTTGTCGGAGTCGACGTTGACGAAGATGACATCATCAGACGCCTGTTCCACCATGATGGCGATGCTGGGATCCACTCCCTCGATCGCATGGGCGGTCGTCGAGGTCGGCGTCGTTTCACCGTCGCTGTCATCGCTCGGCGTGTCGTCGCACGGCGGCAGGGTGGCGGCACCGAGCTTGTCCCCGACGGTGAAGCCCCTGGCCTCTGTGCCCGAGTACGTGCGGTTCTGGTACTCGACCAGGGACGCACAGGACGACGCGGACTCGCCGCCCTCGCTGTCGCTCGACGACGTGCAGGCGACGGACACCGTGAAGGTGGCTGCCGCCAGCAGCATCCCCACGGGCCCTCTTCTGCCGATCGGGAGTACGGCTTTCATCGGTACGCCTCCTCTTGGAGCGTCAGCTCCTGCCCGGTAGATGCTGCGGAGGCCGAGCACGTCACCCTTGCCGAGCGTCCTGGCCCTCGTCGAGCACAAGATCGAGCTCCCGAACATGGTGAGGTCGTCGTGTGCCCCAGCGATGTCCTTCAGCCCGAAGAGGTGTCCGGCCTCATGAGTACCGACGCTGCGGATGTCGATTTCGTTCGAGCAGTCGGCGGTCGGCTTGTTCGTGAAGTCGTGGTCGTAGGTGTTGCCGCAGTTGTTGTTGCTTTCGGTGATGTTGTCGAGGGCTTCGTGGAACGCCCACAGGGCGTCGTTCTTGGACAGGTTTCCGGGCAGACCGCCGTCACCGATGTACGTGGAAGCACGACACTGACCAAGAAGGGGGCGGCCCCACGGCCACGTCACCAACAGGCGTCCACCCGAACCAACCCCGGCTCCTACCGAGCCTTTACACCGTTCCTCTGGACTGAGCAGGAGTGAGTCCGCTCAGCCGCACGCCCCGAACGGTCTTGGGCGCTCCCCCACTGCCTTAAGGGCGTGGGAGGTACCCCCAGGTCCCCGGCGTACTCAACCCCGGGGCGGCGACACGCATCCTGCGCGTGGTCCGGGCCCGGGAGACCAGTTCCCTACGCGACCCGGCCATAGCCATATGGGTACGGCCAAAGGCGACGGAGAGGCCCTGAACCATCACTCCGGTGGAGCAGGGGCGCCCACGGTGCCGTTCAAGCCGACGGTGCCGACGTCCCGGTCCCCGCCCTGGTCGCGTCCGTCCCCCAGCTGGCCAGCAACCGCAGCGCATCCGCCGAAGCGGATCCCGGCTCCGCGTGATACGTGACCAGCACCTGCTCACTGTCGTCGGGCAGCCGGAACGACTCGAACTGAAGCGCGAGGTCACCCACCAGCGGATGCCGCAGCCGCTTGACGCCGTGGCTCTTCTCCTTGACGTCGTGCGTGGCCCACAACCGCCGGAAGTCCTTGCTCTTCACGGACAGTTCGCCGACGAGCGCGGACAGCTGGGGATCGTCGGGGTGACACCCCGCGTCCATGCGCAGAACGCACACGATGTCGATCGCCTTCTGCTCCCAGTCCACGAACAGATCGTGGTACTCGGGCTTGAGGAACACCATCCGCGCCCAGTTCCGCTCCGGCGGCGCCAGCTCCGACCAGTCACCGAACACGGCCGCGGCCATCCGGTTCCAGACGAGAACGTCCGAGCGCCGCCCGGTGATGTACGCGGGGACGCCGTCGAAGCTGTTCAGCAGCTGCCGCAAGGCACCCCGCACCTGCTGCGGCCGAGCCGTCTGCTTCTTCTTGTGCTGCTTGGGCTTCGCGAGGTGCGTGAGATGTGCGTGCTCGGCGTCCGTGAGCCGCAGCGCCCGCGCGATCGCGTCGAGCACCTCGGTCGACACATTCCGTCCGTTGCCCTGTTCGAGGCGCGTGTAGTACGCGACGGACACCCCGGCCAGCTGCGCCAGCTCCTCGCGGCGCAGCCCCGGCACCCGGCGGTGCCGGCCGAAGTCCGGCAGCCCGACGTCCTCCGGCTTCAGCCGGGCCCGGCGGGTGCGCAGGAACTCGCTGAGCTCGGCACGCCGGTCCAGGGGCTGCCCGGGCCCGGCTTCCGCCGCGAGGTCCTGGGAGGGGTGTTCGTCCATACGTCCAGTATTCACGGTCCTACGTCTGTGAGCCTGACCCCGCCAGTAGTAGGACCAGGGAACGTACGCAAAGCCGTGACCTGGGTGAATGCGGTGCGGTGCGGCAGGCTGGATGCCGTGCCCGGCCGAAGGCAGCCGGGCACGGCACATGACCACTCCTGAGGAGATCCCCCCGGCATGACCACTGTTGCTGCGTACGCCGCCCCCGCCGCCAAGGCTCCGCTGGAGCGCACCACCATCGAGCGCCGCCCGGTCGGCGAGTTCGACGTCCTGATCGACATCAAGTTCGCCGGTATCTGTCACTCGGACATCCACCAGGCCCGCGAGGGCTGGGGCGAGGCCATCTTCCCGATGGTGCCGGGCCACGAGATCGCCGGCATCGTCTCCGAGGTCGGCCCCGGCGTCACCAAGTTCCAGGTCGGCGACCGCGTGGGCGTCGGCTGCATGGTCGACTCCTGCCGTGAGTGCGACAACTGCAAGGCCGGCCTGGAGCAGTACTGCGTCAAGGGCAACGTCGGCACGTACAACGCCCTCGACAAGAACGGTGAGCCCACCTACGGCGGCTACTCCCAGCAGATCGTCGTCGACGAGAACTACACCGTCCGTATCCCCGAGGGCCTGTCCCTCGACGTGGCCGCACCGCTGCTCTGCGCCGGCATCACCACGTACTCCCCGCTCAAGCACTGGAACGCCGGCCCCGGCAAGAAGGTCGCGATTCTCGGCATGGGCGGCCTCGGCCACATGGGCGTCAAGATCGCGCACGCGCTCGGCGCCGAGGTGACCGTGCTCTCGCAGTCCCTGCGCAAGCAGGAGGACGGGCTGAAGCTGGGCGCCGACCACTACTACGCCACCAGCGACCCGAAGACCTTCGAGGAGCTGCGCGGCACGTTCGACCTGATCCTGTCCACGGTCTCGGCCCCGCTGGACCTGGACACCTTCCTGTCGCTGCTCAAGTCGGACGGCGCCTTCGTGAACGTGGGCGCCCCCGAGGAGCCCGTCGCGCTCAACCTCTTCTCGGTGATCATGGGCCGCAAGACCCTGGCCGGTTCCGGTATCGGCGGCATCCAGGAGACCCAGGAGATGCTCGACTTCTGCGCGGAGCACGGCTTCGGCGCCGAGATCGAACTGATCAGCGCGTCCGAGATCAACGACGCGTACGAGCGGGTGCTGGCGAGCGACGTCCGCTACCGCTTCGTGATCGACACCGCCACGATCTGATCCCTCCGAGGGTGCTGTGGGGCGCCGACCGGTCGTACGACCGGTCGGCGCTCCCCTTGGCGTGTCAGCGCCTGCCCGACCGCCCCAGCAGCCACAGCAGATACGGCCCCCCGACCAGCGAGGTGAGCGCGCCGACCGGGATCTCCAGCGGCGGCACCAGCGTGCGGGCCACCAGATCGGCGGCGACCACGATGAACGCCCCTGTCAACGCCGAGGCGAGGAGGGGGAGGTGGGGGGTGCGGGTGAGGCGGCGGGCCAGCTGAGGGCCGGTGAGGGCGACGAAGCCGATCGGGCCCGCCGCGCCGGTCGCGGTCGCGGCGAGCACCACGCCCAGGACGGTCAGGCCGAGTTGGGTGCGCTGGACGCGGACGCCGAGGGCGGCCGCGGTGTCGGGGTCCAGACCGAGCGGGCGTAGCGCGCGGTTCGCCCAGACCAGGGCGGGCAGGGAGAGCAGCAGTACCCAGGACAGGGGCCCGGCCTGCTCCCAGCCGCGTCCGTTCAGACTGCCCGTCAGCCACAGTTTGACCTGTTCGGCCTCGGCCAGTTCGCTCTCGGTGAGGTAGAGCTGGACGATCGCGGAGAGCGCGACCCCGATCCCGACCCCCGTCAGCACGAACCGGCTCGGCTGCATCCCGTGCCGCCAGGCCAGTACGTACACCAGGGCGGCGGCCGCGAGACCCCCGGTGACGGCGACGGCCGGGAGCGCGCCGGGGGAGGCGACCGTGCCGGTGGCGAGCGCCAGTACGGTCGCGGCGGCGGCGCCGTGGCCGACGCCGATGACGTCCGGGCTGGCGAGCGGGTTGCGCGTCACGGTCTGCACGAGCGCCCCGGCCAGCCCCAGCGCCGTGCCGACCAGCGCGCCGAGCACGATCCGCGGGACCCGCAGTTCACCGACGATCAGGTCGTACGGGCCGCCGTGGCCGCGCAGCACCTGCCAGACCTCGCCCGGCGGGACGTACGACTGCCCGACGCACGCCGAGAGCAGCATGACGCCCGCGAGGAGCAGGAGGAGCACGGTGGTGACGGCGGCGGAGCGCCGGTGCAGGAGAAGGGAGAGGCCGCGGTGGCGGATTACGGAGAGGCCGGCCGAGCGCGGGTGGGCGGGGGCCGTGGTGGACGTCCGGGTCACGCGGCCACCCCTTTGCGCCGTACGAGGACGACCAGCACCGGCACGCCCACCAGCGCGGTCATCACCCCGGCCGGGACCTCCGCGGGGGCGCGGACCACCCGGCCCGCCACATCCGCCGCGAGCAGCAGGGCGGCGCCGAGGAGGGCGGACAGGGGGAGGGTCCAGCGGTGGCCGCCGCCCACGAGACGGCGGGCGAGGTGGGGTACGGCGAGGCCGATGAAGGCGATGGGGCCCGCGGCGGCGACCGCGGACGCGGTGAGCACGGTCGCGCCGAGCGCCGCACAGCCCCGTACGAGCGCGACCCGGTGGCCCAGCGCCCGCGCCGTGTCGTCGCCGAGCGCGAGCGAGTCCAGGCCGCGGGCGCAGGCCAGCACCAGCAGCGCGCCGGCGATCAGGAACGGCAGCATCCGCCCGACGGTCCCGGCGTCGCGCCCGCTGAGCGCGCCCACCTGCCAGAACCGGAACTGATCCAGCGTGGCCGAGCTCGACGTCAGGACGACCGTCGTCGCCCCCGCCGTCATCGCCGACAGCGCGGTCCCGGCGAGCGCCAGCTTGACCGGGGAGGCCCCGCCACGTCCGCGCGAGGCGATGGCGTACACGACACACGCGGCGGCGACGGCGCCGGCGAAGGCGTACCAGACGTACCCGCTGAAGCCGTTCGCCCAGCCGAGCACGATCGCGCACACGACGCCGGCCGCCGCGCCCTGGCTCAGCCCGAGGATTCCCGGGTCGGCGAGCGGATTGCGGGTGACCGCCTGCAGTGCCGCCCCCGAGAGCCCGAGGGCGGCACCCGCGGTCAGCCCGATTGCCGTCCGCGGCACCCGCAAGGACCGTACGACCAGCGCGTCCGGTGAACTCCCGCCGTGCACCAGGGCGTCGAGGACGGTGGACAGCGGGACCGGGCGGGTGCCGACGGCGAGGCTGAGGACCGCGGCGGTGACGGCGAGCAGAAGGGCGACGGTCAGCCAGACCGTACGCGTACCCGCGGACGTACGACGGGTCACTTGCCTATGGTGTCCGCGAGCTGCTGGACCACGAGCTGGGCGGCGGTCGGTCCGGCGTTGAGGTACCAGGGGTCGTCGTCGACCTTCACCGCGTGCCCGGCGTTGACGGCCTTCATCGACTTCCACAGCGGTCCGGCGAGCACGCTCCCGGCGTCGGTCTCGGACGCGTCGCCCTGCACGGAGTAGAAGATCCAGTCGCCGTCGGCGACGTCGATGCTCTCCGCCCCGATGTCCTGCGAAATCGCGTTGAACTGCTGGGACTTGGGGCGTCCGATCCCCATGTCGACAGCAAGGGAGCCCGTGAAGGAGGACACCCCGAACATCCGCGTCCGGTCGGGCGTGAACCGCACCATGGACACGGCGGGGTCACCCAGCTGCTTGCCGCTCTCGGCGGCGTCGCCCACGATGTCGTCGAGCAACTCCTGCGCCTTCTCCGCCTTGCCGACGGCGGCGCCGACGAGCAGCAGGTCCCGCTTCCAGTTGATGCCGTTGCCCGCCGTGACGACGGTGGGCGCGATCTTCGACAGCTTCGGGTAGAGATCACCGAGCGAGTCGTTGACCAGGATCAGATCCGGCTTGGCGGCGGCCAGGGTCTCCAGGTTGGGCGCCTGCCGGGTCCCCGCGTCGGTCATCGCGGCGAGCTTCTTCTGGTACGTCGGGAAGGCGTCCGCGAGATAGTCCGGTACGAGTCCGGCGTTGTCGCCACGGGTGGCGGCCGTCGGGACGATTCCGAGGGACAGCAGGTCGTCGAGCTGTCCGGTGCTGAGCACGGCGATCTTCTCGGGCTCGGTCTTGATCTCCGTCTTGCCCTGGAAGTGCCCGACGGTCCTCGGGAACTCGCCGTCCTCGGCGCTACCGGCGCCCATCCCGTCCTCGACGGCGCTGGGCGCGACGGAGGGCCCTTCGGAAGCGCCGGCCACGAGGTTGCGGTCGCTGCCGGCGCTGCTCTCGCTCTTCGAGGAGCCGGTGCTGTCCTCGTCCCCGCTTCCGGACGAACATCCGGCCAGCAGCCCGCCGACTATGGCAACGGCCACGACGGCCTTCGACCCCAAGGTGCGCACAAGAACTCCGATCAACGAATAAGGCAAGGCTAACCTTAGACGTATCTCGGAGGGGTGGGATCAGGGGGCCGGGCTGCCTAGTGTGGGAGGAGGCGGCCCAGCGCCATTCGCCGACGACTACGACGACGTACAGCGACGTACGAGGAGGTCCTCGCGATGACCATCGAGCTGAACCACACGATCGTCGCCGCCCACGACAAGCAGGCCTCGGCCCAGTTCCTCGCCGACATCCTGGGTCTCCAAGTGGGCCCGCAGTACGGCCCGTTCATGCCGGTCCCGATACCCAACGGCGTCACGCTGGACTACATGGACATCGAGACGACCGCGCCGATCACCCCACAGCACTATGCGTTCCTCGTCTCGGAGGGCGAGTTCGACAAGATCTTCGCCCGCATCCAGACCGCCGGCCTCACCTACTGGGCGGACCCGTCCCACCGCCGCGTCAACGAGATCAACACCAACGACGGCGGCCGGGGGACCTACTTCGACGACCCGAACGGCCACAACATGGAAATCCTGACGAGGCCGTACGGGAGCGGCGAGGACTGACTTCGCGCGACGGTCGAGAGCGGGGACGGACCGCAGGTCAGTCCGTGCCCGACTCGATCGCCGCGTGGTCGAGCGCGTCGGCGTCCACCGGTACGGTCTCGTCGCTCGCGGCGATGACCTCCGCGCCGCCCGGGGGCAGTTCGCCGATGAGGCCGCTCCACGCGGTGAGCCGGCCGTGGGCGGCGTACTGCTCCAGCTTGGTCCGGGAGTCGGCGATGTCGAGGTTGCGCATGGTCAGCTGGCCGATGCGGTCGTCCGGGACGAACGCCGCGTTGACGCTGCGCTCCATGGACAGTTTCTCCGGGTGGTAGCTGAGGTGCGGGCCGGTGGTGTCGAGGACGGTGAAGTCCTGGCCGCGGCGCAGCCGCACGGTGACGCTGCCGGTGATGGGGAACCCGACCCAGCGCTGCAGGCTCTCGCGGAGCATGAGCGCCTGCGGGTCGAACCAGCGGCCCTCGTAGAGCAGCCGCCCGAGCCGACGCCCGTCGACGTGGTACATGGCGACGGTGTCCTCGTTGTGGACGGCGTTGAGCAGCCGCTCGTAGGCGATGTGCAGCAGCGCCATGCCGGGGGCCTCGTAGACGCCGCGGCTCTTGGCCTCGATGATGCGGTTCTCGATCTGGTCGGACATGCCGAGTCCGTGCCGGCCGCCGATGAGGTTGGCCTCCCGGACCAGCTCGACCGGCGACTCGAACGCGCGCCCGTTGATCCGCACCGGCCGCCCGTGCTCGAACTCCACGGTGACGTCCTCGGCCGGGACGTCGACCTCGGGGTCCCAGAAGCGGACGCCCATGATCGGGGAGACGATCTCCAGCGAGGTGTCGAGGTACTCCAGGCGCTTGGCCTCGTGCGTGGCGCCCCAGATGTTCGCGTCGGTGGAGTAGGCCTTCTCGGCCGAGTCCCGGTAGGGCAGGTCGCGCTCGGACAGCCAGGCGGACATCTCGTGCCGGCCGCCGAGTTCGGTCACGAACGCCTGGTCGAGCCAGGGCTTGTAGATCCGCAGGGCGGGGTTGGCGAGCAGGCCGTAGCGGTAGAACCGCTCGATGTCGTTGCCCTTGTAGGTGGACCCGTCGCCCCAGATGGAGACGTCGTCCTCGCGCATCGCGCGCACCAGCAGGGTGCCCGTGACCGCACGCCCGAGCGGGGTGGTGTTGAAGTAGGTCTGCCCGGCCGACCGGATGTGGAATGCGCCGCACGCCAGTGCGGCGAGGCCCTCCTCGACCAGGGCCTCACGGCAGTCGACGAGCCGCGCCTGCTCGGCACCGTAGGCACGGCCACGCTCGGGCACGTCGGCCAGGTTCGGCTCGTCGTACTGCCCGATGTCGGCTGTATAGGCATAAGGGATGGCGCCGCGCTCACGCATCCACGCCACCGCGACAGAGGTGTCCAAACCGCCGGAGAACGCGATTCCGACGCGCTCACCGATTGGAAGTTTATTCAGTACCTTCGACATGTATGCATCCTAGACCGGCACCCCGGGGTCGTTCCATCCGTATCGGGTGCCCGGCTCGGGTGCGACCGGTGCCGGGACGGGCAAGGGCTCGCCGCGGCCCGGCAGCGAGCCCTGGGGAAGATCGAAACCAGGTGGAAACCTGCCCCCCGGAGGGCAACTGGACAGGCGCACAGGCCTGTTGCCCGCCGATTCCCGGGAGCGTCGTGAGCGTCGTGAGCGCCGTGAGCCGGCCGGATGTCAGTCCTGCGCGGTCGCCTTGTCGGCGACCCTCCCCAAGATCCATGGGCGAATCGCCGATGGGATGACCGAGCCGCAGGCGATGCTGCCGGCCGATGGCGCCCGGCCAATGGTCGAGTGTCTGGGGCCGTTGCCGAGCTCGCTGACGTCGATTCCCGTACTGGCGAGGTCGACGAGCTGGCAGGCCAGACGTTCCACTTCCGTTATGACGTGAGCGGGGATGCCGCCCGCCACGTGGTCGTGATCGGGGTCGTACTCCCAGTGCCAGTCCGCGCTCATCGGGCTGAGAGGCCGACGACCGCGTGGGCTTCGTCAAGAAGTCGCCCGATCTCGGCGGCGGCCTGCCGTGCCTGCGCGGCGTCGCCCGCTTCAGCAGTGTCCTCCCAGCGGCGGAAGTCTGCTGCCAGGCCGGGCTGGCGCTGGATGTGAACGTAGACGGCCCACTGGGCGATGAATCGCCGGAGAGGGGCAAGATCGGAGCCCTGCCGGGACTGGTCGGCCGCCTGGTCCAGCTCCCGCGTGAAGGCGGGGAGCGCGGCGGGCGCGATCTGACTGATGGCCTGCCGCAGCGCGGTGACCGTGGCAGGCGGCTGAGGGATGAGCGGTTGCTCAGCGGCCGAGGTGGTCATGGCTGCTCCCATGGGCGCGATTCTGTCCCACGGGTCAGCCTATCGGGCACGAGCGCTTTCCCTCCGCTCGAACGAGTGAGAGAGAAGCGATTCAGCTACCGCCCGGACCGGCCCGAGGCAGGGCGTCAGTTATCCGTGGGAGCCGGGGTGAGCCCCGTCGGGCATGACGCGCCCCAATTGGTCGAACGGGGTACTTACTGATCGTTTCAGAATGAAATGTGTTGTGGGGCTTGGCAGTTGGGTGTTGTGTCGGCAGGATCTGTTGGATGCCTGCTGATCTT
>NZ_JBTLMO010000069.1:0-35458 GCF_054462255.1 Streptomyces sp. SD15 | reverse complement strand
TAAATCGGCGTCTGGAAGAACATGACAAAGACGTTACCCGGTTCCGTCGGACCCGCACACCAAGTTTTTCGCCGTCCTGGCGTCGGCCGGGCCTTCGGCGAGCGCCCGGGGCCAGCCGTTTCCTTCCGGGAATCTCAGCACCGCCAGCACCCGCCGGAGGTCGCCGCCCGCCCGGGGCAGGTCCAGATGGGCGTTACTGGGCCGCCGCGGGCATTGTCAGTGGTCGCGAGCACACTGACGGCATGAGAGATCATCTCACTTGCGCCCCGCCGTTACGGCCAGCCTCGCTGCGGAACGTCTGCGCAGCGAGGCGTCGTTCGCGGCGCTGTGCGCGGTCAGCCCACCCTAGTGCGACCGACGACTCCGTGACACAGCTGGGAACTGATCACCGGGCTACGGAGTCCGTCATAGTGTGAACGGCCGGGATGCCAGTGAAGTGGTGGGGAAGTTGTGACGAACAGCAGCGGTAGCAATCCGTCGGCAGCGGGTCCGGGCACGTCTGCGCCGGGGCAGCCGCGCTGGGCCTGGTGGGTCGTAGGCATCGTCGTGCCCGTCGTTGGCATCGCAGCCACGGTGTTCGTCAGCAACCGGCACAGCTCTGCTGACGACTCGAAGCCACCTGCCGTCGCGGGGGCACCGTCTGCCACGCATGATCAAGCCAAGCCAGCCGCATCAGCGGATCCGGCCAGCCCGGAGAACACGGCGTCCCGCGCCATGTTCGGTCCACACGACATTCAGTTCCGGACCAGCGCCTACGGGGTTGACATCGACTTCGACACGCGCAAGCCGCTTGTTGCGGATGACCTCAAGGGCGCCGACTTGTCGGCCGTCACTGATGGAAGCGGGACGGCTGGTTCCACCAACTTCCATGGCGGCCCCCGGCTCGCGGCGATCATCGCGCCGATTTCGGGAAGTGATGCTGATCCAACCGAGGCGCAGTGCGCGGAGGTGTTGCGGAGCAACGGCGACCCCATGCTGCAGGACCCGCCTCAGGATGCGCAGTTCTGTGTTCAGACCACCGAGGGGCGTATTGCGTTCGTGCGTGTCGTGTCGGCCGCACCGGGTGGGCACACCATGAGGCTCACAGCGACGGTTTGGGACCTCGCCACCTAGGACTTGTCCGGCCGATCACCGGGCCTGCGTAGTTCTGGACGCGCGCTGCAGCGGATGTCATGATCACGCTGTCGTCGGGTGTGGGCCCGGTACGCAGGGGAGAAACCGTGAAGCTGTACCTCGCCGTGCCTCTTGTCCTGTTGGCGTTGCTCATCGCTACCTCCGGCGTTGCGGCGGTTACCAGCGGCTGGGTGCTTCCCATGAACCGGCGCCATGTACGCGCCCCGCGGATCTACGGCTGGGGTCAGCTGATGGTGGCCTTCGCGCTGTGCTGGCAGCTGGTTTTCGGGTTGATGATCAGCGATTCCGAGGTCCGGCCGTTGGGAACGCTGATCGGCGCCGCGATTCTCCTTGCCGGTCTCATCGTCATGATGGTGAGTCAGCTCGCCGGTGGTAACCGGAAGGGCGGCGGCACACCGTAAACCCTGTCCAAGGGGTCATGTTCGGAGCCAGATGACGAGGGCAGCTGCTGTGGCGGTGCCAAGGAAGACGTAGCCGCGCTTGTCATAACGGGTGGCGACGGCCCGGGACTGCTTCAGCCTGTTGATCGCTCGTTCGACGGTGTTGCGCTTCTTGTACCGCTCTTCGTCGAAACCGGGTGGTCGTCCGCCGCGTGGGCCTTTGCGCAGGCGGGCGGCCTGGCTATCGGACTTCTCCGGGATCGTATGCCGGATGCCCCGGCGTCGCAGGTACTCGCGGCACGGGCCGGGTCAGCGCCATCGGAACCATCGATCCTGAGGATTCGGTCAAGCAGCTACCGCCCTGCTCAAGTTCTTCCGGTCGACCCTCTCGTGATCCGGCCGCTCGCGCGGAATGCGGCAGCCATCGCGCTGATCGTCGCCGCGGATCAGTACGTGGTCACCGAAGCGGTGGCGGCGTCGTCCTGGAAGGCTCCGTGGTATCGCTACTCCTTCAACTTCATCAGCGACCTGGGGGTGCCCTCCTGCGGGGGCGAGGTCGACGGCCGGACCGTCTGCTCGCCGCTCCACGCGGTCATGAACACCGGCTTCGTGGTGCAGGGCGTGTTGTTCGTAGTGGCGGCTGTTCTGCTGTTCCGCATGGTGCCGGGCCGACTGCGATGGGTGTATCTGGCGCTGGCGGTGGTGCACGGCGCCGGCATCACGCTGGTAGGGCTGTTACACGGCTCGCCGGAGGCGGCCGCGGACGGGTCGATGGCCTGGCACATCCTGGGCGCGATGATGGCGATCTTCGGGGGCAATCTGGCCTCGATCGTGGTGTCCGTCTTCCCACGCGAAAGCGCTGACCGGCACCATCCGCCGCCACCTGATCAACATCCCCGCCCGGATCGCCACCGGCGCCCGCCGCATCACTCTCCACCTGCCCCAACGCTGGCGCTGGGAACACGACTTCGCCGACCTGTGGACCGCAACCGGTCAGCGCATGGTCACCTGAACCAGCCGCTCAACCTGACCGCCCACGACCCGAAAGATCTCGGAGACCCCGCCCGGACGGCCACCCGGCGACTCGCGCTGCCTCGGACCGGAGAAGTCACCGGAAAACCGGCCGAAAAGGATCACCGGAGTTCACGCGGTGGATCGAGGGTGACTGCTCAGGTGCTTGATTACGTGTGAGCGGGCGGCAGCCAGACGTTTCCAGCGAAGAGGTCGCTCAGGACGGTCATGGCGTTGAGGCCGTGCTTGCGGGCTGTGGACAGGTAGGAGCGCACCAGCAGCCATCGGTTGGCGCCGTCGAGGGTGCGCCAGCCACCGGAGACCTTCATCTGGACCTTCGCCATGCGGATGTCCTGCTCGGCCTGGTTGTTGGTGAAGGGCACCGTCAGGTCGTGCAGGAAGCGCAGGATGTCCTCGCGGCGGCGGACCAGGCGGTCGAGGAGTTGCCGGGCGAAGGTCTTCTTCACTGTCGGTGGCGGGTCGGGATTGGCGGAGCCTCCGACCCGGACCGCCCGGTCGAACTGTGCTTCCAGAGCGGCGACTTCTTCGCTGGTCAGTGCGTCTCGCCCGGCCTCGCGGCCGCATGCGCGGCCTCGTTGGCGGCGGTGAGGGCGTCGATGGCGGCTTTCGCCCATCGCTGGCCGGTGGGGTCGCCATGGTGGACGCCGTCCAGGTCGCGCAGGATATGCGCGTTGCACAGCGCGCCGGCGGTTCCGTAGCCGAGATGTACGCAACCGCTTCCAGAAGATGCACGCTACTGTTCCCAGCATTTGACATCTCCACCGAAGATGGCCGCGGCGCTGGCAACGGTTCCCGGATGGCCGGCCCAATATCCTGCGCGAAGTATGGACTGGAGGTTCCGGTCGGCGGAGGCCCAACACTAATGATCACCGGAGTCACCAGGGAGCCCGCAGCATGACCGGCACCACGGAGGCCCTTAGCGGGTCGGCTGCAGTCGACAATGCGGCACGAAGTGTCACGCGCCCGTTCTACGTATACGCCGTGCTCTCCAACTCGCTGTTCCAGCGCGGCGTATTCGTCATCTTCCTTTATCAGCGCGGCTTCTCCGCCGCGCAAGTGGCCCTACTGCAGACACTGCTCTACCTGGTCAGCGGACTTGCGGAGTTGCCGACGGGAGTCATCGCCGACCGAATCGGCAGGCGTGCCAGCATCGTGATCGGCCAGATGCTGATAGCTGGATGTCTGCTCGGCCAGGGGACGTTCTCCAACTACTGGGTGTTCCTGGCGCTGTTCATCGGGCAGGGCGTGGGCATGGCATGTGTGTCCGGCTCGGACACCGCCCTGCTGTACGACCTGCTCGTGCGTCGTGGTGCAACGGCCAACTACGTCAAGATCAAGTCCCGGTTCACCATGCTCGGGACGGTCACCTCGGGAGCCGCCATCGTCCTCGGCGGCCAACTGCAGCAGATCTCCTGGGGAGTCGTCTACGTCGGTTCGGCGGCGTGCCTCGCCCTAGCCGTGGTGGTGCTGATGTCACGGGTGCCCGAGATCCGCGGCGCGGACGCGGTGGACGAGCAGGACGGAGCCGAGGAGCACGGCGACGCCACAGCATGGCGGGCGATGCTTCGGGTCGCCACGCCGGCGCTCGTGACGCTTGTCGTGGTGTCCGGATTGATGCATGCGACTTTGACGCCGTACATCATCTTTGCGCAGAAGACCCTCTCCGATCAGGGAGCGGGCACCGCATTGGTCAGCGTGGTCATATCGGCGGGATTCTTCGCTGGCGGGCTCACTCCGCTGCTGTCGGACCGCGCGGACCGGCGCATCGGGTATCGGGTCATAGTCCCGGTGTCCCTCCTGACGCTCGCCGCGGCACTCGGCCTGAGCGGCCTCGGCCTTGTCTGGGTCACCATCGCCGCGTTCCTGGCCCTGGTCGGGATTCCCGAGATCACCGCCGTGATCGTGGACAACGTGTTCAACGAGGCCGTGCCGTCGCGCCACCGGGCAAGCCTGCTGTCGATGATCGCATTCGTGGAGTCGGCGCTCATCGGCATCGGCTATCTCGTCCTCGGCGCGCTCATGGACGGGCTGGGCTCCAGTGTGGGCATGGCCACCTACGCCGCGGTCCCCCTGCTGGCATGTCTCCTGTGGCTCACGGTGCTCTTCCGAGGGGCACGGGTGACCTGAGGTTGATCCCCAGGGGTGGACACCGGGTTTCACGCGACGAGTGACAGCGTACGTGACGTGATCAATTGCTGTTCGTATTCGGCTGGCGTGAGGTAGCCGAGGGCGGAGTGGCGGCGGCGCCGGTTGTAGTACGACAGCCACCTGAACAGCTCCAGCCGTGTCTGCGCCTTCGAGGCCCAGCGCCTTCCGTGCAGCAACTCGCGCTTGAGGCCCTGGAAGAACGATTCGGCGAGGGCGTTGTCATAACTTGAGCCGACGCGGCCCATGCTGCGGCGGATGCCGTGCCGACGGCAGACCTCGGCGAAGGCGGCCGATCCATATTGCGCGCCCCTGTCCGTGTGAAAGACGACGCCGTGGACCAGGCCGCCGCGGGCGGCCACGGCCATCTCGATCGCGTCGGTGACCAGCGAGGTGCGCATGTGGTCCGCGATCGACCAGCCGATCACGCGCCGCGAGCAGATGTCGATGACAGTGGCGAGATACAGCCAGGTCGAGCCGACGGCGACGTACGTTATGTTGTCGCCGCACCACTTGGTGTTGAGCATGTCCGCCGTGAAGTCACGCATCACCAGGTCCGGCACAGGCGGGGCCGTCTTGTCCTGAATGGTCGTGCGCTTCTTGCGCCGCAGGTGCCGTCCGACGATGCGGTTGATCCTCATCAGTCTGCTCACGCGCTTGCGGTTGATCTTTCTCCCGCGGGAGCGGAGTTCGGCATGGATGCGCGGGGCGCCATAGGCGCCCTGGTGGTCGGCATGGATCTGTCGGATCTCCGACACCGTTCGCTCTTCCTCAACGGCTCGCTCGGCGCGGGCGTCTGCAGTGGCCCGGTGCTGGTAGTAGCCGGAGCGGGAGACGCCCAGCACCCGGCAGATCCGCTTCACGCCGAAGGCGGCGCGATTCTCGGAGATGAAGTCCCAGCGGCGGGGGCTCACTTCACCTCCCGAGCGAAATAGGCGGCTGCCCGGCGCAGGATCTCGCGCTCCAGCTGCCACTCCTTCTCCGCCTTCCGCAGCCGGGCGTTCTGCGCACGCAACCGGGCCAGTTCCTCAGCCGGACTCCCGCCGGCCTCGCGGCGCTCGGGCAGTGCCTGGGACTCGTTTTCCTTGCGGACCCACGTCCGCAGCGACTCGGCGGTGATGCCGAGGTCCGCCGCCACCGCCGCGTATGTGCGCTTGCCGCCCGCGGCACGATAGAGCGCGACCGCGTCCTTCCTGAACTCCTCCGGATACGGAGACTTGCGTCCCACCTGGACATCCCTCCCTGGACCATCAAGATCCATTGTCAGGGTGTCCACTCCAAAGGATCAGCCTCAGCCACGTCATGGACCGCGATCCTGGACGCGGTCCGGCTCGGCCCGGCAGACGACGCGACCGCGATCACCGCCGGCCAGCTCCGAGGAGTCGTTGAACGGCTCATCACCGCGGGCCAGTGGCAGGCCGGGGACCCGGACATCGTGATCGTCAGCGATGCCGGCTACGACGTCACCCGCCTGGCCTGGGTCCTGCGCGACCTCCCCGTCGAGATGGTCGGCCGCGTCCGCTCCGACCGCGTCATGCGCCTGCCGAAGCCACCGCGGACGCACGGCGTCAACGGCCGGCCGCCCAAGCACGGCCCGGAATTCCGCTTCGCCAAGCCGGAGACCTGGCCCGAGCCCGCGATCACCACAGCCACCGACACCATCAATTACGGCAAGGCCGAAACCCAGGCATGGGACCGGGTCCACCCCCGGCTCACTCACCGCTCCTCCTGGCTCAACCACGAGGGTGAACTTCCCTTGGTGGAGGGAACGTTGATCCGTCTTAAGGTCGAGCACCTGTCGAAGGAACGCGATGCTCCGCCGGTGTGGTTATGGTCCTCGCAGACCGGTTCCGCCCCCGACGATGTGGACCGTTGCTGGCGGGCATTTCTCCGCCGCTTCGACCTGGAGCACACCTTCCGCTTCGCGAAGCAGACCCTGGGCTGGACCACACCGAAACTCCGCACTCCCGAGGCCGCGGACCGCTGGACCTGGATTCTGATCGTTGCCCACACCCAGCTCCGACTCGCCCGGCCGCTCGCCGAAGACCTCCGCCGGCCGTGGGAGAAACCCACCGCCGCCGACCGGCTCACCCCGGCCCGGGGCCGACGAGGGTTCAGGAACATCCGCGCTCACCTCGCCTGCCCGACCCGTGTTCCCAAACCCACAGGCACCGGGCCCGGACGGCCACCAGGCGCCAAGAACAAACACAGGGCACCCCGCTACGACGTCGGCAAGACCGTCAAACGCCCCGAGACCCTCAAGGCCATCGGCAAGCCTGGAAGGTCCTGGTAGATAAAGAACAAGCTAAGGAGGTGCGCCCAGTACGACCTACACGCGATCCGGCTCCGCGTTATCCGCGACTGGCAGACATGAGGCAGGACCGGCCCGCGATCTGTCACTGCGGGGATAGACAAGGGGTGCTGCCAGCCCGATCAGAGCCGGATTGGCAGTACCCTTTCCGCACCTGACAACTAATCAGAACGTGCGTCAAACGTGCGTCAAGATATCGCCCGTAACGCCCACAGGGCACATAACGCACACCACCCAAAACGGCAGGTCAGGAGCCCTTTGCGGCAGGCTCAAGGATGGCGACGCACTCCACGTGATGCGTCACAGCCCCTATGAGCGGGGCCCTGACTGTAACTGTCTGACCAGGTGGAAGACCTCCCGGGCCGCATAGCGCTTGAGGCAACGGACGATTTCGCGACGGGTCTTACCCTCTTTGATCCGGCGCTCGTAATAGTCCTGAGTGCGCGGGTCGACCCGCAGACGGGTGAACACGATGCGATGGAGCGCCGCATTGGCCTGACGGTCGCCACCACGGTTGAGGCGACGGTACTGCCGGCGTCCCGAGGAACGCTCGACAGGACTGACCCCGCACAGCGCAGCGAAGGACGCCTCACTGTCCAGGCGTTCCGGGTTGTCCCCCACCGTGATCAGCAAAGCTACCGCCGTGTCCGGACCGATCCCCACCACATCGAGCAGCTGCGGCGCATGACATTTGACGAGCCGGGCCAGACGAGCGTCGACATCCCGGATCTGCTCGGAGAGCTGGCCGATCCGGCAAGCCAGCAGACCCAGCGTGATCCGAGTGGCCTGCAGCACCGCCTCGTCACCGACCTCGTCATGACTGTTCGAGTCGGCGAACCGCGCACAGGTCCGGAAGAGTTCGGCATTGCCCAGGTGGGCCAGTTCTTCCCGCAAGGCGGGGTCAGCAGTAATGAGGACGGACTTGAGCTGGTTGATGGCCTGGTGCGGGCTTTGACGGCCGACGCCTTCGTGATTCTGTACATCCTGGCAATCTGCACCGGCCCATCGCCCGCTTTGGCCCGGGCGCGAACCCGCCCGCTCAACACGGCTCGCGCCGCGTTCTGGGCATCGAGCGGATCCGATTTGCCGCGCCGACGGCGATCCGCCCGGTCCATCCGATTCACGTCAAACACGTCCACGCCCTGGGCCAGCAGATAGCGGGGCAGGGACGCCCCGTAGGAGCCGGGCCTCCACCCCGGCCCGCCGTACGGCTCCCCATTTCCTGGCCCACTTCAGCAGATCGCGGTATCCCGCCGCGGTGGCCGGAAACTCGCTGGTAGCCAGCATCGTCCCCGTTACGGACAGCACCGCAGCCACATGGGCATCCCGGTGCGTGTCCACTCCCAACACCACCTCCCCCGCAGGGCGACGACGAGGGGGCTGCGGAGCAGGCGGCGTACTGGAGGCCATGGCCGATGTGCTGGACATGGTCGTACTGGACATGCCCGTTCCCCTTCCGGTCCGATGACGCATCGCGTTGCCGGTACCGGGCCACGTCGGGCGGTCAGAATCGTGAGGACGCCACAACGATCGGCAAGCCCCTATCGGGACACACCCCCACCGGCCCGGCACCGACAACGCACCATCCCCGGCCAACAGCCGACACTGTGAGACCGGGACACATCGGTCAGAGATGTCAGGAGTCAGGCCCGGACCCGGGACAGCACCCACCCATCCTCCCGCCCGTCACAGCAACCCCATCCAGAAACACAGAGCATGCTCAATCCCAGCTATTGGGGCATCCCAGATCTGAGAAGCCGTTGTCTTTCCGAGATTGGGGACTGCATTTTCGCTGGTCAGGCATAGGGGCGGCGGTTCCGTTGCAATGGTGACCTGTTGTGTCGTCGCTCCAGTGGCAGGAATGCCGTCGGTCGTGGGACTGCTGGAACAGCGCGAGTGCGCCGCTCGCCGTCGTGTGGACGAACTGCGGGAGGAGGCCGATCGGATCCAGACCGAGCTGTCCGTGGCCGAGCGCGATTGGAACGAGTGGGTCATCGCCTGCTCGCGTGTCGGCGAGGTACTGGCCCCAGGCGAGGGTGACGTCGCCGGTCCTGATGTCGCTGTGGACCTGCCGGATGGCGGTGAACAGCCGGTGCCCGCCGGGGCTTCGGAACCGGCGAAGTCGAAGTCGGTGGTGCCGATGTGGCGTGCGGGGCTGGCCCGGTCGGCGCTGTCGGTGGACTACCAACGCATCCTGCGCGTCCTTGCCGACCGCCACCGACTTGGTCAAGGTTCGCTTTCCTGCCAGGAGATGGCCGTCTGCTTCGGCCTGGAGGTGGTGCCGGCAAAGGTGGAAGCGTTGCGGTCGAAGGCGAAGCGGATGGTGGCCCGGGGGTGGCTGGTCGAGCCGGTGCCAGGTCGGTTCTCGCTCTCGCAGGCCGTGGCCGGACAAGGCGGGGCATTGTGAACGGCGACCGTCAGACCCGCAGGGTTTCTCCCTGAGGGTCGTAGCAGACGAGCCCGTGCTCGCGTGCCAGGGCAGCCACATACTCGGAGACTTCCTCCGCTCTGCTGTAGGACATGAGCAGATAGACGATCGGGCCCGAGGCCTCGCCCATGACGGGCGGTGACGCCCAGGGGCTGCCGGCGACATCATCTGGATACCGCTCGACGAGTGCCTCGACATAGGTCGCGATGCGCGGCGAGAGCTCGGCGATCGCGTCGTCAGAATCGAGGTAGCGCTCGTAAAGCTCGTCG
The DNA here is from genome assembly GCF_054462255.1 of Streptomyces sp. SD15. Taxonomy (NCBI): domain Bacteria; kingdom Bacillati; phylum Actinomycetota; class Actinomycetes; order Kitasatosporales; family Streptomycetaceae; genus Streptomyces; species Streptomyces sp. SD15. The sequence goes on along the minus strand of NZ_JBTLMO010000069.1, from coordinate 25,759 downwards.
AAGACCGCGCCGGCTTCGTCGCCGGGTGGCAGCTTTCCGTCCCACACGGCCAGGTCGTAGCTCATGTGCGAATGATCTCAGGTGCCCACCTGGCCTGGGCCAAAAGCCCCGGCGCCGGACCGGTTCACACTCGTGAGGGGCGTGGCCGGGCAAGGCGGCGGGTCATGAGCAGGGTCATCGACCAGTAGACCATCGCCTCGGCGCTGGCGGTGCGGCGCTCGAAGTCGCGCACCAGGCGGCGACTTTGCATCAGGTGGGCGAAGAACCGCTCGACGATCCACCGCTTGGGCAGGACCACGAAGCCGCGCATGTCGTCACTGCGTTTGACGACCGCGATGACCAGAGCAAGCGCGGTGAGACCGTACTCGATGAGGCTGCCGGTGTAGCCGCCATCAGCCCAGACCAGCTCCAACCGATGGTGCGCGGCGACGACCCGCGCGAGCAGGGTCTGCGCAGCCGCGCGGTCGCCGGTGTCCGCAGGGGTGACCTGCACCGCGAGCAGCAGGCCGAGGGTGTCAACGACGACGTGGCGCTTGCGGCCGTTGATCAGCTTTCCGCCGTCGAAACCGCGGCTGTCGGCGCCGACGACGGCGTCCGCCTTGACCGACTGGGAGTCGATCACGCCCGCGCTCGGCTCCGGATCCCGGCCCGCCTTTTCGCGGACCCTGCCCCGCAGCCGGTCGTGGAACTCGGTGACCAGGTCCTGGTCGCGCCAGCGGCGGAAGAAGGCGTAGACCCGGTCCCACGGCGGGAAATCGGACGGCATCGCCCGCCACTTGGTTCCGTTGTCGACCAGGTAGCGCACCGCGTCCAACATCGCCCGGTGGCAGTACGCCTCCGGCTGGCCGCCGCGTCCCTGCAGCCAGCCCGGCACCGGCAGCAGCGGACGGACCACGGCCCACTCCGCGTCCGTCATGTCACTGGGATAGCGCCGCTCGCGCGTGCCGTTGTCCGCGGCGTTCCCGAACCGGTGCGCGAGGCAGTCACACGACGGGGTGACCGAACTGGACCCGACTGACCCGAGGGCGTACAAATGCGACAACAGGGCCCCCTGGACAGCTTGTTGGCGTAGACACCCACCCAGCTACCAAGGGGCCCTGTTCTCCATGCCCGGCACTCGCCGCGATCACCCGGACGAGACCCCCGTTCGACCAACACCGCTCAAGATCGGAACGACAACAGCCACTGACACCGGCCGATCGTTGTGCGACCCATAGTCCGACATCTTCGTTCAGGTTGCTTCACCACCGGTGCGGCGCCTCTCGAAGGCTGCGGGACAGGGCACCGACGAGCTAGCGTTCGGGGCGAGTGAGTCGCCGAGCGGCGGCGCCGCCCGTTGTGCGCACTCGAGGAGGCGTTCGCAGACGCCGCAGCAGGATCGAGGAGCGGACGCTCGCCGCTCAGGAACGCTGAGGCCCCCTGCCAGCACCTGCCCGGCGGGGGCCTCAGTGACCCATCACGTGTCACGTTGCTGTCACCAACACCGTCGACGCACCTGGACCATGAAAGCCCCACCTGCATGAACAGCATCGATGTAGACCACGTGGACGCCTAAAGACGGTTCCTACGACATGTGCCAGGTGGTACCCAGTGAGGGACCCAAGATCAGGACAGGTGCGTCTTCTGGCCCGTCAAAGCGGTATTGCAGGGTGTTCATCGGTGTCTCGCTCACCCGTCAGACCCTCTCATCTGTCACGACAGCCCCTATGAGCGGGGTCCTGGCTGTAGCCATCTGACCAGGTGGAAGACCTCGCGGGCTGCCTCACGGCTCCCCACTTCCCACCCCGTCCGTCCGACCGGCCCGGGACGGCCGGATACAGTGCGCGCGACGGCAGCCTGGTTGCTCAAGGAGGGGAAGCGTGACCGACACCAGCGAAACCCGATCCGCCGACAGTGCAGCGCACGCGACTCAGCAGAGCCGACTGCACCGCCTGATGCGCCACCTCCCCCTGATCGCCCCCGTCCTGCTGTGGACCGTGCCCTGCTGGCTGCTGCTGCACACCGGCCAGCACTGGCCGCTCCCTGTCACGCTCGCCGGCACCGCCCTGTTCGCCCTCGGCCTGATCGGTATGCCGCTCGCGATGGTGCGCGGCCACGGCCGACGCCAGCAGGACTGGGCGGCGATCGTCGGAGACACCCTGCTGGGCACCATCTGGGTCCTGTTCACCTGGTCCGTCGTGCTCGGCGTCCCGCTGCGGCTCGCCCTGACCGTGACCGGCGTCGGCGACGGCCAGGACCGGGCCCGGATCGTCACCTGGGCGGTCCTCGGCGCAGCCACCGTGCTGCTCACCTGGGGGTACGCCGAGGCCCGCCGGGTACCACGGGTACGCCGCCTGGACGTGCAACTTCCGCGCCTGGGGGCCGGGTTGGACGGCACGCGCGTCGTCCTCATCACCGACACCCACTACGGCCCGCTCGACCGCGCCCGCTGGTCGGCACGGGTCTGCGAGACGGTCAACACTCTGCAGGCCGACCTGGTCTGCCACACCGGAGACATCGCGGACGGCACGGCCGAACGCCGCCGCGCCCAGGCCGCCCCACTCGGCACCGTGCAGGCCACCCGGGCCCGGGTCTACGTCACCGGCAACCACGAGTACTACAGCGAGGCCCAGGGCTGGGTCGACCTCATGGACGAGCTGGGCTGGGAACCGCTGCGCAACCGTCATCTGCTGCTCGAACGCGGTGGCGACACCCTTGTGGTCGCCGGCGTGGATGACGTCACCGCCGAATCCTCCGGCCTGGCCGGCCACCGCGCCCACCTCGCCGGAGCCCTGAACGGCGCCGACCCCGACCTGCCCGTCCTGCTCTTGGCCCACCAGCCCAAGTTCATCGACCGGGCCGCAGCAGGCGGCATCGACCTCCAACTCTCGGGCCACACCCACGGCGGCCAGATCTGGCCCTTCCACCACCTGGTCCGCATCGACCAGCCCGCCCTCGCCGGCCTCAGCCGCCACGGCACCCGCACCCTCCTCTACACCAGCCGCGGCACCGGCTTCTGGGGCCCGCCCTTCCGCGTCTTCGCCCCGAGCGAGATCACCCTGCTCGTACTCCGCTCCCCGCAGCGGCCTCCCACGCGATAGCACGGAGTGGGCCGACAATCCCTCATGGACCGGTTCACCGAGTCAGATCCTGCCTCGTCCTCCCTTGCGCGGACGCCGCCGGTCGGCCATTTCAACCCAGAACGCATCTCTGACCTTGCGCCGCCATCCGACGCGCACCGCCGTTGAAACCGCTGGACAACACAGACTGCGGCCAACCTTCCCGGTCAGAGCTCTTCCCCGCGTGCGCCGACACCTGGGCACCGGGGCCGGGCCCGTGAAGGGTGCTGTCCGAGCTTCGGATGCCCCTCGGCTCGTGTCCACGACCACTACCACCGGCAGCTCCAGGACGTGGCGCTGGCCGGCCGACCGGTGCAGATCGTGCTGGAGGTCCGCCGGGCCGCCTCGAAGAAGCTCACTGCAGCTACTTCGAGAGACAGCGCCCGGTTCGGGCTCGTGGCCTCCGGGGCGGATCCCTGGGGTCAGGGCGTGATGAGGACTTTGAGGCACTTGCGGTCGGCCATGTCCTGGTAGCCGGCGGGGACTCCGTCAAGGTCGGTGGTGGTGTCGAAGACCTTCCCGAGGGCGAGCGGCACGGGGAACTCCACCCGCTGAGGGTGACCCGGCACCGTGAATTAATTGGGGAGGCGCAATGCTCAAGCGCGCACGCTGCGAATCGTCGAGGAAGCATTGAAAAGCGGGGACGGCACGCTGCGGCTGATCGTCTTCATGGGAGCGGCCACCTGCGCCGCACTCACCCTCGGTGGTGGCGCCTGGCTCGCGGGTCTGCTGTAGCGGTGCTGAGGCGCGATCCAGATTTTTCGGAGTTCGGCGGTCTGAGGATGTCGAGAACGCGCCACCGGCTCCGTCCCAGGGACATCAGCGGCCACCACCGGCCGCACGAGGAAGAAGGAGAAACCAGCATGGCGATTCAGCGGATGGACAACGTCGGCATCGTCGTCGAGGACATGGATGCCGCCATCGCGTTCTTCGTGGAACTCGGTATGGAGCTGGAGGGCAGGGCGGAGGTCGAGGGCCTCTTCGCCGACCAGTGCACCGGACTCGACGGCGTCCGCTGTGACATCGCGATGGTCCGGACCCCGGACGGTCACAGCCGACTCGAGCTGGCGAAGTACCGCAGCCCCGCGGTGATCAGCGCCGGGCCGCGCAACCGGCCGCACAACATTCTGGGCACGCACCGCGTCATGTTCGCCGTCGACGACATCGAGGACACCGTTGCCCGCCTGCGCCCTCACGGCGCCGAACTCGTCGGCGAGATCGCACGATTCGAGGACAGCCATCGGCTCTGCTACCTCCGCGGCCCGGAGGGCATCATCGTCGGACTGGCCGAGCAACTGCGCTGAGATGTGGCCACCCTCGCGCACAGGCTCCTGAAACGACGGCACCAGTAGGTGAGACACATCTGAGTGTCTGGAGAACCGTCCAACTCGGTCCCGGCGAGCAATTCGTGAGGGATTGTCAGTGCTGCGGGCTATCCTCAGATCTAGCTCAAAAGAGGACCCCGGCGGCGTCGAGGTCGACGGGCACACCGGGGTCACTCCTGATTGGCATCTGGAACCTACCTCGAACACAGCGCCGAAGGCACGCAGTGTCGCGCTGTTGTGATCATCGCCTCTCGACACGGCACGCCGGGCCTCCTCTCAAGAAACCGAGGAAGGACCCCCACCCTCGCCGGCGAACCCTCCAACAGCCCGCTCTGGGGACCAGACGCCCAGTCCCTCGTATAGTATTTAGTGGTCGATCCAGGCGGATTGGTGCAACCATTCCCAGGTCTTCGTGCTGGAGTACTCTCTCCATCCGCGCTGGACCAGCACCTGATGCGGAGAAGACGGACCCCCATGAGTTCGAATCACGAGACGACGGACCACCGGTTTGTCGCCGTCGCCCGGCGGTCTCTCGGCGAACACGTCGCGAGCCAGCTACGCACGGCCATCCTGCAGGGTGCCTACAAACCCGGCGACTACCTGCCATCGGAACGCGACCTTGCCGTCCAGTTCGGCGTGGACCGACACACGCTCCGATCCGCGCTGCTTGAGCTGGAGCTGCTCGGCCTGCTCGAACGTCGTCAGGGCTCCGGATGCAAGGTAACCGACTTCCGAGAGAAGGGCTCCACGGAGCTGCTACCGTACCTGCTCCACCGCAGCGGCGAGGCAGACGTCCAGATTGCGGAGTCGGTCGTGGATGTCGGTGCCATCATCTTCAGAAGCTTTGTCGAGCTGGCCATGATGCACGCGGATGCCGACGACATCGCGCTGATGCGGGAGCGGCTCGGCGTCCTCGACGACGCGTTGCGTTCCGGGGACAGTAACTCGATGGTTGCGGCCCAACGGACATTCCTACGAACCCTGTGCCGCAGCGGCCACTCCGTCGCAGTCGAGCTACTCCTCAATACGTACGTGAAGATGTTCGAGACCACCATTGATCCCGAGCACAACCTTCAGCGACGGCGGATAGGCGAGGTCCTTCCCCCGCTCAGCTCTGGCGCCTACCGCAGCCTCGTGGATGCCATCGAGCGACGCGATCACGACGACGCTCGCCGGGCCATGGACAGCGCACTACAGCAACTTCGGACACTCATGATGGGCATCCTCGCACCAGGCCACCGTCCCAGCGCTACAGCACAGGCCCCAGCGACCACAGACCACGGAACGCCAGGTGACGACCACCCCCAGAGACAGGCATGACGAACGCCGGAGGAGTGGTCCCGGGGACTGGATCAACAACGGCTCTTCCGGCCGTAGCCGCAGCGGATCAGGCCTCGGCGGACGGCAGGGCCGGCACCCCGTCCGTCGCGGGCCGCGGTGGCAGGCGCAGCCACGCAACGAAGCGAAGCGATCGATGTGCTCGTCGCAGCACGGGCCAACTTGATCGACACAATCATGGGATCGCGCGTCCACGTCACGGCCAAAACTCCACGCGGCGCCCACTACTGGCACAAGATCATTATACGGCCCTGTATAAATATAATAACTTGACAGCCCCGCTGAAGAGGGAGCCGGGGCAGCTCACGCAGTGCGAACCGTGGTTTCCGGAGCCACGGATTCCGGTGGCGCCGGGTCAGGAGCGCGCAGCCCCCGCAGCCACGGCACCAGTCGCAGCCCCATGAAGCCGAGTTCGCGCACCGCGCGGCGCAGTTCCCGGACAGCCTCCTGGGGTCTCATCGAGTCGGCCCCGGCAAGCCCCAGAAGCCGACCCGGAGCCTGATCCACGAACCCGGCCACCTCGCCGTTGCTGATCAGTACGCCACGCGGGCCGTGCCAGGCGCTGATCAGGCCCGTGGAGACCCACGCCCTCGTCCATTGCCGCGATCGTGGCGGACACCGGCAGCTTTTCCTGAGGAGCTTCCCTCCCCGTCCACCGACGAACCGAGTCGAACATCTCGTCCCGTGAGTGGCGAAGCGTCGGGTGCTGCATCCACACGTCGACAACGGACATCGTTCGAATCTTTCGAACCTGCGAAGACCGGACCCCCGTCGATCACCTGGCCGATGGATGGTAGGCGTTACATGACGTCCTCCGTCGACCAGGTGCCCGTCGCGAAGTCGAGCGTTTCTTCGGGAGTGTCGTGGTCGGGGTGCAGGAAGATGCGTACCCACTCGAGCACCTCGTCGCTCGGGTCGTGCAGGGTGAAGGTCGACACCAACACGCGCTCGGCGACCGTGAGCCCCAGTGCCTCGGTCACCACAGTGGGGGCATGGGTGATCCCCATGCGTCGGCGGATGTGCGCTGTGGAGTGCCCTTGCTGCGCAAGGATCCGGGCCATCGACTCCTTCTCCAGCTCGCGCATCGTGTGCCGCTCGCCGACGGCGGGCCGCTGGACGTTGTGGGTCACGCTGTGCGCGGCACCCTTGTGGTGGCGCAGCCTCATGCACTGCCAGAGATACTCGCCGGACGGGAGCCCGAACGCGGCGCACGCCTCGACGGGCGCGATGGAGGTCCCCGCCTCGAGCACCGTGTAGGTGTAGGCACGCAGGGACCCGAACTCCAGGATGCCCGGCCTGTCGTCCTTCGCGGCCACTTCCGGCCGGTGCAGCACCCGCGGGCGTCGACCGCGCCGCCGTTCGATCCATCCGTCGCCGACCAGCCGATCCAGCGCTGCACGACTGGTGATCACGCTGATTCCGAGGCGTTCGGCGAGCTCCTTCTCGCCAGGGAAGTCGGACCTTCCCTCCCACAGGCCGTCCGCGATGTCGCGGCGAACCTCGAGATAGACCTGGTGGTGCAACGGGACGCTCGCGTCGAAGCGGACGCGGGCTGCGGTGCTGCCGGCGCCGCCGGCATGAGGTGGACGCAGACTCATTGTCACATCATAAACCTATGTGTTTATGATGTGCTACCCGCCACGTGGCCGGCCGACCTCGCTGTCGCGACCGATCCCCGACGAGGCGGTCCCGGCAGGCCGATGCCTGGACGGCTCTCTACGACAGCGGGATACGGAGACGGACATGCGCCTTGCGAGCTTCCGCGCCGCCGGCAAGGACCGCTTCGGCATCGTCGCGTCGTCGGGTCTGGTCGACGTGTCCGAACGCACGAGCGCCCCGGACCTGAGGACCGCTCTCGCCCGAGGCGTCGACGCCCTCGAACGGTTCGCTGACGCGTCGGCCGACTGGTCGTTCGACGACGTGACGTGGCTGCCACCCGTCACCAACCCCACCCATGTCATCGGAGTGGGACTCAACACGAAGAGCCACTTCGAGGAAACAGCTTCCCTCATGCGCCGGCAGCCGGGTGACTACCCCCGGCACCCCCGTTTGTTCATGCGCAGCCCGCTCAGCCACGTCGGGCACGAAGCCGCCGTCCTGGTGCCCGCGACGTCACCGTGCCTGGACTACGAGGGCGAGATCGCCCTCGTCATCGGCCGGTCCGGTCGGCGTGTCGCTCCCGACCGGGCCATGGACTGTGTCGCCGGGTACGCCTGCTACAACGACGGGAGTGTCCGGGACTTCCAGACGCACTCCAACCAGGTCACCGCCGGGAAGAACTTCCCCGCGAGCGGAGCCTTCGGCCCGTGGATCACCACCCGCTCCGACGTGCCCGACCCTTCCTCGCTGACCCTGGAGACGCGGGTCAACGGCGAGGTGCGTCAGCGTCTGGAACCGGGCGACCTGATCTTCAGCCACGCCGAGCTGGTCTCCTACATCTCGACCGTCTTCGCGCTCCAGCCGGGGGACGTCGTCCTCACCGGCTCGCCGGCCGGGATCGGGGCCCTCACGAGCACGTGGCTACGCGCCGGGGACCGCGTGGAGATCGCGGTCTCCGGCGTCGGCGTGCTGCGCAACCGGGTCGAGAACGAGCCGACCGGCGGTGACGACAAGGAGGTCGACGAGCATGACCGTGAGCAGTGAGTACCCGACCGACGGCGGCCCAGGGGTCGTCGTGGTCGGGGCCGGTCCCGTTGGGCTCACCCTGAATCTCGTTCTCCTTCTGTGCACCGGTCACGTTCCCCGCTGACGCCCCACGCAAGAGCACACCGGCCTACCTGTCGACCCATCACGTCCGACGAACCAGAGAGGTACGACGATGACCAACGTCGAAGCGCACGTCCCGCAAGCTCGCGGTGGCTTCCGGCCCGCCGAGTACGCCCACATCGTGCTGCGCACCGCACAACCCGACGCCCTCGTCGACTGGTACTGCACCGTGCTCGGCATGCAGGTCGTCATGCGACACCCGCTGATCATCTTTCTGACGTGGGACGAGTCGCAGGACCGGATGGCGATCCTGCCCACCCAGGGAGCCGTGCCGTCGACGAGGAAGACGACCGGGATGGACCACGCCGCCTTCGAGGTCGGTTCGCTCAAGGAGCTGACCGGCCACTACCGCGACCTCAAGGCGAAGGGCATCGTCCCCGTACGCTGCGTCAACCACGGCGTGGCAACGTCCCTGTACTACCGGGACCCCGACGACAACGAGATCGAGCTGAGCGTCGGTGCGTTCAAGTCCGCGGCAGAGCTGAACACGTGGTTCTCGACGGGGCTGTTCGAAGTCAACCCCCTCGGTGTCTACATCGACCCCGAGGCGCTGTGCGCCCGCGTGGAGTCTGGTGAGCCGGAGTCGGAGATCCTCAAGCCGCATCCTCGGCACCGCGAGTTCCTCGCCGAGCTCATGTCGTCCGGCCTCCCCGAGTAGCGACGGGAGGCAGGACGACGATGTCCGACGTCACGCGGCACGCCGCGCCGCAGACGCTCTCGGGCGAGGGCCGGGATGCTCCAGCCGGCAGGCGACCGCGGGTCCTCTGGACGCCGCCGGAAGGAACCTGGGAGGCTTCACGGGTCGGGGACTTCGCCCGGTGGCTCGACGAGCGGGGGAGAGCCGGCTCTCGCGACTACGAAAGCCTGCGCCGCTGGTCGCTGGTCGCTGGTCGCTGGAGGAGCCCGCGCTGTTCTGGCAAAATTCCGTCAGTTCCCGCGAACCCAAGTGTCCTCACCAGAAACCGGGACTGTCATCTGGGTGATTTTTCCCATGTGGAGCCTTGGGTTGCTGGTGAAGCTACCGTGCCCGGGGGACGAGGCGAGGTCAACGCTGCCGGTGGTCGCGGGGTCGGCTGGGTTCGTAGCTTGTACAGCCACGCGGTGGCCTTTTCGTAGAACAGCGGCACGAACACGCGCATTAACAGCGCCTGTTGGCGTCGTTTGACCGGGACGGCCTTCTTGACGCCGCGGTTGTCCTCTGCGGTGCCGAGGAGCTTGACGACGCGCGGGCGCCGTTCGGCATCGTATGCCTTCAGCGCCGCGGTGGTGGTGGGCTCGGCCTGGAGCGCAGCGGCGAGGGCGAGGGCGTCTTCGATGGCTATCGAGGCGCCCTGTCCTGCGCCGCCGGGGTGGGCGGCGTCGCCGACCAAGACGATGCGGTTGCTGTGCCCGGTCGGGATCGGGTCGACCGCGTGCATGATCACTGCCGGGTGCAGCCGGGTGGTGGCCGCGATGACCGCCGATGGCACTACCTCGTCGCGATACAGGTCGGCGGTGCGGAGCAGCCAGTCCGCGCAGCTGACACGGCTGCGGCTGCGACACCGCGGGAGTCATATCGCGTACTACCGGGCGGTGATGGCGTCGGACACCGCGAGGAGTCCGGAGGCGGCGGTCGGCGGCAGGCCGTCGTACGACCGCTGGCTGGCCATCGGCAAGTTGCAGTACGACTACCTGATGCGGCACGGGCTGACCCCGCAGGACAGGATGCTGGAGATCGGGTGCGACAATCTGCGCGCCGGGTGGCGGTTCATCCAGCACCTGGAGCCCGGGCACTACGTCGGGATCGACATCTCGCCCGACATCCTCATCGAGGCCAAGAAGACCCTGGTCCGATACGGACTCCAGGACAAGATGGCGTATCTGACACCCGTCGACAACCTGACGCTGGACTTTCTTCCCGACGCCTGGTTCACGGTGGTGCACGCGCACAGCGTGTTCTCGCACTCCCCGCTGGAGGTCATCGACGAATGCCTCGCGCACGTCGGACGGGTGCTGGCCCCCGGCGGCCACTTCGACTTCACCTACGACCGCACCGAGGCGAACGAGCACCAGGTGCTCGGTGAGGACTTCTACCGTACGCGGACCCTGATCCGGCTGGCCGAGAAGCACGGCCTGGTCGCCTCCGTCATGGAGGACTGGGAGCAACTGCCGCACGGCCAGTCCAAACTCCGGGTCACCCACCCCGCTGACGCCCCGGTGCCCCCGAGCCACTGACGGCGGCCCCGGGTTCAGGCGGCTGTGCCGCCGTCGGGGGCCGGGACGTGGCGCCGGACCACACGCGACTGGGTGAACAGCCGGCCGTCGCGGCGCACCAGCACGTCCTCCACCGTCGCACCCGGCTCCAGGACAACCCTGCCGTACTCGTCCGTCACGCTGACCAGCGAGCGGAAGACCACACTGATCTCGTCCTCGCTCACCTGCTCGATCACGAACTCGTCGAACCAGTGCCGGAACACCTTGTTGCCGACGTAAGGGATCGCCCCGGTCGTCGCGGCGAACTCCTCTATCTCGCGGTCTTCGAGGAGCGGGAGCCGACCCGCGTAGAAGGCCCGCACCTCCACCTGGAGATCGGCCGAAACCCGGGTCGGAGCAGGGCTTGATCGGTGCGGCACGGTGCATACCCTTCGTCTTCGTCGTTCGCGCCCCCCGGTACGAGCGCGGACACACCACTCTCGGACGCGTCCCTCGACGGCGGCTCGCACGGCGCTGGACCGCCGGTCAGCCGACGACGGTCCAGCTGTCGTTTCCCGGCCGAGGTTCATTTCGGGGACGACGACCTGGCCATACCGTCACCGGAATCACCCGCGAAGCGCATGATCACCCGGTCCAGGCGACGAATCTCCTTCACTCCCTCTCCCCGATCGGTGTGACGAGCTGTCGTTGGAGCGCGCGTTCGGTACTGGTCAGTGGAACGTCCGGACAGAGCCGCTCCGGATGGCCCTGTGGTGGTTCTTCCAGTCGCGGCGCGGCCATGGGCTGCGGTGGCCCCGTCGGGGGGATTCCGATCCACACCCACCCCGCGGCGGTCAGCGAGGAGTAGACCTCGCGCAGTGCTCTGCTCACGTATCTCATGTCACGTACCTCCTGTCACGTACTGATCGTCGACCTCGGTGAGCGGGCACACGTGTTCCGGTTCCTGATCCGAGACCGCGACTGCAAGTTGGCAGGTTCACCCGGAGCAGCACCCGGGCCGACGTGCCTGCGGAGACCGCCAGCGCGCCGAGTCGTCGCAGCTCGGCCGACGACTCGACGTGGATGCGGTCCACCCCGGCGGCAAGGGCGTCGGCGAGGTCCTCGTCGGTCTGGCCGGGCCCGGCGTACGCGGTGCCGACGAGATCCGCACGTTGCAAGTTCTCCTCGCCCGCGTCCCGGCCTCCAAGCGTGCAGCGGATGCACGGAAACGGATTGAGGTCAGGCGACGCACGGAGAACAGGGCTGCTCCGGATACCCAGGCCAGGCCCGAGCTTCAGCGGGTCGCGCTGCGCCCTGTGTCGTTCGGAAACCCGGCTGCGTTGAGGTGCGGTCTTGTGCGCCGTGGGATCGAGGTGCCGGTCGGTTTGTGCCACCTGTACGGCTATCTGGTGGCGGACCATTGTGGCGACGCCGGCGCACTGCGCCTCCTCGTCACAGCGGGACCACAGTCCAGCGAAGGACCGCGATTGCCACGAATATCAGGCCCAGGACCACCGTCGCGAGCGAGCCCTCGCGCCGCTGCAGGTGGTAGACGGTGCCGCCCACCATCACGATCGCCAGGCCTACCGCGGCCAGCGGGGTCAGGACGGGAAGGATCCCGGTGGCCGCGGGAAGGATCAGGCCGACCGCGCCCAACACCTCGGCGATGCCGGTGAAGACGAGCAGGCTGTGGGGCCAGCTGGGCTCGCGGCCCCGCTCGCGCAGCCGGCGCACGAACCACTCGGGCGGCGCTATCATCAGCCCGCCATGGACCAGGAACAGAGCGGCCATGAGGGCCTGCAGCACCCAGGTGAGGACATTCATCATTCATCGTCTCCGTAATCGTTGAGAAACCCATTGAGGCCTGTCGCCCCCTCAGGCGAGGACCATCACGAGCCAGGTGAAGGGGTGAACCGTGCCGCCGGGCGTGTGGGGCGCGTTCTCACTCGGCCATTGCCAAGGCAGCGACCGATCTGGAGAACTTGAGTAGCCGGCCAACCAACCAGTGTGGGGTCGAGCGAAACCGAGGTGAAGGTCCCGACGACCATGCCGACCGGTCTGGTGCCGGGCAGGTAAGAGGTCACCACTGCCCCGCCGGTCGGACAGTGCGCCAGGGCGGCCCGGAACTCTGCCGGCTCAGGAGGGCGCCCGGCCGCCCGAGCACTGTTGCTCATACTGCGTTGCCTCACCTTCGTTGCGGGTCCCGGGTGGCCTGGCCGCGCGTCCCGTGCGTGGCGCTGTGGCGGACAGACCTCATCGATCGTCGAGTTACCGCTGGCGTGCGGCAGGACGCCGCTCGCTCCTGCAGCTGTTCAGTTCTCTTTCTCTCTGCCGTTTCAGGCCGCCTTGCCGCCCAGGTAGGCCGCCTCGATCTGTTCGGGCTTGGCCAGCAGTTCGCTTGGCGCACCACGAAGGACCTCGGCGCCGTGGGCGAGCACGATCGCCTGGTCGCTGATGCCCAGCGCAAGCCGGAAGTGCTGCTCGACGAGGATGACCGCGGTGCCGGTCTCGTCGGCGACCTGTCGGATCACCGGTAGCAGGTGCTCGACGATGACGGGCGCCAGTCCCATCGAAAGTTCGTCGACCATCAGCACTTTTGGGTCCTGGACCAGGGCCCGGCCCAACGCGAGTTGCTGTTGCTCACCGCCCGACAGCAGCCCGGCGTGCACATTGAGCCGCTCTTTGAGCAGGGGGAAGAGGTCGAGCACGTCGGCGATCCGGCTTTTCGAGGTGGCGGCCAGGGCGAGGTTCTCCGCGACCGTGAGGGTACGGAAGAGCGACCGGTCGTCGGGCACGAATGCCAGGCCGGCCCGGGCGGCCGTACGGGGTCGGCCGGCGGGCAACGCGACGCCGTTCACTGTGACGGTGCCGGCCGACCGCGCAAGGAGCCCGGACAGTGCTAGCAGGGTTGTGGTCTTGCCGGCGCCGTTGGGGCCGAGCAGGCAGAGCACCTCGCCGGGGGCGAGGGCGAATGAGAGATCCCGGATCACCGGGCTGCCGACGTAGCCGGCAGCCAGGGCGGTGACCTCGAGTGCGGGGGTGGCGCTCATTTCACGACCTCATGGCTTGCAGGGATGGTAGGCCGGTCCGGTTGGCGTGGCGCGGGTTGGGCTGGGACTGGCTGAGCGCCGTCGTGGGTGGCGCCGAGATACGCCGTGATCACGGCCGGGTCGTTGCGGATCTCCTCGGGGCTGCCGTCGGCGATCTTCTCGCCTCGGTCGAGTACGACGATCCGGTCGCAGGTCTGGAGGACGAGGCCCATGTCGTGATCGATCATCACGATGGTGGTGCCGGCGTCGCGGACCGCCTTGAGCCGCTCGCCGAGCCAGAGGCTCTCGGTCGAGTCGAGGCCGGCGGCGGGCTCGTCGAGGAGAAGCACTCGTGGTCTGGTGGCCAACGCCCGGGCGACGGAGACCAGTTGCCGCTGTCCGTGGGAGAGTTCCGAGACTGGGCGGTCGGCGACGACGGATAGGCCGAGCACATCGAAGATCGCGCGAAGCTCTGGTCGACGTAGTGGTCGACGGGCGCCGGTGCCGGCGGTGCCCACCGTGACGTTCTCCTCGACGGTGAGGTCCTCGTAGAGCTCCACCGCCTGGAAGGTGCGACCAAGCCCGGCGCGGACCCGCTGGAAGGCCGGCCGGCCATCGAGGCTCACACCGTCGAGCGCAACCACGCCGGAGGCGTTGCCGACGAAGCCGCCCAGGGCGTCGAGCAGGGTGGTCTTGCCCGCGCCGTTGGGGCCGATGATTCCGAGGATCTCGCCGTCGCGGACGGTGAGGCTGACGTCATCGACGGCGACTACACCGCCGTATCGGACCGCGACCGAGTCCACCTGGAGAATCGTCTCGCCGATCGGGTGCGCGGTACGCTCGTCGACCGCACGAGCCGTGGACATCACCTCGTCGTCGCTGACCGGGGCCTTGTGCCGGTTATGCCGACGCCGTAGGAGTTCCTGGATCGGACCGGTCATTCCCTCTGGGTACTTGATAACGGTCAGTACCAGCGCCAGTCCGCTGATGACCGCCCAATACTGATGCAGGTCGATCCAGTTGGTGAGCGCGTAGTAGAACAGGCCACCAGTGCCGGCCACGCCGGCGGCCAGGCCACCGAATACCGAGGTGACCCCGGCCAGGCATACGGCGGCAAACACCGCGACACCGGTGAGCGTCGCGTACGTAGATGCGGAGGCCACCTGCTGCTGGTAGCCCATCAGTGCGCCACCCCAGCCGGCGATGAAGGCGCCGATGGCGAAAGCGGCGATCTTCACTCGGCGCACGTCGATGCCGGAGGCGGCGGCCGAGCGCTCGTTGGTTCGTACGGCCAGCATCGACGCGCCGAGCCGGCTACGGCGCAGCAACGCGACCCCGGTGCCGGTGATCGCGAGCACGGCGAGGACCATGACACCGAACGCCATTCGCGGGTAGGCCATGCCCTCGCCGATACCGAGGTCAAGGCCGAAGAGACTAGGAGCACCGATCGGAGCGCCCGCGGTGCCGCCGTTGATCTGCGGGTTCTGGAACCAGATCATCTCCGCCGCCGCGGCGAAGGCGAGTGTGACAGCGGCTACCGGGAGTCCACGCAGCCGCATTGCTGGGAGGCCGATTATGACGCCCAGGACCGTCACGGCCGACGCAGCGAGCAGCGGCGCGAGGGGGAAGGGGATGTGCAGGTCGGTGGCGAGCCGAGCCAGCAGGAAGGCCGAGCAACCGGCCAGGGCCAGCTGGGCGAGGGAGACCTGCCCGGCGTACCCCGTCACAACTACATAGGACAGAGCGAGAATGCCGAGGACCATCGAGGTGATGACGGCTGCTCGCCAGTTCCCACTGGTGGTCAGCAGCGCGACCAGCCCGACGACAACGCCGATCCCGACCGCCAGCGGGAGATTGCGCGGCAGCGGCGCCCGCCCCAGGGACTGCTGGGCGATCGAAGCGCGTTGCGGGATGCTCCCGCCGCGGTAGAGCAGCACCACGAGGATCAGGAAGAGCGGAACGAGGGTGTCGACGCCGGATTTCGGAAAGTGCGGGACCGTGGCCTGGAGGTTGGCCGCCTCGGACTGCAGCATTCCGATCGCCAGGCCGGCGGCGATCGCGGGGCCGAGCCGGGCCAGGCCGCCGACCAGGGCAGCGGCCAGCGCCGGCACGATGAACAGCGTGTACGCGCTGGGAGAGGGCGCCACGATCGGTGCGATCAGGATGCCCGCCAGGCCGGCCACCACCGCGGACAGCGCCCAGTTCACGGCGGCGATCCGATCCGGGGAGAGCCTGCTGACCAGTGCGCCCCGCTCGGACTCCGCAACCGCGCGGGTGGCGAGGCCGAACCGGGTGAACCGCACCAACGCGCCAAGCGCCAGGCCCACCACGACGATGATGCCGGCGAACCAGAGCCGGTCCTCGGCGAGGTTGGTGCCGCCTACCGTGATGGTTCCAGAGGGCAGGATGGACCGGACGATCGCCGGGCTGTTGCCCAGTCGAGCGGACAGCAGGCTCTGGATCATGAGCATGAGGCCGATGCTGGCCACCGCCTTGGCCACCGGGGAAGCCGAACGCAGCGGGCGAAACACCAGCCCGTAGAGCGCGAGCCCCAGCACGGCCGCGATCGCGAGAGCCAGGATCATCGCCGGCAGGACGGCCATCGGCCCACCGAGGTCGACCGTTGTCGGCGTGAATGGAATCGGACTGATCAGCTCACCGCGACGGAGGTAGGCGAAGGTGTAGGCGATGTAGAGCGCGATCGCGCCGGTGCTGAGGTTCACTACGCCGGAGCTGCGGAAGGTGACAACAAGGCCCATCGCGAGCGCGGCATAGACCGCGCCGCTACCCAGGCCGAGCAGGAGGAAGGTGAAATGGGCGGTCATGTGCGCTTCCTTTGCCTGACGGATTCGGTCCGGGACCGGACGAACCATTCGTCCGGTCCCGGCTCGGGTCACTGAAGAGCGTTGAACTTGTTGGCCGTTCCCTGCTTGATCTCGCCGACGAGGCCCCCGACCGAGCAGACGTTGGGCAGCTTGGGGAGGGCCTTGCCATCGCAGGTCAGCGTGATTCCGTGGCCGACGGGAAGCGGGACTGCCTTGGCCACCTTGAGCGCGGCGATGATGTTGGGCGCAGTCGGCTCATTGGTGCCGATGCCGGCGTTGACCATCCGGGTGATGGCCAGCATGGTCTGGTAGCCGGCGGTGGCGTTGCCACCGAGGTTCGCATCGGCGGGGGCGTACTTGGCCATCACGGCGCGGTAGATCTTGGCCTCATCGTGATCGCTGGTCCCCTCCGCGGTGGTGAACAGGTACGCGCCGTCGAGGGCATCCTGCACGGCTTCGTAAACCGCGGGTTCCGCGCACTTCTGGGTGAGGTAGCGATCGACGTTCGCGTTAAGGAGCTTCAGACCCTTGAGTGTGGCGATACAGGTCGAGACGTCACCGAGGACGGTGATCGCACCTGGTTTGTCCTTCAGGCCCGCCTGGACCTGGCCAGTGACGTCCGGCGCGCCTGGCGGAATCGGGACGATCTTGCTGTCAATGCCCATCGCCTTGAGGATCGGCGTGGCCGCCCCGATATGCGCGGGAATGTCACCGACCGCTGTGACGTACATGGTTACGTTCTTCACCCCGGCCTTCGCGGCGAACTTCGCCATATTTACGGTCGTGGCGGCGACGCCGCCGTTCCACAAGAAGGCGTTCGGCGTGTTGAACTCGGTGGCGCTGGTGCCCTGGAAGTTCGTGTAGGCGATGCCGGCCTTGGTGATGATGGGAGCCATGAGTTCCCCGTTGCCACCCGTGGTCGCGACGACGGCGGCGACCTGGTCCTGAACCATCTGGTTCGCGCAGGCGGTCATCGTGGACGGGTCCTCCGCGACGAGATCGCAGCGGACCAGTTCGATTTTGTGTCCGGCGAGTCCGCCCAGGTGTTCGTTGGCGTAGGCGACCACCGCTTCGGCTGCAACGCGGCTTTCCGGGAAGTCGGCGGCGGCGCTTCCTTCAGGGTTGAGCAGCCCGATCTTGACCGGGCTGCCGGTGGCGGCCTTGCCGGCGAAGGCGGCTGGGACTGCGGCGATCGCCGCAGCAGCGGGGTCGGTGTTGCCGGTGTCGTCGCTCTTGGCACATCCGGTCATGGTGAGCGCGACGGACGCCGCGACCGCGATGGCCGCCCGACTGGCGGCTTTGCCGCGCCTCTGCTGAGTCATTGTGGGTACCTCTTTCTGCGGGGGTGCTGGTGGTGACTCTCCTGCGAATGCGAGCCGCCGGCGGCGACCCGAGGACGCCAAGTCAGTGGTGAAGAGGTAGTGGCGGATGTCGGGCGCGGGGTCCCGTCGAAGGCAGCACGAGCTTGAGCTGGTGCCCGCCTGCTTGCATCGGCCTCGATGCCTACCCGAGGTGTTCGGCTGGCTGACTCGGGGTCACGAGGACACGGTGATGACAGTGATTGAGCCATCGGCGTGCTGGGCCCGCACCCGCTTCTTGTCGAACTTGCCCACCGAGGTCTTCGGAACGGCCTCGATGAAGGCCCACCGCTCCGGCAGTTGCCAGCCCGCAAGCGAGCCGGCGAGGTGGTCGCGTAGCATGGCGGCGGTCGCCGTCGCCCCGTCGTGGAGCACGACCGTCGCGAGTGGACGCTCACCCCAGCGCTCGTCGGGCACGCCTACGACGCACGCCTCCAACACCGCCGGGTGTCCCATGAGCAGGTTTTCCAGCTCCACCGAACTGATCCACTCACCGCCGGACTTGATGACGTCCTTTGCCCTGTCGGTGAGGGTCAGATATCCGTTGGGTGACAGGCTGCCCACGTCGCCGGTGCGCAGCCAACCGTCGTGGAACTTCTCCGGGTCCGGCTCGCTGTCCCCGACGTATGTACCAGTGACCCACGGGCCACGTACCTCGAGTTCGCCGACGGCCTTACCGTCCGCGGGCATGACCTCGCCTGCCGGGCCGACGATGCGGGCTTCGACGCTCGCCGGCACGCGGCCCTGTGTGTAGCGGTAAGCCCATGCCTCGGGCCCGGCCAACCCGGCCGGGGCGCGCGCAACCGAGCCCAGCGGCGACGTCTCGGTCATGCCCCAGGCGTGGATGACCTCGACGCCGTAGCGCTCGGAGAAGGCGTGCATGAGCGAGGGTGGACAGGCCGACCCACCCACGATCACCTCTTTCATCGACGAGACATCGGTCGGATTCGCGTCGAGGTGGGCGAGCAGGTCGGTCCAGATCGTCGGCACCGCGCCAGCCAGCGTGGGCCGCTCCGCGGCAATCATTGCCGCGAGTGGGGCCCCCTGCAGAAACCGGTCAGGCATCAGCAGCGATCCGCCCGACATGAAGGCGGCGTACGGCAGGCCCCACGCCATCGCGTGGAACATCGGCACCACGGCGAGCACCTTGCTCGCTGGGCCGATGCCGAACGCCTCCGCCAAGCAGATCTGCATTGAGTGCAGGTAGATGGAGCGGTGGCTGTAGGCGACGCCCTTCGGGTCGCCGGTGGTGCCGGACGTGTAGCACAGAGCCGCGGCGTCGCGCTCGTCTGCCTCGGGCCATGGGAAGTGATCGGACTTCCCAGCTATCAGGTGGTCGTAGCGGTGCACCGTCAGCCCGTCGCGGACGAGGTTGTTCGTGTCGCCGTCGCCGACGACGATGACGTGGTGCAGCGTGGTCAGCTGCGGCAGCACGTTGGCGAGCAGCGGGATCAGGGTCGAGTCGACAATGATCACCCTGTCCTCGGCGTGGTTGACGATGTAGGCCAACTGCTCGGGGAACAGGCGCGGGTTCAGCGTGTGCAGGACTGCCCCCATGCTGGGGACGGCCAGGTAGGCGACCATGTGCTCGGCGTTGTTCCACATGAGCGTGGCGACCCGCTCATCCCCGGTGACGCCGAGGTCGGTCCGTAGGGCATGTGCCAGCCTCGCCGCCTGGGAGCCGACCTCGGCGAAGGTGGCCCGGCGGGCTCCTTCGGCGGTCCAGGTCACGACCTCGGAAGCGCCGTGCACTGTACGGCCGTGCTCCAGAAGCCGCGAGACCTGCAGTGGGTTGTCCATCATCGTGCTGCGCATGTCGCGGAACCTTTCCGTTCGTGACCCCCGTGGTGGACATGTGCGTCGTCCCAACCGCGCCGGGACGAGGAACCTACGTCAGGCCTGCAGCTGACGACCTGTGGCCAGCGCCAGTTCGTCGTCGCCCCACGTCTGCATCGACTTGAACGTCGGATCTTGGCGGCACATAGCCTCGGTGGCCGCCCAGATCTCCTCGTCGGACATGTCCAGGTCGAGCCGTTCGGCGCGTGGCCGGCTCACGGGCCGGCCTGGCGGTCATGGCGCCACCTGCATGAAGAAGTCGAAGTCAGGCGCCTCGCCCCAGAGTGGACCGTCGATCATGTCTGCCATCGCCCAGGTGCGCGGCTCGTGCGTGTTGTCGACCCGGTCGCCGTCGGACCAGAACTCGTGCAGCCGTCCCCACGGATCGGAGACGTAGATGCCCACCTGGCCGCCGACGAGGTGACGCTGCGGGCTTCCCCACACCTTGTAGCGGCCCTGCTTGGCGAGGTAAGCGGCGCCTTCGAACACCTCGCTCCAGTTCTGCACCTCGAAGGAGACGTGGTGCCATCCCGATTGCGGGATCGCGGCGATCTGAAGGCAGTGGTGGTCGACCCAGCGCTCGCCGCCGTCGGGGCAGAGGAAGACGCCGTTGATCTCGCCCTCGCCGTCGTCGCCGAACTCCGACGGCACCAGGCCGAGGGTATTCTGGTACCACGCCATGGTTTCGCCGAACTTCTCCGTCTTCTGCACGGCGTGGCCGAACCGCCAGGCGTGCGGCGGCTGATCGGGGCCCCAGGGTCCGACACCGATGCGCTGCGCCGGCGCCAGCGCCGAGTTGGACAGCAGCGGCGGGACCACCAGCGGCTCGCGGGGCGCCATTCCGTGGATGACCTCGATCTGGTAGCCGTTCGGCTCGGTCAGCGTCACCCGGCGCCCACCGCCTGGTTCGTCCAGCTCGTGTACGGCGCTGGCCTCCGGCAGCTTGGCCAGCCGATGCAGGTCCTCCTCGTCGGTGACGGTGAACGCCATACCGATGAACCGCGGCTCGCCGAGCTCCGCCACATAGATGTGGTTGGCGGAGCCGGTACCGCGCAGGAACAGCTGACGCTCGGTCCGCTCCACCGGGACCAGGCCGAGTGCGCTCAGGAACTCCTCTGCCAGACCCAGGTCGGGAACAGCGAGCCGGGGAAAGAGGACATCGAAGATCTTCACGCGGGGATCTGTCTTTGTCATGGCGTCGACTCCGTGCTGTGGTGAGTGTGCATCGGGGATTCGTCGGTGACCGTGTTGCGCAGTACCCCGATGCCGTCGATGGCGATCTCGACGAGGTCGCCGGGCACCAGCCATGTGGGGGGGTTGCCGGCCGCCGCGACGCCGCCGGGCGTGCCGGTCGCAATGATGTCTCCTGGCCGCAGCGGCATGAAGGTGGAGATGAACTCGATAAGGCGGTCGACACCGAAGAGAAGGTCATCGAGCTTGGCACGCTGCTTCTCGACGCCATTGACCGTGGTCACGAGGCTCGCCTGGCCGATATCGCCGGCCTCGTCCGGCGTGACCAGCCACGGGCCGAACGCCCCCGACCGCCAGAAGCTCTTGCCGGGCAGGAACTGAATGCCACGCGTTTGGAAGTCCCGCAACGAGCCCTCGTTGAAGCACGAGTATCCCGCGATGTGGTGCGATGCCCGGTCCGCGGCGATGTGGCGGCCGCCGACTCCGATGACGACTGCGAGTTCGCCCTCGAAGTCGAACTCCACGGAAGCGGTAGGTCTTACGATCGGCTGACCGTGGCCGACCAGGCTGTCGGCGAACCGCACGAACAGCATCGGCACCTCAGGCTCGGGGAAGCCGAGCTCCCGGATGTGTTCCTTGTAGTTCAGGCCGGCGCAGATGATGCGGTCGGAGTTCCAAACGGGTGGCAGGAACTCGACCTCGTCGAGGCCGATGGTGGGCGCCTGCGTGGAGAACGCCGCCAAAGCGCTCAGCTCGCCCAGGGCGTCTTTCAGAGTTTCCGCGGGGCGATCGGGACGCTGACCGATGTCGACGAGTCCCGCATCGGTGTAGATCCCGTAGGACGGGGCACCGGACCGGACGTAGGAAGCCAGCTTCATGGAAACCGTCTCTACTCGAGGGGACAGGGGCTCGCGAAGCGCTTCAGGAGGCCCGCCCGCCGGCCACCGGGAAGCTACCGATGCCGAAGGCGGTGATCGTGCCCTTGAGTTCGTCGCCGGTCAGTTCGGCGTTGCACTTGACGGTGAGGGGAAGAGGAGCCTTGAGCTTCATCGCCCAGCGCAGAACCGGGACCGGGCCGTCCTCGATCTGCCCGTCGGTCACCTCGAGTTCGCCGAAGTCGCCTTTCACCGTCCCGGTGAAGCGGTCGCCGTCCGCCAGCACGGACAAGGTGCACCGCATCGGCCCCCTGGGCGTTTGCGCGACGAACTCCCAGATACCCTCAACGTTGCTTCCGGTGGTCATGATCCTTACCTCCTGGTGTAATTGATCGGGATAGCGGCCTGCCCGTCATCGGGCGAGCAGGCCGGTCTGAACGGGATTGCAGTCAAGCTGGTCGGTTCGGCGTGGTGGTGGTCGTCGCGGTCACGCCGTGAGGTGTTCGAGTGCCCAGGTGTTGAACTGGTCGGGTGTTTCGTAGTGGGGCCAGTGGCCGACGCCTTCGACGCGGTAGAGCTTGCTGTCGGGTAGGGCCTCGAACATGGCCTGGATGATGACGAGGACCCGGTCGTCGCGTTCGCACATGCCCAGGACGGGTTGCTGGATGTTGCGGAGGTCGTCGCGGGTGAGGCCGTTGGCCTGGCGCAGGTCGTAGTCGACCCACCAGTTCACCTTCGGGTATACGTCGGCGGCGCCGGGCTGGCGGTTGACGTCGAGCCTCGCGGCGATCATGTCGTCGGGCAGCCGGCGCCGGTCGGGCATGAGACCGGTGAGGATGGCCTCGGCTGCTTCCCACGTCGGCTGCTTGACGATCTCTCGGCGGGCCTCGCCTTCGCTGCCCAACACGGTGGAGATGTCGCGCAGGTTCCAGAACTCGTACCACTCGTCGTTCTCGTCGGGCACCGGGCCGCCGCCCGGCGAAACGATGATCAGCCGACGCACCAGTTCCGGGTAGAGGTGCGCAGCCTGGAGGGCCGCCCACGAGCCGACCGAACAAGCGACCAGGTCGACCTGTTCGGCGCCGATCACCTCGGCCATGTCCTTCAGGAACGCGGCGATGTACCGACTGTCGTATGAGGGAACGTCAGGCTTGTCGCTGTAGCCACAGCCGGGTATGTCGATGGCCCAGCACTCGAACTGCTCACCCAGGGGACCGAGGTTCGGCGCGAAGGTCTCCGCGTGACTGCCGGTGCCCGGCAGCATGATGATCTTCCGTGGTTTGCCGGCTCCGGAACGCAGGTAGCGGATCTTCGTGCCCTTGACGTCGAGCCAGCCCTGCTCGAACGCCACGTTGCGCAGATCGGTCCAGATGCTGCGGAACTCTGCGCTCGGCTCTCCGGCCTTGGCGATCTCTTCGACGAGTTTGCTGCCCATCGGGTCTCTTGTCTCCTCGGGTCATGGCTTCCGGTGGCCCGTGCTGTCCGAACACTGATCGTGAGGGGTCTCGACCGGACCGTGGTTGCGGTGCCGGAATGGTTGCACCAATTTTTCAAGTGGGTCAATACTCTTACGCACCTGTTTCCGACCGATGGACACAGCGTTGTCCGGTCAAGCACCCGAGGAGGGTTCTGTGAGCACCAGCGCACCCACCGCCGAGGACCTCAAGTCAGCAGCCGCCCCGGATGGCCCCGGGGCTCGTCGAGCGGCAAGCTCAGGCTGAGTCCGACCGGCGGCTGACCGACGAGACCGTGACGGAGCCGGCCGAGGCGGGGTTCGTCCACGGCGCCGGCCCCGTTTGGGCTGTTCTCCCTGGTTGCGAACCGGGCCCTGGCTCCATCGTCGAAGCTGGCCGCCGCGGACTGGGTCACGCACGACGTGCATGTCGAGGGCCTGCCGGCCACCGACGACGACGCCTGCTACCGGGCGATCGCGTTGCCGGTACCGGGCCGCGTCGGGCGGTCAGAATCGTGAGGACGCCACAACGATCGGCAGGCCCCTATCGGGACACACCCCGCCAGCCCGGCACCGACAACGCACCGTCCCCGGCCAACAGCCGAAACTGTGACACCAGGACACTTCGGTCAGAGAAATCATGAGTCAGACTCAAGACCTGGGACAGCACGCGCTCATCCTCCCGCCCCTCACAACACCCGAACCCCCTGTGTACAAACTCGACCGCCGACCGAACCTATGCGACAACTGGCGTTCGTTGATGGCAGGGAACGCGCACAGGAGGGACGCAGCAGTGACGTACGCGTTGCGGCAGACCTGTTCCTCTGCGGATGGGCCGACACGACCGCGGGGTCGATGTGCAGGCGCTTGGCCAGGGCCGCCCATCCGCAGATGCGACAGTCGGCGCCTACTGACGACAGTGAGTGCGCGCAACACGCAGACAGCGCCGACGCTGTGCCGCGGCGGGGTTGCTCGTCGGCATAGGCACCTCCACCGAACAGCCCCCGCCGCGGCAACCAACTCTGTTGTCAGAGGCAGGACTTACTCTCAAAACATGACCCACAACGTGCTGCATCGCGGTTACGGGATCACTATCGACTTGAGCGCATCAGACCTAGGTAACCCCGACCGCCCAGGGCTCCTGCAGGAAATCCACCGCAACTACAAGCCCGACCTTCTCTACTGCCTCGGGGCCCACGAATACGGGACCGCCTGCCCCGGGTTCATGACCATCGTCGAGAAGAACGGCCGCTACCACGCCCGGCACGTGACCAGGGGAGAGGTGTCCGAAACAACAGGCGAGAGCGAGCTGCACAAGGCGCTCAAGAACCACACCGCCGAAACAGCCAGTCGAGAGGGCTTCAGCGTCTCCGTCGAAGACCGAGCCGTACATGGTTGCCGTCGTACGGATGTAACGGTTGCCGGGGCCAACGGAAAGAAGATCGGCTACGAGATCCAGATCTCGCCGATCGCGAGTGGTTCTGTGGACAACAGGACGCGCACTGCGGTGGACGACGGCCTGACACCACTGTGGCTCGTGACGAACGAGAACTCGCTCGCCATCGATCGGGCGCCTTGGGCCAGGCTGAACGTCCAGCGATGGCAGGACGTGGGCAGTCGGGACGCCTTGCGCGTACGAGGAGGCGTGAAGGCGTTGCGCATGGTCCGCTGCGACTGGAGCACTCAGCGCGAATGCCCCAAGACGGGGACGCGCTGTGGCGGTTGGCACGCCACGTGGGAATCGACGCAGGCGCACTACGACGACATGGTGCGCATGACGGCCACGGGCGAGCTCGTGACGCTGTTCATGCGAGCGCGCGCAGGGCGGCGGCGCGGCTGGCACATGTGGGTGAAGCCGTCGGACAAGGCGGAGTTCCTCCAGGGCCGTCACGAACCAGATCCCTATCTGCCGGCATCGACTGCCGACTCGACCGCCACGCTCCTCGCCACCGAGCCGCTCCCGCCCGACCCGCACTGCCACTATGGCGAGGACACCGGGATTCGCACGGAACTCGCGCGTCCCCGCGACAGTGGCGATCCCATCGATGCCTCCGACTGGCTGTCGAAGGAGCCGCCGCCGGAGTACAGGTCCACGTGGAACGTGGACGGCTGGGAGATTCCCGGCGATGTCGTGGCGGCGAGGCTGGCGTTGGACTCCGCCCTTCAGCGCCTGAAGGCACTCGCCGACACCCTCCCGGCGGGAGCGGACATCGCGGCGGGGCGAATCGACATCACGCACGCAGAACGAGAGCGGTGGCTCGCAGCCCAGGAAGAGTGCAGGCGACTGGCCGCCGCACTGGCGACCCACCCATGGCTGCCCGCGACCCACGACCCGTTCAGTGCCCGAAGGGCTGTCTTCGCCGCCGCGCGTACAGCTCAAGCCGTGGAACCCGCCAACGCGACGTATCAGCGCTAATACTCCAGCAGCGTTTCGCTATCTGGTCTGGTCAGAGGCGTCGTCCGGAGTGTAGTTGGCTGATGGTGTGTCAGGGG
>NZ_JBTLMO010000068.1:0-37295 GCF_054462255.1 Streptomyces sp. SD15 | reverse complement strand
ACTACATGAACTCCCGCTACGGCAGCCCCGTCGGCGCCTGGAACTTCTGGCAGACCCACCACTGGTACTGAGCAACCAGCACCCAGCAGCCAAATAGCTCCCCCCTGACGCGAAGGCGGCGGCCCCCCGATCCCCGGGACCGCCGCCTTCGCCACACCCGCACCCACACAGGTGCGCCCTCGTTCTTAGAGATGTACTTCTTAGATGTACGCCACTAAAAATGAGGTCTCATGCCACGACCGCCTCGCCGCAACATCCCCAAGCCATCCCAGATCTTCGACCGGGACTGGGAGTGGAGCGAGCTGACCGCCTTCGTCTCCGACGAGGAGCCCGGTCCGCGCCTCGGAGTCGTGTCCGGGCGCCGTCGACAGGGGAAGAGCTTCCTGCTCGAAGCTCTGACCGAGGCGACAGGCGGCTTCTACTTCACTGCCGTCGAGGCGACGGCCGCCGAGTCCCTGAGGCTGATCGGTGAGGCGATCGGACACTTCACCGAAGCACCCGTGCCGCCACGCCCCCGGGACTGGAGCGAAGCCATGGAGCTCCTCTTCGATCTGGCCGCGCAGCGCCCCGTCCCGATCGTCATCGACGAGTTCCCGTATCTGGTCCGGGGCGACACATCCCTTCCTTCCCGGCTCCAGGCCGCCTTGGGCGTCCGTGGTGGCCGCCATCTGCGTCGGCATCCGCGCCTTCTGCTGTGCGGCAGCGCGATGTCGTTCATGGGTGGACTGCTGTCCGGCACCTCACCGCTGTACGGCCGCGCCGGACTCGACCTCGTCGTCCACTCCCTGGGGTATCGGGAGGCGGCCGCGTTCTGGAACATCGACGACCCGCGGCTCGCCGTCCTCACGCACGCCGTGGTCGGCGGCACTCCGGCCTACCGGCGGGAGTTCGTGGGCGACGACGTACCGGCGGGACTCGACGACTTCGACGACTGGGTATGCCGTACGGTCCTCAACCCCGCACGCCCCCTGCAGGGCGAGGCGGAGTTCCTGCTCACCGCCGAACCGGACGTACGCGACCGCGCGCTCTACCACTCCCTCCTGGCGGCGGTCGCGGCCGGCAACCACACCAGCGGCGGCATCGCGAGCACCGTCGGCCGCAAGGCCACCGACACATCCCAGCCGCTGACCGTGCTCAAGCGGTGCGGCCTGCTGACCGTGGAACCGGACGCCTTCCGCCGCAACCGCAGCGCGTACCGCATCGCCGAACCCCTGATCACGTTCCACCACGCGGTCGTACGCCCGAACCAGGCCCTGCTGACGCAGCGGCGCAACCCGGCGGCAGCCTGGGCCACCGCCCGGGACACGTTCCTCAGCAAAGTGGTCGGCCCCCACTTCGAGCACCTGTGCCGCGAGTGGGTCTCCTGGCACGCGGAACCCGACACCTTCGGCGGCCTGCCCATCGAGGTCACCTCGGGAACCGTCGCCGACCCCGCCGCGCGCACCTCCCACGAAGTCGACGTCGTCGTGCGCGGCGCGGTCGGCCAGGACCACGGCATCCTGCTGTCGATCGGCGAAGCGAAGTGGAACAAGGTCATGGACGTACGCCACCTCGACCGGCTCCGCCACATCCTCGGGCTCCTCACCGCCAAAGGCATCGACACGAGCCACGCCCGCCCCGCCTGTTACAGCGGCATCGGTTTCACCCCGGATCTGCAAGGGGCAGCCGAGCGAGGAGAAGTGGTCCTCGTCGACCTGAAACGCCTGTACGGCGGGGCGTAGGGACCCTGCGTCCGTGACGCGACGGACACGCGGTGCACGTCGACATCCGAAAGTCCTGCGCGTCCGTGATGGACTTGAGCGCACTGTGCCCGTCCCGCCGACCGGAGGCACCATGAGCGCAGAGAGCACCGAGCCGCAGTCGTACGACCCTGAGGCGCGCGGTCTGCCTCTGGTGCCGGTGCTGCTGATGCTGACCGTGGTCAGTGGGCTCATCGACGCGGTGAGCTATCTGGGGCTGGGGCATGTCTTCACCGCGAACATGACCGGCAACGTGGTGGTGCTGGGCTTCGCCGCGGCCGGGGCACCGGGCTTCTCCGTCCCGCACACGCTGACCTCGCTGGTCTCCTTCCTGGTGGGCGCAGTGGCGGGAGGCCGGATCGCGGGGCGGCTCGGCGGCGGTTCGCGCCGGACCTGGGCGCGGGTCACGCTCGCCGCCGAGGCGGCGTTCGTGGGGGTGTCCGCGGTGGTCGCCTTTGCCGCGCCGGGCGCCACCGGCACGACGTACACGCTGATCTCCCTCACGGCCATCGCCATGGGCCTGCGCAACGCGACGGTACGAAAGCTGGGCGTGCCCGACCTGACGACGACGGTCCTGACGATGACGCTGACGGGCCTCGCCTCCGACTCACCGGCCGGGGACGGCTCGGGCAAGCGCTCCCCCCGCCGCACGGGCGCCGTGCTCGCGATGCTCGCGGGCGCACTGCTCGGCGCCTGGCTGGTGCTCCACCACGGGCTGGGCATCCCGCTGCTGATCGCGGCGGTGGTGTCGGGGGTGCTGGCGGTGGCGGCGTCGGGGCGGGATTGACGGCAGTAATGGCAGTGACGGCAGCTCAGCCGAAGACGGCTGTGCCACTACGGCTGTGCCGCCGCCGAATGAGCAGGCCACAAGGCCTCCCGCACTTGACCGTCAGAGCTTCGCAGAGCCCCAGGGTCGGACGGGCGGCCGTGACCATCACGGATTTCCGGCGGGGCTACCGCTGGTCGAATTTGCCGAGGAGCCAGCTGCACAGCTCCTCGGTGATCTTGGTGTGCGCCTCGTTCCGTGAGGCGCACAGGAACTCGTCGAGTTCGCTCTCGCTGGGGTCGAGGGCGCTGATGTCCGTGTTCAGCAGGGCGGTGGTGTCCAGGTCTCGGATGGCCACCGCGCTGACCGAGGGCACGAAGCAGATCTCGGGGACCGGGGCTTCGGCCTTGCCGAAAGGCAGGCTGTTGAGGGTGTTTGCGGCGATGCCGAAGGACGCCAGGGTGCCGCCGGGGGCGCCGTCGATCTCCGGGAGCCCGTCGGTGGTGATCGTCTCGTCCTGCCCGAAGTTCGCTTTCAGCTCGGCGACCACGGCGTCGTCGCCCTCGGACTGGGTGTAGATGATGGTGCCGGGGAACAGCATCCCGGTGGAGCGGAAAGCGACCACGCCGGGCCGGATCCCCGTGCCCTGGCCGTTTCCGGTGCCGTTGGCGACGCCGATGTTGCGCCGCGTTCGCGTCGGCCAGTTGCCGATGTCCTCCAGGGCGGAGAGGAAGTCGGAGCGTTCCTTGTCCTGCGCGGGAATGCCGTCCACCGTCGCGATGTGCTGCCACATCAGCTCGCGGGAGGCGGCGCTGTTGATCTGGTCCGACAGGCCGCTGTTGGCCGGGTTGCCGCGCTTCATGTAGTGCGCGAACGCCTGCAGGCCGATCGGTACCCACGCGCCGCGATGGGGGCTGTCGTAGGAGAAGTACGTCGCGGTCTCGTGCTTCATCTCCTGGGATTCCATTTTCGCCAGAGCGTAGCGGGTGACCAGGCCGCCCATGCTGAACCCGCCGACCACCAGCGGTTCCTTGCTTCTGCGTTCATCGACCAGCTTCGTGATGGCCTTGATCACGAATTCGGCGTTTTCGAGGATCGACGCGGAGCGCTCTCCGTAGCCGAAGACGACCGCGGTCCGGCCGCGGTCACGCAGCTGGCTCATCAGCGGGTACTCGCCCCGCTCGAAGCCGTGGTACAGCTCGTCCAGCTTGCTGGGCCCGGTGTTGAAGCCGTCGGCCATCAGCACCGGCCGGTCCACACCCTGGTGGTCCTTGCCGTAGTACACCCAGGCGGTGCCGTCATAGACCGGCACGTAGCCCTCCTCGCCCTCCTCACCCGGGTTGAGGTGGCGGCCGAAGTGCCACGTCTCGTCCGGCGCCGGGGCCGGCGGCGGCTTCGGCGCGGCCAGCGGGGTCACCAGACCGATAGCACCGACGTACTCCTGCTCGCGGGCCGACTGCTCATCGCTCACTGCCATGCTCCCCTTTCCGCAGGCCGCACGACGGCCCCGGGGATGTACGCCCCGGGGCCGTGGCGCGGCTGGTCGACTGAGATGTGGCCTCATCATCAAGGGATAAAATGGGATGTTCCGACTCCCCCGCCGACCGTCATCACCATGAGTGATTCAGCCCCACATGGGTTTCGACCTGCGTGCCAGGTGGCCTCACTGCAGAGAGGCAGGGTCAGGCCCGCACTCGAACCAGACCGTCTTGCCGACCCCGGGCCCAGGCTCCACACCCCACTTGTCGACCACCGCGTCAAGCAGGACGAGTCCGCGCCCGCCCTCCGCCTCAGGGGACAAGTAGGCGGGCACTGCGGGGAGTTGCGGCGAGCCGTCCGCGACTTCCACCCTCACGCCAGTCGCCTGCCGCAGCATCAGCAACGCACAGCGCCGGTCCGGGACATGGCGTACGACGTTGGCGACCAGCTCCGTCACGCCCAGTTCCACGGCGTCCGTCAGCTCGGCCATGTCCCACTCGCGCAGCAACGAGCGGGCGATGCGCCGGATGTGCCGCGCCGAGTGCTCGCTCACGGTGACGCGCATGGAGTACTGGACGGGGCGGGGCCCCGCGAGTGTGGGGGGAAAGTATTCGTTCACCCTATGAGACTGACCTCGCGCAACTACTCTGGGCTACGGAACGGATACAACCGGTCCCGGAGTGGACCGAGTTGCGTGAGAGGGGCCGCGCGTGACCCACATCAACGTCCTCGACCCGGGCGCTTCACCGCTCGACTATTACGGCTTCGAACTACGCCGTCACCGTGAATCCGCGGGGCTGACACAGAAGCAGCTCGGCGACATCGTCAACTACACCGGCTCGCTGGTGGGCCAGATCGAGACGGCCAGGAAGCTGCCAACCCCCGAGTTCAGCGAGCGGGTTGACGCGGCGCTGGGCACGGACGGATTGCTGTCACGGCTGGTCCTGCTGGTGATGCGCACTCAACTCCCAGCGTGGTTTCAGCGGGTTGCGGAGTTGGAGGCACGGGCCACTGAAATCAGCACCTATCAGATGAACATGGTGCACGGTCTCCTCCAGACCGAGGCGTACGTCCGTGCCGTACTCGGCGCGCTGGATCAGGCCGACCTCGACGACCGCACTGCCGTACGGCTGGCCCGGCAATGCATTTTCGAGAAGGGGGAGCCGCCGGTCTTCTGGATGGTCCTCAGTGAGGCGGCGCTGTATCAGGAGATCGGCGGACCGGAGGTCATGCGGGAGCAACTTGCCCACCTGTTGTCGTTCGAGGGTGACTCCCGGATCAACATCCAGGTCCTACCGTTCACGGTCGGAGCGCACGCAGGACTGACAGGCTCGTTCAACCTCTACCGCTTCGAGAAGGACCCCGACATCGTTTACACCGAGGGCTACGGCAGCGGACATCCGAGCGCCAACCGAGCCACCGTCAAGGACTGCTCGCTCCGTTACGATCATCTTCAAGCCGCCGCGCTCTCCCTCAGGGACTCGGCGAAGCTGATCCAGCGCGTGATGGAGGAACGGTATGGCGAGCAACTCGATCCGGACCGGGGCCCAGTGGCGTAAGTCCAGCTACAGCAGCGACCAGGGCGGCGACTGCGTCGAGTGCGCACCTCTCGGCGCCCTGGCCTGGCGCAAGGCAAGTTACAGCGGCGACACGGGCGGCTCCTGCGTAGAGATCGCCGAAGCCCCCTGCGCCACCATCGCCATCCGAGACTCCAAGAACCCCACCGGCCCGACCCTCGCCGTCGCGCCCGCCGCCTTCACCACCTTCGTCTCATGGACCTCTACAGCCGCTGAATGATCGTCCCGGTGGCGAGCCCACCCCCCGCGCACATCGTGATGAGCGCGAACTCCTTGTCCCTGCGCTCCAGTTCGTGCAGGGCCGTCGTGATCAGCCGGGCTCCCGTCGCCCCGACCGGGTGCCCGAGCGCGATCCCACCGCCGTTCACGTTGACCTTCTCCAGGTCCTGTTCGAAGACCTGCGCCCAGCTCAACACCACTGACGCGAAGGCCTCGTTGATCTCGACGAGGTCGATGTCCTTCAGGGACATCCCGGCCTTCCCCAGCACAGCTCGCGTCGCGTCGATCGGCCCGTCCAGGTGGAAGTGCGGGTCCGAACCCACCAGCGCCTGAGCGACAATCCGCGCACGCGGGCGCAGCTTCAGCGCGCGCGCCATCCGTTTCGACGCCCACATGATGGCGGCGGCACCGTCCGAGATCTGCGACGAGTTGCCGGCCGTATGCACGGCCGTCGGCATCACCGGCTTCAGGCGGGCCAGTGCCTCCATGGACGTGTCGCGCAGTCCCTCGTCCCGGTCGACGAGCCGCCACATGCCCTGCCCGGCCCGTTGTTCGTCCTCCGTGGTCGGCACCTGTACGGCGAACGTCTCGCGCTTGAAGCGTTCCTCCGACCAGGCGACGGCGGCGCGTTCCTGTGAGGCGAGGCCCAGTGAGTCCACGTTCTCGCGCGTCAGGCCGCGATGGCGCGCGATCCG
Organism: Streptomyces sp. SD15; assembly: GCF_054462255.1. Taxonomy (NCBI): domain Bacteria; kingdom Bacillati; phylum Actinomycetota; class Actinomycetes; order Kitasatosporales; family Streptomycetaceae; genus Streptomyces; species Streptomyces sp. SD15. Next base: position 30,820 of record NZ_JBTLMO010000068.1, on the reverse strand, counting down.
CTCCGCCGCCTCGAACTGGTTGGGGAGGTCGACGTTCCACTCGTCGGGGAAGGGCTTCCCCGGCCCGTGCTTGGAGCCGGAGCCCAGCGGCACCCGCGACATCGCCTCGACCCCGCAGCTGATCCCCACGTCGATCACGCCCGCCGCGACCATGTTGGCGACCATGTGCGAGGCCTGCTGCGAGGATCCGCACTGGCAGTCGACCGTCGTGGCCGCCGTCTCGTAGGGCAGGCCCACGGTGAGCCAGGCGGTGCGTGCGGGGTTCATCGACTGCTCGCCGGCGTGTGTCACCGTGCCGCCGACGATCTGTTCGACGCAGTCGGCGGGGATGCCGGTGCGGCCGAGGAGTTCACGGTAGGTCTCGCCCAGGAGATAGGCGGGGTGCAGATTGGCGAGCGCGCCACCGCGCTTGCCGATGGGGGTCCGTACGGCTTCGACGATCACGGGCTCGGCGGCCATGGGGGGAGTCCTCTCCTCCGGTACCCGCGCGGCGCGGGCGTCCCGGCCACCCGCCACGCAGAACTAGTACGCGTTCTAGTTCTGTGTGCAGTCTGCTGACGCGCCGTCCATCGGCGCAAGGGGCGTGCAGGCCCGGAAGTTGCGATCTGCACGAACTCCGCACGCAATTGGAGTCGCCGCACCCCTTGCCAGTTGTAGAACCGGTTACTACCTTCACGGCAATTCCTGATGGACCGTCAGATGGTGGGAGTTGCCGATGCCCTGTCCAGCGCTGCCCGACGGGTTCGACTTCACCGACCCCGATCTACTGCAACACCGCGTGCCCCTGCCGGAGTTCGCCGAGCTGCGGCTGGCCGAACCGGTCCGCTGGATCCCCCAGTCGGCCAACCTCGCCGGCTTCCAGGACGAGGGCTACTGGGCGGTCACCCGGCACGCGGACGTCAAGTACGTCTCCACGCACCCGGAGCTCTACTCCTCCACCCTCAACACCGCCATCATTCGCTTCAACGAGCACATCGAGCGCGACGCGATCGACGCCCAGCGGCTGATCCTGCTCAACATGGACCCGCCCGAGCACACCCGGGTCCGCCAGATCGTGCAGCGCGGTTTCACGCCACGGGCCATCCGCGCCCTGGAGGACAGGCTGCGCGCCCGCGCCCACGCGATCGTCGAGAGCGCCCGCGCCCACTCCGGGCCCTTCGACTTCGTCACCGAGGTCGCCTGCGAACTGCCCCTCCAGGCGATAGCCGAGCTGATCGGCATACCGCAGGACGACCGGACCAAGATCTTCGACTGGTCCAACAAGATGATCGCGTACGACGACCCGGAGTACGCCATCACCGAGGAGGTCGGCGCCGAGTCGGCCACCGAGCTCATCTCGTACGCCATGAACATGGCCGCCGACCGCAAGAAGTGCCCGGCGAAGGACATCGTCAGCACGCTGGTCGCGGCCGAGGACGAGGGCAACCTGAGCTACGACGAGTTCGGCTTCTTCGTGCTGATGCTCTCCGTCGCCGGCAACGAGACCACCCGCAACGCCATCACCCACGGCATGCACGCCTTCCTCACCCACCCTGATCAGTGGGAGCTGTACAAGCGTGAACGCCCGGCGACCACCGCCGAGGAGATCGTCCGCTGGGCCACCCCGGTCAACGCCTTCCAGCGCACCGCCACCCAGGACACCGAACTCGGGGGCAAGCAGATCAAGAAGGGCGACCGGGTCGGGATCTTCTACGCTTCCGCCAACCACGACCCCGAGGTCTTCGACAACCCGGACGTCCTCGACATCACCCGCGACCCCAACCCCCACCTCGGCTTCGGCGGCGGAGGCCCCCACTACTGCCTCGGCAAGTCCCTCGCCGTCCTGGAGATCGACCTCATGTTCAACGCCATCGCCGACGCGATGCCGAACCTCACCCTGGTCGGCGACCCACGCCGACTGCGCTCAGCCTGGATCAACGGAGTCAAGGAGCTCCAGGTCAGCGCCGTCTGAGGTGCTCGGGCCGACGGCGTTCCCGGCGCCGCCGGCCCGTCTCGAGGGAGGCAGGAGCATTCCCCCTACGCCCTGCCCCTGCCTCCCCCGTCACGGCTGGGTCTGAGGAAAACAAGCCCAGTTCGTCGTCAGCTCGGCGTCCGGCTGCCCGTCGCCGGGACCGGCTCCCGCGTGCCGACCTCCACGGGTTTCATCAGGGGCCCGGGCCGCGGGCCCTGGAGCAGATAGGTCAGGCCGAAGCCCGCGCCGACCACGGCCGCGCCGCCCACCGCGTCCAGCACCCAGTGGTTGCCGGTGGCGACGATCGCCGATGCCGTGAACAGCGGGTGCAGCAGGCCGAGCGCCTTCATCCACCACTTGGGGGCCAGGATCGCGATCACCAGGCCACACCACAGGGACCAGCCGAAGTGCAGCGAGGGCATCGCCGCGTACTGGTTGGTCAGCGCGGTCAGCGTGCCGTAGTCCGGCTTGGAGAAGTCCTGCACGCCGTGCACGGTGTCGATGACGCCGAGCCCCGGCATCAGGCGCGGCGGGGCGAGGGGGTAGAGCCAGAAGCCGACGAGTGCGAACAGGGTGGCGAAGCCGAGCGCCGAGCGCGCCCAGCGGTAGTCGGCGGGGCGGCGGACGTAGAGCACGGCGAGGACGGTGAGCGGGACGACGAAGTGGAACGACGTGTAGTAGAAGTCGAAGAAGTCCCGCAGCCACTCGACCTTGACCACGGCGTGGTTGGCCCAGAGCTCGATGTCGATGTGCAGGAACCGCTCGAGGGAGAGGATCTCGTCACCGTGGCGCTCGGCGGTGACCCGGCCACCCGTGTTGGTGCCGCCCGTCGCCGCGAGCCTGACCTGCTGGTAGGCGGAGTAGCCGACCCGGATCAGGAGGAGTTCGAGGAGCAGGTTCGGGCGGGTGAGGACGCGCCCCAGGAAGGGGAGCAGCGGTATGTGCTTCCAGCGGGCCGGGACGGGCTTCGCGTAGTCGGTGGGTATCGGCGCCCGGTAGTACTCCGAGGTGCGGGACAGGAACGGGACGGCGAGGGCGGCGGCGAGCGCGGCGAGCAGCACCACGTTGTCGCGCAGCGGGTAGAGCGCCGGCATGTTCGGCAGCATCATCTTCGCGGGCAGCGTCATGACGAGGATGACGGCGACGGGCCACATATAGCGGTCCGAGGTCTTCCTGCCGACGCGGCCGACCAGCGCGAGCAGCACCCACAGCAGCTGGTGCTGCCAGGTCGTGGGCGAGACGGCGACCGCGACACAGCCGGTGATCGCGACGGCCAGGAGCAGCTGTCCGTCCTGTGCGTAGCGCACGGCGCGGCGCAGCCCGAGGACCGCGACGGCCGCGCCGAGCAGCAGGAACAGGCCGATCTCCAGCGGGCCGTTGAGGCCGAGCCGCAGCAGCGTGCCGTGCAGCGACTGGTTGGTGAGGTCGTCCGCGTCCCGGCCGAGGCCGACGCCCGCCAGGTGGTGCACCCAGTAGGTGGTGGAGTCGTGCGGCAGCGCGGCCCAGGCGAGCGCGGTGACGGCGGCGAAGGTGATCCCGGTGGAGGCGGCGGCGCGGCGGCGCCCGGTGAACCAGAGCAGCGGCGCGAAGAGCAGCACGGTCGGCTGGAGCGCCGCCGCGAGGCCGATCAGGATGCCGCTCGCGCGCTCCCCGCGGACCGTGAGGCAGCCGAGCAGGACGAGCAGCACCGGGATGATGCTGGTCTGGCCGAGGTTGAGGGCGTTGCGCACCGGCAGCGACAGCATCAGCAGGCTGATCGCCACGGGTGCGGCGAGCAGGGACGTACGCCGGCTCACGGGCTTGGGCAGGGCGCGCGCCGCGACCAGGCCGAGCGCGACGACCAGCAGCAGTGTGCCGAAGGTCCAGCCCCAGCCGAGCGCCTGCTCGGCCGCGCGGGTGAGCGGTTTGAGGACGAGCCCGCCGAACGGGGTGCCGGTGAACCGCGTCGAGTCGTACAGCGACCCCTTCACATGCAGGACGCCGTCGGGTCCGACCCAGGTCTCCAGGTCCGTCAGCCGTTCCCCTTTCGGGGTGCTGAGGACGACGGCGACCTGCCGTATCGCGAGGACCGTGGCAATCAGCCACAGCCCGATCCGCACCGCGCTCAGCCGTTCCTTCGCCGTCCCGGCCGCCCCCGCCCCCGCCCCCGCCCCGAAGGCACTACCCGCTCTCCCGCCGTGCTCAACGTTCGCCACGCCCCGTCGGCCCTCCCGCCCCGTTTGCCTGTTCGACCCCTATGAGGCTCGCACCGCCCCCACGGAGAGACGCAGGCAACCCCCACTTCACCTGACGTCCTCTCCTTCTTTGTCCAGATGACGATAGTGCGCGGACGGTTCGGTTCCGCCCCCGGTCCGCGACATAGCTCACAGGCGGGCCCCCGAGAATCCGCTCCGGGCCCGCCCGTCGCCCCTGCGTACAGCGCGTTTGCCTGCACTGTGCACCGAGTCGCGTACAGCACGTAATGCGGCGGACTGCCCCTATGGTCGCTTTTTGGTCCGCCCCGGTTCACCCCCGTCGGCGGACCACGTCCTTGTCCCCGTTGAAAGGCAGGCGAGCGGAATCTTGCCGACCGTCACACGCGACACCGCCGTAGCGCCCGTAGCCACCGTCGCCCCCCAGGCCCCTGTCCGTACCGAAGCAGCCACCGTCACCGACCCGGCACTGGTCAAGCGCGCCGTGAAGGCGGCGGCCCTCGGCAACGCGATGGAGTGGTTCGACTTCGGCGTCTACAGCTACATCGCGGTGACGCTGGGCAAGGTCTTCTTCCCGTCGAGCAACCCCACCGCCCAGCTGCTCTCCACCTTCGGCGCCTTCGCCGCGGCCTTCCTGGTCCGCCCGCTCGGCGGCATGGTCTTCGGCCCGCTCGGTGACCGCGTCGGCCGTCAGAAGGTCCTCGCCGTCACCATGATCATGATGGCGATCGGCACCTTCGCGATCGGCCTGATCCCGTCGTACGCGACGATCGGCGTGGGTGCGCCCATATTGCTGCTGCTGGCCCGGCTCGTGCAGGGCTTCTCCACCGGTGGTGAGTACGCGGGCGCGTCCACCTTCATCGCCGAGTACGCGCCCGACAAGAAGCGCGGCTTCTTCGGCAGCTGGCTGGAGTTCGGCACCCTCGCCGGATACATCGGCGGCGCGGGCCTGGTCACCCTCATGACCGCCTTCCTCTCCACCGAGGACCTGCTGTCCTGGGGCTGGCGCGTGCCGTTCCTGATCGCGGGCCCGATGGGCATCGTCGGCCTGTATCTGCGGATGCGCCTGGAGGAGACTCCGGCGTTCGCGGCGGAGGTCGAGAAGTCGGAGCGGGAGCGCCCCAAGGTGCGACTGCGCGAGATGGTCACGGGTCAGTGGCGGGCACTGCTGCTCTGCATGGGCCTGGTGCTGGTGTTCAACGTCACCGACTACATGCTGCTGTCCTACATGCCGAGCTATCTGACGAGCGAGCTGAAGTACGACGAGACGCACGGACTGCTGGTCGTCCTCGGCGTGATGGCGCTGATGATGATCGTGCAGCCCTTCGCGGGCGCCCTCACCGACCGGATCGGCCGTCGCCCGGTCATCGCCGCGGGTTGCGTCGGCTTCCTGGCCCTGTCCGTCCCGGCCATCCTGCTGATCCGCCAGGGCAGCCTGCTCGCGGTCGCGCTCGGCATGGGCGCGCTGGGGCTGCTGCTGGTGTGCTTCACGTCCGCGATGCCCGCCGCGCTGCCCGCGCTCTTCCCGACGCGGGTCCGCTACGGCTCGCTCTCCATCGGCTTCAACGTCTCCGTCTCGCTCTTCGGCGGCACGACTCCGCTGGTGGTGACGGCGCTCATCGGGGCGACCGGGAACATGATGATGCCCGCGTACTACATGATGGCCGCGGCCGTCATCGGCGGCGCGGCGGTGTGGTTCATGGCGGAGTGTGCGGGCCGACCGCTCCCGGGTTCCGCCCCGGCGATCGAGGGCACCGCCGCCGATCGGCTGACCTGAGCCCGGTCGCAGGGGCAAACCGGCTGACAAGCACATGCACCATGGCTAGATTCGTCCACGAAACTAGTTAGCGCATCTAACTAGGCGTACGAAAGGCATGGTGCATGAGCGAGTCGCAGCTCTGGAACGACGTCGACGATTACTTCGCCACCCTCCTCTCCCCCGCCGACGAGACCCTGGCCGCGGCGCTGCGCGACAGCGACGCGGCCGGGCTGCCCCCGATCAACGTCGCGCCGAACCAGGGCAAGCTGCTCCAGCTCCTCGCCCAGATCCAGGGGGCCCGCCGCATCCTCGAGATCGGCACGCTCGGCGGCTACAGCACGATCTGGCTGGGCCGCGCGCTCCCCGCCGACGGCCGGCTGATCACCTTCGAGTACGACGCCACGCACGCCGAGGTGGCCCGCCGCAACCTCGCCCGCGCGGGCCTCGACAAGATCTCCGAGGTGCGGGTGGGCCCCGCACTGGAGTCGCTGCCGAAACTGGCCGAGGAGAACCCGGAGCCGTTCGACTTCGTCTTCATCGACGCGGACAAGGTGAACAACCCGCACTACATCGAGTGGGCCCTCAAGCTCACCCGCCCCGGCAGCGTGATCGTCCTCGACAATGTCGCGCGCGAAGGCCGGGTCGTCGACGCGGGCAGCCCCGACCCGAGCGTGCGGGGCACCCGGTCCGCGCTCGAGCTGATCGCCTCCCACCCGAAGTTGAGCGGTACGGCGATCCAGACGGTGGGGAGCAAGGGGTACGACGGGTTCGCGCTGGCGCGGGTGCTGCCGTAACCGGCTTCCGGCTTCACACCTCGTGGTAGAAGCCCACGTTCACGCTGTGCGGGCCGGTGCGGTCGAGGATGACGATCTCCCCGGAGCCGCCCGCGGGGAGCTTCGCCGTCCCGCCGTACGGGAGCGGCTGGGTCGACAGGCCGGCCAGCGTCAGCCGTACCTCGGAGGAGGGGTCCGGACGTGACCCGCGCAGCCACGTGACCTGCCAGGAGCCGTCCGGGCCGCACAGGAACTCCAGGTGCACCCGGGAGACGAACAGCCAGTCGTCGGGGGTCACGAGACGGCACACGGTCCGGTCCCGGCCCACCCGCAGCATGGCGCCGGGGTCGCTCGGTGCGTCGGCCATCAGCATTCCGGCCGTCGCACCGGCGTCCGCCCCGGTGACCGAGGCCATGGTGAGTTCGAGCACGTGCGCTCCTTCGTGTTCCAGCGGTTCAGCTGTGCAGTGGATCAGTGGATCAGGTTCAGTGGATCAATTGTCCTCGGGCCGGGCGTGGTTGACCCGCCGCCGCCGCATGATAGATCGGCCCATCGTCCGATCGGGCCTCCTCCGGCACAATGGACGTATGACCGAGCGCAAGCCACCCGGCGTCAGCTTCGAGTCCTGGGTCGACAAACAGATCCGCGAGGCGGAGGCCCGCGGTGAGTTCGCCGACCTCCCCGGCGCGGGCAAGCCGATGCCCGAGGTGACCGACACGTCGTACGACGAACTGTGGTGGGTCAAGCGGAAGATGGTCCGCGAGGGACTTTCGGTACTGCCGCCGACGCTCGCCCTGCGCAAGGAGGCCGAGGACGCGCTCGCGGCGGCCTCCGTGGCCCCCTCGGAGCGGGCCGTGCGCCGGATCGTCGAGGACATCAACGCCAAGATCCGCGAGGTCATGTTCAAGCCGCCGCCGGGGCCTCCCCTCGGCCTCAAGCCGTACGACGTGGATGAGATCGTCCGGGAGTGGCGCGAGCGCCGGGCCGGGTGACCACGTCGACGCGTGAGGCCGCGCCCCGGGACATGGTCCGGGACGCGGCCTCACGGTTACGGAGTGCGGCAGCGCAGGTTCAAAGGTGCAGGAGCCGCTCGGTGACCTCCCGGTAGTCGCGCAGGGCGAGGCGCAGCCGCTCGGTGTCGGCCGACTCGCCCTCACCGGCCTGCTGCCAGGACGTGCGCAGCGTCCGACGGCGCTGGGCCACGGCGTCCGTGAACCGGGCGGTGAGCTCTTCGAGGACGTGGTCGGCCTCCTCGACGGACGCCCGCGGGCCGTCGACGAACTCACCCACCGCGTGCTGCAACCGCAGCGCGTACTTGTCGCACACGTCGTGCGACAGCAGCGCACCCTTGCCGTCCCCGTGCGGGGTTTCACCCCGTGCGGTGCGGGTGGGGTCATCCGCCCCGGCGCGAGTGAGGTCGTCCCGCCGGGCGCGGGCGGACTCGTCCTGCCCGGTGCGGGTGGGATCGTCCTGCCCGGTGCGAGTGGGATCGTCCTGCCCGGTGCGAGTGGGATCGTAGTTTCCGGTGCGGGTGGGATCGTCCTGCCCCGTGCGAGTGGGATCGTAGTTTCCGGTGCGGGCCGCGTCCTGGGCCTCACTGGATGCCCGCGTGCCGGCGGCCTGCCGGGGTGCCTCCCCGGGCTCGTAGGAGGCCGGGTCCGCGGGCGTGCCCGTCGCGGAGGCGCGGCCCGGCATCGACTCACGAGGCGTCGCCTCACGACGCGCGGTGTCCTCGTTGCCGTTGTCCGGTGTCATCTTCTTCACCTTGTTCAACTCCCCTTCGCATGGCGCCTGGTGAGCACGCGCGGCAGGTGTGGGCGGTCGTCGGGGGCGGGTTCCTCGGGGCGTGCGGTGTCCTCGCGGGTCGGGGACACCAGGTCCTCGAACAGGGCGCGGGCCTCGACCATGGCCTCGCGGAGTTCTTCCGTGGCGGCGTGGCCGTCCGGAGTTCGGGTGTGCGCGGCGCGGTGCACGCGCCGGTATCCGTGGACATGGGGTCCGTGGTGGACGGAGAGCGCGGCGAACTGCTCCTCGTAGTGGCCGCCGTCGGGGAAGCCGCGCTCGCCGGCCAGTTCGGCGAGCAGCCGGTCCGCCTCGCTCACCGCCTCCTGGGGCGAGTCGACGAAGTGTTCCTGGACGGCCGTCCAGCGGGCCGCGTACTCCTCGCGGGCCGCCGGTTCCAGCGGCCGCTCCCGCAGCGAGCCGTGCTGCCTCACCCGTTCGGCGAGGTCGTGCTCGGCGGCCCGGGTGTCGCCGCCGTGCTGGGCGACGGCGACGTCGTACTCGGGCCCGAAGCGCCGCCGCAGTGTGCGCCCGCCCTGCGGCCTGCGGGTGAGGAGGGTCAGGACGGCGGCGACAACGACAACAGCCGCCACGAACACGATCAGAGCGATGATCACGCCTGTGGACATGGGTGCGTGCCTTCCGGGATTCTCGACCCAGGCGGGTCGGTTGCCGTCCGAGTTGCCCGGAACACCGCGCTCAAACAGCTCCGTCACCCCGCACCGACAGCCCGCCCCCATCCCCTTGCGGACCGGGGACGGCGGTGTGAAGGGTCACCCCGGTGTCCGTTGCGGGCGCGGCACCGCCCCGGCATGGGGGCGCTCCGCGTCGGAGCCGCACATCTCGGCGTTCAGCTCCCCGACCAGCTTGACCAGGTCGGTCGGCCGGTCCGGGCCCCACCAGTCGCCGAGCAGCTCCGCGAGGGACTCCTCGCGGGCCTTGGCCAGTTTCCCGGCGGCCACACGGCCCTGGTCGGTGAGCACGAGGTCGAGCCCCTCGCGGGCGGCGAGCCGGCGCTCCTCGAGCTGGCGCGCCGCGGCGAGCACGACGGGCAGCGGTACGGTGCTGCGCTCGGCCAGCAGCGCGGGCTCGGCCCAGCCGTACTTCTTGATCCGCAGCAGCAGCCAGCTCGCGGCGGGCAGCAGGTCGTACCCCGCCCGCGCGGTGATCTTCTCGTAGATCTCGCGCCGCCCCTCCCGGGTGCCGAGCACGGACAGCGCGCGGCACACCTCGTCGTACGACGACCGCTGCACCGGGTTGGAGGCGAGCGTCTCGGTGAGGTCCGGCGCCGTGACCGACCCCCGCAGCTTGTCCTCGTGCAGGAACCAGGCCAGCAAGAAGCCGACGACGGCGACCGGGGCGGCGTACAGGAAGACGTCGGTGATCGACGAGGCGTACGCGTGCAGGACGGGCTGTCGCAGCGCGGCCGGCAGCTCGGCGATGCCCTTCGGGTCGGCCTTGAGCGCGTCCGGGGTGATGCCCGCCGGGAGCTGCTGCCCGCTGAGCACCTGCGTCAGCTTGTCGCCGAGGCGGCTCGCGAAGACCGAGCCGAAGATGGCCACGCCGAACGCGGCGCCGATGGAGCGGAAGAAGGTGGCGCCGGAAGTGGCGACGCCCAGATCCTCGTACGAGACCGCGTTCTGCACGATCAGGACCAGCACCTGCATGACCAGCCCGAGGCCCAGGCCGAAGACGAAGAAGTACATGCTCATCTCGCCGATGCCGCTGTTCTCGTCGAGCTGGTGGAGCAGGAGCAGACCGATGGCCGTGATCGCCGTGCCCGCGACGGGGAAGACCTTCCAGCGGCCGGTACGGCTGACGATCTGGCCGGAGACGGTGGAGGCGAGCAGCAGACCGAACACCATCGGCAGCATGTGCACGCCGGACAGGGTGGGCGTCACGCCCTGGACGACCTGGAGGAACGTCGGCAGGTAGGTCATCGCGCCGAACATCGCGAAGCCGACGATGAAGCTGATGACGGCGGAGAGCGTGAAGGTACGGATGCGGAACAGTTTGAGCGGGAGGACGGGTTCGGCGGCCCGCTGCTCCACGGCCACGAAGGCCAGGGCCAGGACCACGCCCAGCAAGGCGAGCCCGATGATCTGCGGCGAGCTCCAGCCCCAGGTGGTGCCGCCGAGCGACGCCACCAGGACCAGGCAGGTGGCGACCGCGGCGATGAGGAAGGTGCCGAGGTAGTCGATGACGTGCTCGGCGGACTTCCTGGGGATGTGCAGGACCGCCGCGATGACGATGAGTGCGACCACGCCGATGGGCAGGTTGATGTAGAAGACCCAACGCCAGCTGAGGTGCTCGGTGAAGAACCCGCCGAGCAGCGGTCCGAGCACGCTCGTCGTACCGAAGACCGCGCCGAACAGGCCCTGGTACTTGCCCCGTTCGCGCGGCGGGACGATGTCACCGACGATCGCCATGGACAGCACCATCAGGCCACCGCCGCCGAGACCCTGGAGCGCCCGGAAGCCGATGAGTTCGGGCATGTTCTGCGCCATGCCGCACAGTGCCGAGCCGATCAGGAAGATCACGATCGCGGCCTGGAACAGCCTCTTACGGCCGTACTGGTCGCCGAGTTTGCCCCACAGCGGGGTCGCCGCGGTCGACGCGAGCAGATACGCGGTGACCACCCACGACAGGTGCTCCAGGCCGCCGAGTTCGCTGACGATGGTGGGCAGCGCGGTCGACACGATCGTCTGGTCGAGGGAGGCCAGCAGCATGCCGAGCAGCAGCGCGCCGATGGAGACGACGACACCGCCGTGCACCTCTTCCTGGGCGTCGACGGCAGCCGCCGAGCGCCTGCGCAGGGCCGACTCGTTCACGCTGTACGGCGCGTCCGGGCCGTGCGGTGCGTCGGGGCCGTGGGGTGCGTCCGGGCCGTGGGGTGCGTCCGGGCCGTGCACGTCGCGGGGTGTGTCGCCCGTCATACGGACCTCCCGTGGGCCCGAGGGTCTTGGTCACCCTCCATGGTGGTCGGTATGACCGGTTATGGCCTGTTGAATCCAATGAACCCCGTGAATCGTGCGATTCCTGCGGAGGCTGGGATTCCGGGGGCTCACGGGAGATTGTGTGAGGCATGTGGATAACCTCGGGAGTTCTGCAGGGGGAGTTCTCAGGGGAGTCTCCGGAGCCGCAGGGGGAGGGAACCGACGCGTGACTGAATCGAACGGGCATGTCTGCCCCGAGTGCGCGGCGCCCCGGACGCCGGACGGCACCCCGTCCTGCGCCTGCACGCAACGGGCGTCCGACGCCCTGCGCGACGCCCGCACGGCGGAGGCAGCCGCGGCGGAGGACTTCGACCCGCTGCGGATACGTCCTTACGTCGAGCTGGGGGCGGGCGTCGGCCCGAGGCCGGACGCGGAGCCGGGGACGACGGCCGAGCCGACGCCGGATGTCTGGCTGGAGGCCGGCGCTTCGGCGGACTCCCCGGAGCCTGGCCCGGCACGCGCACTGGGCCTGGAGGACGAGCCGCCCCGGCGTCGGCGGCGTACGGCGCTGCTGGCCGTCGCCGTGGCCTGTGTGGCCGCCGTGGCGGCGGCGGGGTTCGCGAGCGGGCTGTTCTCGTACGACACCCCCGCGCGGGACGGCGCGTCGCCGGACGACATACGGGCGAGCGTGCCGGAGCCGTCGCGGACGTCCACCTCGGCGTCGCCGACCGAAAGGACGTCGTCCACGGTGTCGGCGCCGGCCGTGGTGGTCACGCCCACCAAAAGTTCGTCCCCCTCGCCGACCCGCTCGAGCGCATCGGCGACGCCGTCCCGGTCGGCCACCCCGTCGCAGACGGCACCTACCGCCCCCACCAGCAGCACGGCGGCACCCAGTACGAGTGCCTCGGACGAAGCCGCCCAGATCCTGCGGCGCGGCGACCAGGGCTCCGAGGTCACCGAACTCCAGCTGCGGCTACGCCAGTTGTCCCTCTACACCGGCAACACCGACGGCTCCTACTCCAACCAGGTCGAGGACGCCGTACGCCGCTACCAGTGGGCCCGCGGCATCACGGCCGACGAGCAGGGCGTGTACGGCGCGGCGACGCGGGCGAGCCTGGAGGCGGAGACGACGGAGCCGCAGGCCGCGGGCCGGGATTCCGAGAGCCGTGATTCCGTGGACCGCGATCAGTGAGCCGTAAGCCGTAAGCCGTAGGAGCGTTCGGAAGCGACGCTCGGACCTGCTCCTGCTCCTGCTCCTGCCCCTGCCCCTGCCCCTGCCCCTGCCCCGAAGCGCTAGCCGACGTGCAGCCGTATCGCCCCGTCCGCCGCAGCCTCGACCCGCACCTGCGTCAGGTCGCGGACGAGGACGTCCGGGCGGTGGAAGCCCGCGCGGGGACCGACCCCGACGACCCGCATCCCGGCGGCCCGCCCGGCCGAGATACCGGCGCCGGAGTCCTCGAAGACGACACAGTCCTCAGGCGCGACACCCAGCTCGGCGGCGCCCTTCAGGAAGCCCTCGGGATCGGGCTTGCTCGCCCCGACGGACTCGGCGGTGACGCGCACGTCGGGCAGTTCGAGGCCGGCGGCGGCCATCCGGGCGCTGGAGAGGGCCACGTCCGCGGAGGTCACCAGCGCGTGCGGCAGCCCGGCGAGGGAGGCCAGGAACTCCGGGGCGCCCGGGATCGCGACGACGCCGTCCATGTCGGCGGTCTCCTCGGCGAGCATGCGGGCGTTGTCCGCGTGGTTCTGCTCCATGGGCCGGTTCGGCAGCAGCACCGCCATCGAGGCGTACCCCTGGCGGCCGTGGACGACCTTCATGACCTCGTCCCCGTCCAGCCCGTGCCGGTCGGCCCAGCCTCGCCAGCAGCGCTCGACGACGGCGTCCGAGTTGACGAGGGTGCCGTCCATGTCGAGCAGGAGGGCGCGGGCGGTCAGAACGGTGGTGGCCGTCATCGGCAGGCTCCAGGGCGCGGGGGAAGGGCCGGGGATGTCCCACGGCCCGGGGGGGGTGTCCCATGCTCCGGGGGCGTGTCCGTCGGATCGGCGCCGGGTCCCCCCGGAAACAAGGCGGCCCCGCCCGCCGGTCAGGGAGAGCGAGCGGGAGCCACTTTGTTTCTCTACCATACAAAATGAAGGGCCCCGGCGCCACCGCTTGGGGCCACCACCTTCACCCGACGGCCCGACCAGGGCCTGTCCGGCGGATCAGGTCGCAGGGAAGCAACGGCGCCTGATAGCCCAGATGGGCGTGCCAGACCCCGCGTCTGCGACATGATCCGCCGGGCAGGCCCTAGGGACGGCGCGGGCGACTCAGCCCGCCACCGCCTCGTACAGGCTCCACACGCCGAGCCCCAGCATCAAGACCGCCGCGATCTTGGTGATGAGCACCAGCGGCACCCGCTTCATCAGCGCCTTTCCGCCGACGATGCCGAGTCCGGCCACCGCCCAGAGCGCGAGGACCGCGCCGAGGCCGACGGAGAGCGGGTCGTCGTAGCGGGCCGCGAGGTTCGCCGTCATGATCTGGGTGAGATCGCCGAACTCGGCGACCAGGATGAGCATGAAGCCCGCCCCCGAGACCTTCCAGAAGCTCTGGTTCGCGGGCTTGCGGATCTCCTCCTCGTCCTCGTCCTTCTTCAGGAGCAGTACCGCGGCTCCGGCGAGGAAGAGCACGCCCGTCAGCGCGTGCACGATCTGCTGGGGCAGCAGGGTCAGCACACTGCCCGCCGCGACGGCGAGCGTGACATGGACGAGAAAGGCGGCGGCGACGCCCGCGAAGACGTACGAGGCGCGGTAACGCGTGCCGAGGACGAGTCCCGCAAGGGCGGTCTTGTCGGGCAGTTCGGCAAGGAAAACGACGCCGAAGACGAGCGCCATCACGCTGATGCTGATCAAAATTCCTCAATCGGTCGGGGCCGCCCCACCGAGAGTGCAGTGACTGCGACGCGACACCTCGGCACGGCAGCACACATCGCCACCCGCACGAGGACGCACGGGCAGTGCACTGCTTTGCCGAAGGTCTCGCTGGCCGACCTCAAGGTCCCAAGGCCCCATGGGCCCTGATCGAGGTCTGCCTCCGGGCGCCGGCTCAGCGAGCTGAGCAGTATGTCGACGGTCCGGCGAAGAGCTACTCCCCTTCTGCGCCATCCATCGTACGGGAGGCCCGGACGAGGCGGGGAGGGCCCTTGGTCCCGAGACCTTGGTCCCGACCTGCCGATCATCCGCCGGCCACGCGCCGACCACCCGCCGGCCACGCACTGAAGAACCGTTACGTCATAAACCTTGTCGTGTCATGTGCGCGTCATTAGCTTCTTACCTGACTCACACCTTCCGGAAATGCGCCACCGCAAGCATGAGCTCGCTCACCCCCCAAAGCCCCCCCACTCCAAGGGAGTTCGCATGCTGCCCAAGGTCTACGCGCGTCGACGACTGAGCATACTCGCAGCCTTCACCGGTCTGATAGCCATGGTCGGGATATTCAACGGCCCGACCGCCTCCGCCGCCCTTCCCACCCCGGTCAGCGGCGCCACCGCGCGCAGCTACCTCGCGTCCCTCACCGTGGCCACGGAGGACCGCACCGGCTACAGCCGCGACCTCTTCAACCACTGGATCACCATCTCCGGCACCTGCGACACCCGTGAGACGGTCCTCAAGCGCGACGGTTCGAACGTCGTCACCAGCTCCGCCTGCGCCGCCACCAGCGGCAGCTGGTACTCCCCGTACGACGGCGCCACCTGGACCGCCGCCTCCGACCTCGACATCGACCACCTGGTCCCGCTGGCCGAGGCCTGGGACTCCGGCGCCGACAACTGGAGCAGCACCCAGCGCCAGAACTTCGCCAACGACCTGACCCGCCCTCAGCTCATCGCCGTCACGGACAACGTGAACCAGTCGAAGAGCGACCAGGACCCGGCCACCTGGATGCCCTCGCGCACCGCGTACCGCTGCACGTACGCCCGCGCCTGGGTCCAGGTGAAGTACTACTACAACCTCTCCGTCGACTCCGCCGAGAAGAGCGCGCTCACGAGCTACCTCGCCCCCTGCTGATTCACCGGCTCCGGCCGGAACCTCCCCGCTCCCCTCCGTCGTTCCGTACCGTATGGGGCGACGGAGGAGGGTGATCACCATGGCGGAGCTGCGCCTGGGTCCGCTGCTGAGGTACGTCGACGGCTCGTCCGCGACCTTCTGGGTCGAGGCGAGCCGTCCGTGCACCGCCGAGGTGCGCTGCGCCGACGGCACCCGGGGCGAGGCCCCCACCTTCCAAATCTCGGGGCACCACTACGCGTTGGTGCCGGTGAGCGGACTGACCCCGGGCACGACCTCCGCGTACGAGGTACTGCTGGACGGCGCCACCGTCTGGCCCCCGCCCGACTCGCCTTTCCCGCCCTCGGTCGTCCGCACCCCGGGCGCCGAGAACCCCGTCCGGATCGCCTTCGGCTCCTGCCGCTGGGCCGCGCCGCCCGCGGGCGAGAAGGACCCGGTGGGCCCGGACGCGCTCGACACCCTGGCGGCCCGCATCGCCGGGGCCCCGGACGGCGAACGCCCCGACGTCCTTCTCCTGCTGGGCGACCAGGTGTACGCGGACGAGGTGTCCGACGCCACGCGCGCACGGATCGCCGCCCGTCGCGGCCTCGCGGACCCCCCGGGCCACCAGGTCGCGGACTACGAGGAGTACACGGGCCTCTACTACGAATCCTGGCTCGACCCCGAGATCCGCTGGCTGCTGTCCACCGTCCCCAGCTGCATGATCTTCGACGACCACGACGTCATCGACGACTGGAACACCAGCGCGGCCTGGCTCGCCGACATGCGGGCCACGGTGTGGTGGCGCGAGCGGTTGCTGAGCGGCCTGATGTCGTACTGGGTCCACCAGCACCTCGGCAACCTCTCGCCGCGCGAACTGGCCGACGACCCCTTGTACGCCGCCGTCCGCGAGACCCCCGACGGCACGGACGTGCTCCGCGCCTTCGCCGCCCAGTCCGACGCCGACCCGCCCTCGGTCCGCTGGAGCTACCGCCGCGACTTCGGCCGTGTGCGCGTCCTGATGGTGGACACCCGGGCGGCCCGGGTCCTGGACGAGAAGAACCGGGCGATGCTGGACCCGGGCGAGGCTCGGTGGCTGCGGGATCAGGCACTGGACAGGCCGGGCTCGTACGACCATCTCCTGATCGGCACCTCGCTGCCCTGGCTGCTCCCCCACCTCGTGCACGACGCCGAGGCGTGGAACGCGGCCCTGTGCCGGGGCGACCGGGGCGCGCGCTGGGCGCGGTTCGGGGAGAAGGTGCGCCGCCGGGCCGACCTGGAGCACTGGGCGGCGTTCCCCGCGTCCTTCGACGCGCTGGCGGATCTGATCGCCGAGGCGGGTTCGGGGCCCGGTGCGCCGGCCACCGTGGCGGTGCTGTCCGGGGACGTCCATCACGCGTACGTCGCGGAGCCCACGTGGCCCGAGGGCGTGCCCGGTCCCGACGCCCGCGTCCTGCAACTGACCTGCTCCCCCGTCCACAACTCCATCCCCCTGTCGATACGGCTCGGCTTCCGCTTCGGGTGGAGTGCGGTGGGCCGGGCGCTCGGGCGCCGGTTCGCCTGGCACGGCGAATACGCGCGCCCGCCCCTCGACTGGCGCAGAACGGGCGGACCTTGGTTCGGCAACCAGGTCATGACACTGACACTGCAGGGGCGTTCCGCGGGCCTTCGGCTGGAGCAGGCGCGGATGGAGAAGGACGGGGTCGCCCGCCTGAGGACGGTCACGGAGTCCACGCTCAGTTCGTGACAGTCGCCCGTAACAGCGCCTTGTATACGGCGTATTCGGTGGGCGACGTATCCGGTGTATCCGGCGTACGTGGTTATCGCGCGCGTCGCCCGTGATGCCCGTGACCCATCCCACACCGGGCGGCGATCCTCGCGCCCGGTGCTCGGCTCCCGTTCTCCCCGACGGCATGATGAGGCGGACCGTCCGCTTCCAGCGGGCGATTCCGCCGCCATGCGCCCCTCGTGCCCGGGAGTCACACCGTTGTCCGCACCGACCGTGGAATCCGCAGCGAACGCCGAGCCGGCCGAGGCCTCCGTCGCCCTGGTCGGGGCCGGACCGCGCGGCACCAGCGTCCTCGAACGTCTGTGTGCCTCCGCGCCGGAACTCCTCCCGCCCGGGGCACGGCTGACGGTGCATGTCGTCGACCCGTCACCGCCCGGCCCCGGCCGCGTCTGGCGCACCGCGCAGTCGCCGCACCTGCTGATGAACACGGTGGCCTCGCAGGTGACCCTGTTCACCGACGAGAGCGTGGACTGCTCGGGGCCGATATGTCCGGGGCCGAGCCTGCATGCTTGGGCGGCGGGCGAGCTGGGCCCCGACGACTATCCGACCCGCGCCCAGTACGGCCGTTACCTGGAGTGGGTCTTCGGCGAGGTGGTGCGCGGGGCACCGGCCGAGGTCCGCGTCGAGGTGCACGCGGCCCGCGCGACAGGACTGGACGACGCGCCCGACGGCCACCAGACCCTCACCCTCTCCTCCGGCCGCACCCTGTCGGGCCTCGCCGCCGTGGTCCTCGCGCAGGGCCACCTCCCGGTGCTCGCGGACCCCGCTCAACAGCGCCTCACCGCCCACGCCGAACGGCACGGCCTGCGCCACATCCCGCCCGCCAACCCGGCCGACGTCGACCTCTCCGCCCTCGCCCCCGGCGAGCCGGTCCTGCTGCGCGGCCTGGGCCTCAACTTCTTCGACCACATGGCCCTGTTGACGACGGGCCGCGGCGGCCACTTCACCCGTACCGCGGATGGCCTGCGCTATCTGCCCTCGGGCAACGAGCCCCGCCTGTACGCCGGTTCGCGACGCGGCATCCCGTACCAGGCCCGCGGCGACAACGCGAAGGGCCCGTACGGCCGCCACACCCCGCTCACCCTCACCGACGAGGTGATCTCCCGCTTCCGCAAGCGCGCGGACTCCGGTGACGCACCGGACTTCCTGCGCGAGATATGGCCCTTGGTCGCGAAGGAGGTGGAAACGGTCTATTACGAGGGGCTGTTGGGGCGGGCGCGAGGCGGCCCGGCCTTCAGGGACCGCTTCCTCGCCGTCCCGCACCGAAGCCCCCAAGAGGCCGACGTACTGGACGAGTTCGGCATCGCGCCCGCCGACCGCTGGTCCTGGGACCGCCTTTCGCGCCCGTACGCCGGACACACCTTCACCGACCCCGACGCATGGCGCGGCTGGCTGCTCGCCCATCTGCGCGAGGACGCCGAGCACGCCGCGCTCGGGAACGTCGAGGGACCCCTGAAGGCCGCCCTCGACGTGCTGCGCGACCTGCGCAACGAGCTGCGGCGGATCGTCGACCACGGCGGCCTGACCGGCACCTCCCGCCGGGAGCACCTGGACCGCTGGTACACACCGCTCAACGCCTTCCTCTCCATCGGCCCGCCGCGTCGACGCGTCGAGGAGATGACCGCGCTGATCGAGGCGGGCGTCCTGGACGTCCTGGGCCCGGGGCTGGAGGTGCGGCCCG
The DNA here is from genome assembly GCF_054462255.1 of Streptomyces sp. SD15. Taxonomy (NCBI): domain Bacteria; kingdom Bacillati; phylum Actinomycetota; class Actinomycetes; order Kitasatosporales; family Streptomycetaceae; genus Streptomyces; species Streptomyces sp. SD15. The sequence goes on along the minus strand of NZ_JBTLMO010000068.1, from coordinate 11,940 downwards.
AGGACGGGGCGTGGGTCGCGCGCTCCCCCGGGATACCGGGCTCGGCCGTACACGTGACGACCCTCATCGAGGCGCGGCTGCCCGAACCGGACCTCCGGCGGACCGCGGACGAACTCCTCGCCCGGCTGCTGAGTGCGGGCCGGTGCCGCCCGCACACCGTCGACGGTTACGAAACCGGAGGGCTGGACGTAACACCCCGGCCGTACCGTCTGATCGACCGTCAAGGTAGCCCGCACGCACGGCGGTTCGCCTTCGGCGTCCCCACGGAGGGCGTGCACTGGGTGACCGCGGCCGGAGCCAGACCAGGTGTGGATTCGGTCACGCTTTCGGACGCCGACGCGGTGGCGCGGGCGGCGCTACGTGCGGCGATGCCGCGAACGGAACCCCGAACGGGATCCAATCCATGGCTAAATATTGAACTTGCAAGTATTGATTAGGCTCCCCTAACGTTTGTGGCTCACTCGGTTCCGCCCCCCAGGATCCGGTTCCCCATGGACCGGACCAGACCGAAGGAGTCCCCCCACATGACCCAGATGACCGACCGTCTCCATAGCGCCCAGCCCTACGCCATCGGCCTGTTCCGCATCGTCGTGGGCCTGCTCTTCGCCGTGCACGGCGCCGCTTCCCTCTTCGGCGTCCTCGGCGGCGCCGCGGGCACCGACGGCGGCACCATCTCCGCAGGCACCTGGCCGGGCTGGTACGCGGCCGTGATCCAGCTGGTCGGCGGCGGCCTGGTGCTGCTGGGCCTCGGCACGCGCGGCGCGGCGTTCATCGCGTCGGGCTCGATGGCGTACGCGTACTTCGACGTGCACCAGTCGATGGCCCTGTGGCCGATCCAGAACGGCGGCGAACTCTCCGCGCTGTTCTGCTGGAGCATGCTGCTGCTGGTCTTCACCGGCTCCGGCGCCCTCGGTGTCGACCGGCTCTTCGCCGGACGCACCACCTCGGCCACCGAGGACAAGCGGACCTCGGAGCCCGTCGCGGCCTGACCCGCTCCCGCTCCGGCGCCCGCTTCCCCACCGGGAGGCGGGCGCCCTTCGCTCCCCGCCCTGTGCACCCGCCGTAATCAACGCATGCGCCCCCCGTGAACGTGCTGTCACACCCGCCGCGTACGCTGTATGGCTGTCACAGGCCGCCCTGCCGCTTTCCCCACGACGTAGCGGCGAGGTCATGCCCACGGGGGAGTACAGGGGAGTTTGTGGTGTTGGAGAGTGTGGGGGCGCTGACGGGCAGCCCATGGATCTACGCGGCAGTGGCCGTCTCGGTCGTTCTGGATGTCTTCCTGCCGGTGCTGCCGAGCGGCGTCCTGGTCATCGCGGCGGCCACGGCCGCGGCGGCGGGCTCCACCGGGGCCGTCCCGCAGGCGGTGCCCGACATCGTGGCGCTCACTCTCTCCGCGGCGACCGCCTCGGTCCTGGGCGATCTGGTGGCGTACCGGCTGGCCTGGCGCGGCGGCGAACGTCTGGACCGTGCGATAGCCCGCTCCCGCCGGCTCAGCAGCGCGCAGGAACGTCTCGGCGCGGTCCTCGCCCGCGGCGGCGGTGCCGGCGGCGCCCTGGTCGTCCTCGCCCGTTTCGCGCCCGCCGGACGCTCGGTCGTCTCGCTCGGCGCCGGCGCGGCCCACCGCCGAGTCCGCGAGTTCCTGCCCTGGTCCATCGTGGCGGGCCTGGCCTGGGCCGTGTACAGCGTCGCCCTCGGCTACTTCGGCGGCCAGTGGCTGGGTGCGACCTGGCTCGCCACCGGCGTCTCGTTCCTGGCGCTTTTCGGCGCGGGCGCGGGCGCGGCGTATCTGATGCGGCGCCCGGTTCCGGTTCCGGTTCCGGAGGAGTCGGGCAGCGGCGCCGCCTGAAGTATCCGGCGCTATCCGGCGCGCTGGGTCGCCGCCCCGCGTACCTCCAGGCCCCCGAGGAGCTCGGCCGTGGCTGCCGCGATCGCCTCGACCGCGTGGTCGAACACCTCACGGTTGTGAGCGGCCGGGGCGCGGAAACCGGACACCTTGCGGACGTACTGGAGGGCGGCGGCGCGGATCTCCTCCTCGGTGGCCTCTTCGGGGAGCACGGGCGGACGGAGCGTCTTGATGCTGCGGCACATACGTCCAGTCTCGCGCGTGGGCCGCGGACATGGTTCGGAAATCCCCCTGTTCCTTTCACCGTTTGCTGAGATGATCGACATCGAGGCGGCCACCTTTTGGGGCCGACCGACGAGAGGAATCGCACAGCCATGACGAAGGACGAACTGGACGGCCGGCTCACGGTCGCGGTACTGGGCCCGGGCGGCGTCGGCGGCCTGCTCGCCGCGCTGTTGTCCCGTGCCGGGCACCGGGTGATCTGCCTGGCCGGGGACGAGACCGCGAAGGCGTTGCGGGCGGACGGTATCCGCGTCCGCAGCGGCCGGTTCGGGGACTTCTCCGCTGCGGTCGAGGCGGACACGGGGCTGCGCGAACCGGTCGACGCCTGCCTGGTCGCGGTCAAGCACACGGTGCTCGACGCGGCCCTGGACCGCGTACCCCCGCAGGCGCTGGGCGACGGCCTGCTCGTACCGCTCCTGAACGGAATCGAACACCCGGCGACCCTCCGCGCCCGCTACCGCCCGGACCGTGTGGCACCGGCCGTCATCCGCGTCGAGTCGACCCGTACCGCCCCCGGCGTGATCGAACACGGCAGCCCCTTCGCGGAGGTCGACCTGACCGGCGACACGGTCCCGCGCGAACGGCTCGACGCGCTCGCCGGTGCGCTGGAGCCGACCGGTGTCCGCGTCCAGGTCAAGGACGACGAGGCGGCGACGCTGTGGGCGAAGATGTCGTTCCTCGCGCCGTTCGCGCTGCTGACCACCCGCTATGGGCTGCCGCTCGGCGACGTCCGCACGCTCCACCGCGAGGAGTTGACGGCCTTGGTCGAGGAGACCGCGGCCGTCAGCAGCGCGAGCGGCGCCCCCGCCGACCCGGCGGCCGCCCTCGCCCGCTACGACGCCTTCCCGCCCGCGACGAAGTCCTCCATGCAGCGCGACGCGGAGGCCGGCCGCACGCTCGAACTGGACGCGATCGGCGGCGCGTTGCTACGGGCCGCGGACCGGCACGGGGTGGCCGTGCCGGTCGCGGGTGAGCTGGTGCGGGAGCTGGCGGGCCGGGCCGGTCACTGACCCCAGGCCCAGGACCCACGGGTGACTGGTGACTCGCCGCGGTTCACACGTGAACCTTCGCGGGTCACCCGTGGGTCTTGGCCACCAGCTCCAGAATCTCGTCCGTCGTGCCGGTCTCACCGAGGCGGGGGAAGATCCGCTCGACGCTGTTGCGGTGGGTGTCGATGTCGATGTCGGACATGGCGTCGGTGGCCAGGGTGACGTGGTAGCCGTGCTCGTGGGCGGCGCGGGCGCTGGACTCCACGCCGATGCTGGTGGCGATGCCGGCCAGCACGATCTGGGTGATCCCGCGACGGCGCAGCTGAAGGTCGAGGTCGGTGCCGTAGAAGGCGCCCCAGTTCCGCTTGGTCACGGTGATGTCCTCGGGGTGCCCGGCCAGCTCGTCGACGATGACGTCCCAGCCCTCCGGCCAGGTGCGGGAGCGGCTGGGGCCATCGATGCGGCCGCGCACGGCGTCCGCTCCGTCGGCGGCCGCGGTGACGCGTACGAGGACGACCGGAAGGCCGTGCCCACGGAAGGCGTCGGCGAGCCGGCCCGCGCGCGCCACGACGTCCGCGGCGGCATACGGGGCGAGGTGCGGGTTCCCGACGATGCCCTGCTGCAGGTCGATGAGGACGAGCGCGGTACGCGGGTCGAGCGTGGTGGTAGCCATGGTCAGGCCTTTCCAGGGTTGGGGCGTGTGAGGGTGCGCAGGTGCGGAGGCATCGGTCCAGCAGGGTCACCGCCAGGAGCAGCAGGGCTCCGGCGCGCGTGAAGAGGACCAGGTCGTGCAGGCCGCCGGTCGAAGGCGTCGGCGGGGGGCGGGCCCGGCTGTCGCACCGTTGATCACGTCGTCGGCCGGGTGAGGCGCTCCAGCACGGCCATCGCCTCGATGACGGTCTGCCGCTCGGCCTCGGTGCAGTGGTCCTGGAAGGCCCGGGCCAGCCACTCCTCGCGGGCCTGCCGGGTGCCCTCGATACGCTCACGACCGGCGTCGGTCAGCGTGACGAGCTGCCGTCGGCCGTCCCCGGGGTCCGGGTTGCGCTGGATCAGCCCGTGCTGCTCGAGCGCGGCGAGCGTGGCCGCCATGGACTGCGGCCGAACCCCCTCGGTGGCCGCCAGCCCACTGGCCGTGGCGGCCCCACTCTTGCTCAGCAGCGTGAGCGCGGAGACCTGCGACGGCGTGAGGTCCGTCGCGGTCCCGGCGACTTCCCTGATCTTCCGCTGCAACCGGCTGAACGCCACCTGCAGATCCATGGCCGCACGGGCGGCGGATCCGGAGACGCCCTCGGTGTTGTCGTCGTAGTCGCCGTCGTCCATCCGCCCAGGCTAAAATCTTCAGCCCAGACTGTCCAGTTGAAACTGAACAGTCTGGGCTGCTCAACTCGTCCGGCGCAGCCTCCGGACAGACAACGGCGGCGAAATCCACGGGCGTTCCGATCACGGCCCGGGCAGGATGCCCCCGTGAACCACGTCCTGTGCGGGCTCGCCGCCAACGCGGCCCTGCCCCCCGAGCTGATCGACCGGCTGATCACGGTCGAGGACGCCGACATCGCCACACACCTCGCGGCTCGCACGGACCTCAGCCACGCCCAGGCGGTCGCGCTGGCCACGCGCGCCGAGGAGACCGCCGTACAACTCGCCTACGAGGGGCGCCTGACCGCCGCCGACGTCGACCCCGGGACCCAGCCGCACGCCGCGCTCGCCCTGCTCGACACGCACGCCGGCCGCCCGGAGTGGACGCGCCGTTTCGCGGCGGATCCGGTTGTCGAGCGCCGGGAGAAGCTGGCTGCCTGCCCCGGCCTTCCCTCCGACGTACGGGAGACACTCGCCGCCGACTCGGAGGTACAGGTCGTCGCCGAGCTCGCTCTGTGGACCACGCCGGACATGGCGGCCCGGCTCGCGCGGCATCCGTATGCCGAGGTCCGCCGCTCGGTGGCCGCCAACGAGGCAACTCCACCGGCCGTGCTGGCCATGCTCATCACGGGCGAGGGGCTGCCTCCGGCACAGCGGTGCCTGGACTGCGACCGCGACCGGCCCCCGCTCGTACCCGACCGGCGAAACCCGCGCCCGGCCGACGATGTGCCCTCGGGTGCCTGCTGCACCGGCTCCCACGAGTCCACTGCTCAGGAGATGTGGCAACAGGCGCTGCGGAACCCGGCCACGCCCGCCAAGGCCGTCGTCGGCTTCGCCGACCACCCGTCGTGGCTGCTGCGCTGCCAACTCGCCGCCCGCCCCGACCTGCCGCCGGAGGTGTGGGAACGGCTCGCCGATGACCCCGTTCCCGGTGTCCGAGCCGCCCTCGCCGAGAACGCCGCCATCGACGCCGCCCGGATCCGCGCACTGGCCACCGATCTCGGCCACGACGTGCGGCGCGGACTCGCGCACAATCCCCATGTGCCGCTCGATGTGCTCACCGCCTTGGCGGGCGCCATCAGGATCGGCCCGACCCTGTTGCCACGGATCGCCGCCGCCTCTCCGGTCGAGGTGGAGGATCTGGCCAAGTCGCCGAACCCGGCCGTACGGATGCTCCTGGCCGAACGGCGCGATCTGCCGACCGGGATCCGCGACGCGCTCGCCGCCGACCCCGACGCGAAGGTGGCCACGTCCGTCGCACCGCACCCGGGCCTCTCCGAAACCCAGCTGCGCACCATGGTCGACCGGCACGGAGTCAAGGTCCTCGCGAAGGTGGCGGCCAACCCCGACGCGTCGCCGTCCCTGCTGGAGGACGTCACCCGGCACGAACCGCCGGCGCACAAGGCGTTCCGCGAGGTGGCCCGGCACCGGAACGCGACGCCCGCGTCGCTGCTCGCCTGCGTGACGGACAGGCGGGCGAGACCCATAGCCGCGGGCCACCCGTCCCTGCCTCCACCGGTCATCGTCGAACTGCTCGCCGACCACGACTGGCGCGTGGTGGAAGCGGCCGCAGCCAACCCGTCACTCCCCCCGGCCGTGATGTCGGAACTGACGCCGTCCTGAGTCGGCGGCCGACTGCTCGCCCTCGAGCCGCCCGCTCCAACCCCGGGCCGCAGTACCTTCCCCCGCCGGCCCTCACGCCGCCGCGTCGTACGCGGCCCGCAACCGGACGCCGCCGCCGGTCCGGGGCTGCGGGGCGCGCTCCGCGAACACAGCCAGACGCAGCACGAGATAGCGGCCGATCCCGACGAGCGCGGTGGCCGACAGGTACACCGTCTGCTGCAGGACGAGTCCGGCGCCGGGACGGAGCGCGGCCAGCAAGCCGACCGCGGCGGACGTGACCAGCCAGCCGAGGGCAATGGTGGCCGCGCTCTTCAGATGGCCGGCCAGACCGGGCCGCCCGTGGCCGAACGAGACGCGGGCGTGCAGCTCGGTGGCGACCACGGTGGAGGCAACGGTGGTCAGCGCGTTCGCCGCCATCCACGGGATCCACTGCGAAAGCAGGACCAGGGCCGCCGAGGCCGCCAGGGTGACCCCGCTGCCCAGCCCGGCGAAGCGCCCGAAGGCCGCCGCGTGCCGACGGATCAGTCGCAGGCCGTTCATGGTGATCCCCTCCCGGTCCGCTGCCCCCGGCGGGGCCGTCGTCGTCATGCCGCAGAGCGTGGCCGACCCCCCATTCACCGCGGTTTCAGAGCGTTCTCAGGGGTGCCGGCGGTGGTGAAACCGGTGCGGCGATACACCGCCGCCCCCTCGACCGTGATCAGCTGCTCAATGGACTGGAGTTGATCACCAACCTTCGATGGCAATGATCAAGGTTCGCTGTCACAGGCCACCCCTTCGCGTGAAGTCCCCGAAGGAACTCGCACCTCAAATTCGAACAGGCGTACCATTGCGGCGTGGCTGCGACCTATGACTTCCCGAGTGACCTCCTGGCCGGCCAGGAGGAGCTGCATCAGGTCCGGGCCGAGCTCCTGGCCCTGCTGAAACGACTTCCCTGGTCGGTAGAACCTCTGGACGGCTTCAGCGACACGGGCGGCTGGCGCAAGGTGGAACGCCCCGCCTCCCCCGGCTGGACCGCCGACGAACAGGCCGAGGTGGAAAAACTCCGACAGCGGGAGCGTGAACTCGCCGTCTTCGTGACCTGCCACCGCTTCTGGTCGGAGGTCGCACCCGCGGATACGGTCGAAGCGCGCGCGAGACTGAAGCACACCCACGAAGTCCTCTCACCTGAACACCCGTCATAAGGACGAGCCGTCTGGCGGACTACCTGCGCTTCACCACCCTCGGCGACGGAGGGGCGGGCCGCCGACAGCCCGCTCCTCAGATCAGCCCCGCCGCGCCGCAACCGCGCCCGTGTACGTCTCCCGCGTCAGGTCTTCCATTCCGACCCCAAGGTCGGCGAACACCGCTCGGACAACGTCCAGCGCCGCGCTCACCGCGCTCTCCTCCACGAGCGTCTCGATTTCCAGGAACGTCCCGTCGATTTCGGGCACGCGCACAAGCGTTGCGAGCATCCGGCGGCCGTGCGCCTCGAACTCGTAGTTCCGGCACCGTTTCTCGAACGCGATGACCTCGACGTGGCCGAGGCTCCGCAGGATGGCGTGCGCCGCATCGGCGTCCTCGACGCACGTCTCGTACTCGGGCTTGGATCCCGAGGCCTCATCGATCGAGGCGTCCTTGAAGGTGAGCACCGTACGAGTGCCGTGGGTGCCGTGTACCGTGCGAACGCGCAACTCCTGGTCCGCCTTCTCCAAAGAGCCGTCCGGCCGGTCGTAGTACGTATCCCGGTACACGTCGACACGGGCCACTGCCAGCCGGTCGAGGTGCCGCGTGACCGCCTCGGGCGAGTGAACCCGTGCCTTCAACTCCGCCTCGATCACGAACCGATCCCCTCTCCGTTCAGACTGTGCGCTGCGCGCCGTCGATGATCGCCTCGAACATCCTGCGAAACCCGCGGAACAGGGGCCCGTGCGGTGTTTCCATCACCTTGTACGTCGCGCTCTCATGACCCTCCCACCCCACGTCGAAGGCGCTGACGAACACCGTGGAGTCCGTGCGGATGAGCCGCCATGTGGGCAGCATGCGGTACCGCCACACGCTGATGTCGCACGAGTCGGCCAACTCACGCAACCGCACCTCGGCGAGCCTCACGCCACCGGCCAGGGATTCGGCGGACTCTCCGATCTCGGCCGCCCGTTGAGTCAAGGCGTCGCTGTCCGGATCGAGGAGAGCGATCCGAATCCGGAGGCCCCCCCATCGTGCCTGACGGCTACCCCTGGGGGGAAACCCGTATGGCCAGGGGGCCGTGACCTGGACGTTCGCCGTCCGGCCTCGTAGTTGATCTGTCCCTGGCTGTCGCGGTCGGTCACTGCCGAGCGGCGTCGCACGGCCCAGGGACGGCCCAGAGACGATCACTCGGCAGTCGTCCTCCATTCGTCGAGCCGGACCCTCACCTGATGCTCGTTGTGGTCGTGCCACAAGACCTCACCCTCACGGCAGGCCTCGACAGCAGGCAGCTCCATTCCGTAGGGCATCGCCGTTATCTGAGCCAGGACCACGGCGTTCGGGAGACCTTCGACACGGATGAAGACGCCGAAGGGCTGGCGCACGACAACCTCTCCAGCGACGCGAGCCCCAACGGGTAGAGCTGCGACGGTTGCTGCCCAGCTCCGCAGAACGGCATCCACTGCCGGCACCTTGTGGCCTGTGGGTCGCGTGTATTCGTCCATGGACAGATCATGACCGCACCGGAGGCCTGGACCATCACCTTGTAAAGGCGGACGTGATCGGTAGCAGAGACGCCGAGGTCACCCCGTCTGTAGCGCCAGCCCAGTTCAGCGACGCATCTCGACTGCGGAGAGCCGTCGTTGACCGTGATTGACCGCATGATGTGGCACGACTATGGCACGCGACCGCTTCGTCCCGAAGCAACTTGGGTGGGGCGCTGCCCTGGGCTGGTGCGCCTCTCACCTGCGCTGATGGTCCGCAGGCGTTCGCGCTCGTCCGCGGTTGTTCGTCGGCGTTGTCACGCAGTTAGACACGCGCACGTACGCCTAGCGAGATCTTACGGCCCAGTTACCCAGGGGCGATTAGCCCGCCCGCTCGCGTACCGCTCCGGCCGGTAGAAAGGGTACGTGGAGCAATCCAAGTGGTTGCCCCTTGGGAGCCGCTCTAGGGTCGAGATCAGAGCCCGAAGGAGCAGACGATGGTAGACCCGGACTGGCAGCACACGGGGGAACCACGTCGTAAAGAACCACCTGCACCTTATCTACCGTCCGCGCCTGCGCCGTCCCGGCTGCCCCCTCCTCCTCAGACCCCGCCGCCTGACACGTGGCAACGTCACAGCGCGGGAGGGGAGGAGCTCATTGATCTGGCGTACGAGGCGGCCACGGCCAAACTGGCGAGTCAGACGAGTGCTTTTGAAAGCCTCAGAACCCGGGCGTCAGGAATCCTCAGCGTTGCAGCACTTGTGGCCTCCTTCTCGGCCGGACTGGGGTTGGTCAATACATACCCGGCGCAGGGCAGATCTCTGCCTGTGTGGGCGCCATGGGCCCTGTTCGGAGTCCTCCTGTCTCTCGGGTGCTGCGCCTTCGTCATCCTGCTTCCGACGCGGCAGTGGCTGCACGGTCCATCGGCTCGGATCATCATGGAAATGTGGCGCGACGGTTCGGACACGAGGGACGCGAAGGTGAACATGACCGCCGCGATGGTGGACGCCCAGCGCCGGAACAGCGAAGCGCTGGGCAGACGGTCCCTGGCCTACCGGGTGGCCGTCCTACTCCTCCTAGGCCAGATCCTGACCCTCATCGTGGCCGTGGCGCAGTCCTCGGCTGTCTAGGACCAAATGCCAGTCAACGCCAGCTGGTATCTCCGTTCACCTAAGTGTTTCGACTTGCCGCGCGATCAGAGAGTCATCAGCTTGGGAAGCTGCGGTCATTTGGGGATGGTTCGGGCGCTGACCTGGGCAAAAGCCCGCGGTTCGGCCACGTCGGGCCTGGCGGCCTTCACCGTGTTTCCCCGCTGGTCCCCGCCCTATCTGGGTGCGCTTGTGGTGCGTTCGTCGACGTCTCGCGCTACTCGGCAGGCCTGCAGATCCACACGTGTTTCGTTGTTGCCCCGCCTGAGAATGACATGCGCCGGTCGGAACGGCAGACTGCGCAGAGTCGGCTCCAGGACCTTGAACAGAGCATCGGCATCGGGTCCGTAGGCGTACACGACGGCTTCGCCTCCTCCGAACTCGTTCCCGTCGACCTCCCCGACGCCTGCCTTCTCGGTCGCTTCCTCCATCGCCTGTTCGGCTTCGTAGATTCGCTCGCGCTGATCGACATCGCCGAAACCGTCACTGGCAAGCCGGAAGTGTGCAATGACGGCATGCTCCTCAGGGGCAATGGGTGTCTCCATGCCGGACACACTGCCATCGGGGTCTGACACTCTCACCGCTGTGTCCGACTCGGATCCGCCCCACCAACACGCTTTCCAACTGTGTTGGTGCCTCGCGGGGCCGCGTACAGGGCCGTTCACCTGGGTTCGTGCGCGGCCAGCCTCTGGGAGGGGCCCGGCTTCCGGTCTCATGTGAACAGAGGTGAACCGGGCTGAATGAGACGGAAATTGAGACGGGCTATGGCCGCGGGGACCGCTTGTGGTGCACGCCGTGGTGAGCGAGCGGTGACCACTCCGGGACAGACATTCCTCCATCGGGTGTCTCATGGCACACCTGTCCGGTGAACTCGGGCACCCATACGGCTCATTCGTTCGAGTCGACTCCCTCGAACGAGGTACCCGCAGTCAATTCTGCGATGCGTGATCAAGAACCTCAGGCGTGCCGGGATGGCGGCCGCACTCGTTGTCATGCCCCTCGTGGCACCCACTCCGGCTCATGCGCATGACCGGTCCACCGAGACGTACACACTCCCGATGGCGGCCGCGGTCCACCTCCTCCCCCTTGCGGCGGAGGTCCGGGACGGCTACCAGCGCAGCAGCTTCAAGCACTGGAACGCGGGCCAGAACCCCACCGACAGCTGCAACACGCGAGCGGAGGTGCTCATCTCCGAGGCGGTCAACCCGCCTGAGGTCCTCCCCGGCTGCAAGCTCTCAGGAGGGCGATGGTGGTCGTACTACGACGCAAAATGGGTCACCGCGGCCTCCGCCCTGGACGTCGACCACATGGTGCCGCTCGCGGAGGCCTGGGACTCCGGGGCATCGCAATGGACTGCCCAGCGGCGTGAGGCCTACGCCAACGACATCGACGCCCAGACCTCCCTTGTCGCCGTCTCCGCGGCTTCGAACCGCAGCAAAGCCGACCAGGACCCGGCCGAGTGGCTGCCGCCGGCCATCGACGTCACGTGCCGATACACCTCGGAGTGGATCGCAACCAAGCTCCGCTGGGGACTCACCATCGACGCCGTCGAACTCGAAGCACTCACACAACTCGCGGAAGCCTGCCCCGTGACCATCGTGACCTACGAGTCCGCTCCATAAAACTGTGGCCCCGCCCCATCAACGGGTGGGGCCACCAACGGGCACTCCAGCCAGAGCGGATTGAGCAGGCGCCCGCGGTGGTGTCCTGCGGCGGAACGGCTTCCCGCGGATCTGGCTCCGCGCCCTCGACGCGACCGGTCTCGGTGACGTCCACTTTCACAACCTCCGACAGACCGGCAACACCCTCGCCGCGACCGGCGGCGCCACCACCCGCGAGCTGATGCATCGGAGGGGCCACTCGTCGGGCGGGCCGCGCTGATCTCTCAGCACCTCTTCAACGGCCGGGACCACGAGATCGCCGACTACGTGACGCGCAGATCAGGAAGGTGCAGTGGACTCCACGTGGACCTAGCCCCGGGCTTTCGCGAGTGGGCCTGTCCAGGTCTTGATCAAATAAATGGAGAGTGCTGCTGACCTGCAACGATGGGA
>NZ_JBTLMO010000067.1:0-37782 GCF_054462255.1 Streptomyces sp. SD15 | reverse complement strand
GGCCGCCCCTGACACACCATCAGCCAACTACACTCCGGACGACGCCTCTGACCAGACCAGATAGCGAAACGCTGCTGGAGTACTAGCAGTCATCAGCCACCTGGTTCGGCGGCTCAAGAGGCGGCCGGCCGTGAGTGACCGCCGCCGCTGAGGCCGGACCGGGACGGCAAAGGCCCCGGACCTTTATCGGTCCGGGGCCTTTGCGCTGGTGCCCCCGGCAGGATTCGAACCTGCGACACCCGCTTTAGGAGTGGAAGGCGGCGACGTGGCGCCTCAAGGGCAGCGTCTCCCGCTCCATCGCCTACGAGCAGCGCGACGGCCGATGGGTGTCCGCTCGGCAGCGAGATGAACACCTTCACGCCGCGGCGGGGCATCGCCGACGACGACCACCGAGTCGTCCCGCTTGGTACACAGCGGCCGGAATCCCCGCCGGGCGACGCGGCACCTGACGGAATTCAGCCGAGTGCACTTACGGACGCACCCCTGACGAGCAGGCACGGTGAACTGCGACTGAAGTAGCAGGCGTTCGGGTTCGAAGCTGCGCCCGGCCCCGGCCAAAAGTGGCCGAAGCCGGGGCCTGAAGCCGGTGAAACCGGTCAGGACGAGGGGTGGAACCGGTCAGGACAAAGACGTCCGTCAGGACGCCAGGTCCGGTCGGTCGGATACCCGCAGCGCGTTGACGATCGGCGTCCCGAAGCCCTTGTGCATCATGAACCGCACGTTGAGCTGGCCGTCCGTGACCTGGACGGTGGACGTCTTGGTCAGCGCGGCGTAGGTGCCGACCTCGCCCGCGACGTCGAGGAACGGGCAGACCTCCTGGCCCTCGATCAGCACGCTGAACACCCGCTTGTTCGGGCTCGTCGCCTGCAGTTCGGCGAAGTCCAGCTCGATGGTGTAGTGACCGTCGGCCAGCCCGTCGACGCGGTACTCGTACATGCCCTGCTGCGCGTTGGCGAAGCGGGCGGGGTCCTGCGTACCCGTGATCGGCTTGGTGGTCGAGACCCGTTTGGCGTTGCCCAGGTAGCCGTAGCCGCCCGCGGTGTACGCCCGGTCCGTCGCCCACCTCTCACCTTCGGCATCGGCGTGGCCGGACTGGCCGCCGGCGTCGAGAGCCAACGCGTAGCCCGGCACGACCAGGGTGACCGGGATCAGCAGGACCGGTTTGCGGCCGCTGGCCGAGGTGATCCGCAGCTTGGCCTCGTGGGACGAGCCCTTGGGCAGCCCGGCCGTGTTCACCGTCACGCCGACGATGTGCTTACCGCCGCTGGACATCGTGCCGGTCGCCCCGGACAGCGCCAGCCAGCCGATGTCGGTCGCCTGGCCGGAGGAGCTGACCTCGGCGACCTTGATGTCGGTGCCGAGGGCGCCGGTGTTGTTCAGGACGATCTGGCGGGCACGGGTCTGGTCGGGCCCGGCGATGACGGTCAACTCCGTGGTCGGGGTGCTGACCCGCGCGGTGCGCAGCGCCGTCGAACGGTTCTCGACACCACCCGCGGCGAGCGTGACCGCCGCGGTGGCACCCGCGTAGTGCTCCTTGCCGATGGCGAGCTCGACGTCGCCGGCCGGAACCTGGAGCAGGTACGTGCCGTCCCCCTCGGTGGTCCCGGTGAACGTCCGGCCGCCGGACTGCGCGGTCACCGTCGCGCCGTCCACCGGCCGCCCGTCGTTGGCGTCGGTGACGACGCCCGATGCCACGCCGGTTTTGGTGGTGCGGAACGCGATGGCCGAGCCGGTTTTGACCGCCGCGCTGTTGTACGAGTACAGGAACGCGTCGGTCCCGGTCGCGTTCTCCATACCGATGGTGGCGGAGGTGCCCGTCGCCGGCCCGGTGGGGTCGATGTCCTTGTACCGGTAGGTGATCGAGCCGTCCTCGCTGATCGCCGCCGTGAAGCTGAGCCGCCGGTCGGGGCCTTCGTCGATCCTCAGGACGTTGCGCCATTCCACCACGAACGTGCGGTGCGGCTTGGCGCCGGCCACCGCGGTGTAGATGCCCGAGTCGGCGTCGACGAAGAGGTCGTCCCAGAACGGGTACAGGGCCAGGTTCGGACCGCTGCTCGTCGGCAGGCTGCTGTTTCTGAACGAGTCCGACCCGGTGCCGAAGCCAAACACGCCGTTGATGCCCACCCACGCGTCCCGGAAGGACCTGCCGTAGAACGGCACGCTGAAGGGCAGCGTGACCGGCGTGATCTCGTCGTCACCGACGAGGTCGGTGAGCTGCTCGGTGCCGGGCACGTAGCCACCGCCGGCCGCACCGCAGGCGTACCCGAAGGTGTCGTTACGGTCCGGCAGCGTGATGTCCAGCGTGGTGTCGCCGGTCACCGTGACGTGTCGGGTGCCCGAGGCGGCGCACCGGTACGCGGGAGCCGCTCGCACGTCGTACTCGCCCTGCGGCACGGTCACGGTGTAGTGGCCCTGCCCGTCGGCGACCGTGGAGACCGGGGTGCCTACGAGCGTGATACCCGCCCCCGCCGCCGGGCCTTCCGAGGTGGTCACCGCGCCACGCAGCGTCACCGAGGGCGCCTGCTCGAGGACGATGTCCCGGACGGCCGTCTGGTCTTCGGTGACCGTCGCGGTCGCCGTGGCGGTCAGGTAGCCGAACTTGGTGACCGTGATCGTGTAGTCGCCGACCAACAGCGGGTCGAACGCGTACGAGCCGTCCGCCGCCGTCGTGCGGGTCCGGTCGAGCGGTCCGTCCACTGTGACCGTCGCCCCGCCGATACCGTCGCCCCCGGTGGTGATCCTGCCGCCGAGCGCGCCGAGCTCGCCGCGCGGAGCGGCGTTCACCGCGGCGTAGGCGTCGAGCCGGCCCTCGCCGAAGACGTTGTTGTCCTCGGCGGTGCCACCGCACGTCGTGTTGTCCGCATCGATCGCGGTGTCATCCAGGATCTGCCGGGTCGCGGCGATGTCCCCTCGGAGGGCCGGCGAGGCCGACCACATCAGGGCCACCGTCGCCGCCGTGTGCGGAGAGGCCATCGACGTGCCGTTGAGCGAGGCGTAGCCGTCTCGGGTGGACGAGCGGATGTCGACACCGGGCGCGGCGATGTTCGGCTTGATGTCGCCGTTCTCGCCGGCGCCGCGGCTGGAGAAGCCGGCGATCGCGTCGTCCACGCCGAACGCGCCCGAGCTGTAGCTGATCGAGTACGAGCCGGGGCTGCCCGAGGTGTTGCAGGCGGGTCCGTTGTTGCCGTTGGCGAAGGCCGGGAAGATGTCCGCGGCGACCCAGGCCGCCACGGTCTCCTGGTACCACGGGTCGTACGCGTTGGCGCCCCACGAGTTGTTCACGATGTCCGGCGCGAGGTCGGGCCGTGGGTTGGCGCCGTTCAGGTCGGTCGGCGCCACGATCCACTGCCCGGCGGCGAGCAGCGAGGTCGTGGAGCAGGAGTCGGACTCGCAGCCCTTGGCGGCGATCCACTTCGCGCCCGGGGCAACGCCGATGACGTTGGTCCCGTCCAGGCCCACCATGGTGCCCATGGTGTGGGTGCCGTGGTCGTTGTCGTCGCACGGCGCGGCGCTCGGGCAGACGCCGGCCGGATCGAACCAGTTGTAGTCGTGGTCGTGGCTGCCGTCGGCCTTGCTGCCTCGGTAGCTCGCCGCGACGGCCGGGTGGGTGTAGTTCACCCCGGTGTCGATGTTGGCGACGACTATTCCCTCACCCCGTACGCCGAGTTCGTCCCACACCCGCGGGGCGTTGATCCGGTCGATGTTCCACTCCACACCGTTCACGGTGGGTGCGTCGCCGCCCGTCTGCGGGTCCGGAAGCTGGATCGTCCGGTCGGCGACGATCTGGGACACCTCGGCACGGGCCGCTATCTCGTCGAGCAGGTCCGCGTCACCGGTCACCTTGATGGTGTTGGCCAGCCAGAACGGGGTGAAGTCCGCGCCCCGCCGGGTCAGCAGTTGCCGCAGCCCCGCCTGGGTCCGGTCGGCGTGCTTGGTCTTGGCCCGGTGGACGTAGGCGGCCTTGTCCGCCTTCTTGTCCAGTTTGTCCGCGGCGGACAGGTTGGCCTTCTCGCCGAGGTAGACCCAGAAGGTCGCCTTGCCGCCCTTGGCGACACGGTCGGTCACTTTCTTGTCGATCTTCTTCGCCGCGGCTTGCGCCCTGGCTTGGCCGGGACCTGCCGCTGCGGCCGGGGGCGCGGCGAGCCCGAGGGGGAGTAGAAGGCCGGCCACGAGGCCGGCCAGGGTGATGCGCCATCGCGTGGGTCTCACGACTGGACGCTCCCTTTCTGATAGAGGCGGGATCTCTAGCGGATCCCGGCTGGATCTTGTCAGCGGCAGATGGACGGAAAAGATCGTCATGAGTTAAGACGGTGTTTCAGATCGAGGTCAGGGATGGGGTGCCCCATCCCGCCGTACCGCTCACGGGGTGGGGAGCGGCGCACCGCCGGCGCCACGTGGCCGGTGCCGACCTGAAGGACATCCAGGAGATGCTCGGCCGCTCCTCGATCACCATCACGGCCGACACGTAGACGAGCGGGCGATCAGTCCGCTCACGCACCGCTCACGCAAACGGCCCCGGACGAGGAGTCCGGGGCCGAATAGAGCGCCTCCCTGGGGGAGAAACCCCAGGTCAGGTCAGCGACTTAGCGCATTGTGCCCCCGGCAGGATTCGAACCTGCGACACCCGCTTTAAGGAGTTCGAGCACAGGGGCGTCACGGCACTCAGGGACGGCGCCCTTCCACGAGCCGAACCGCTCGGGCAGATCCATCCACGGCGTCCCGGTGCGGTACTTGAACGCGATCGCGTCGATCACCTGTCGGTGATCCCGCCACCGACCGCCCCGCCGAGGCGTCCGATCCGGTAGCAACGGCTCGATCCGCGCCCACTGGGCATCAGTCAACGACACGCATTAACCAACGATCAGATGATCCGAAGGAAACGGCCTAGACGGGTGGCCGGGCCCCGGGGCTAGCTGGGTTGCTGGCGCCCGGGCTGGATGGGTGGCCGGCCCCCCGGGGCTAGACGGGTGGCCCGCGCCTGGGCTGGAAGGGTGGTCTCTGGTTCGGTTAGTTGTTCAGGTGCCTCTCTGCGAAGTCGAGTTCCAGGCGGACCTGCTTGATGCGTTCGTCCACGACCAGGGAGCCGTGGCCTGCGTCGTAGCGGTAGACCTCGTGGGTGGCTTCGCGGGCGGTGAGGCGGTCTACGTAGTTCTCGACCTGGCGGATGGGGCAGCGTGGGTCGTTGACGCCCGCGGAGATGTAGACGGGGGCCTTGACGGCGTCGACGTAGGTCAGGGGGGAGGACGCCTCGAAGCGCTGGGGGACCTCCTCCGGGGTGCCGCCCAGCAGCGTGCGGTCCATGGACTTCAGGGCTTCCATCTCGTCGTGGTACGCCGTGACGTAGTCGGCGACCGGGACGGCGGCGATGCCCAGTGTCCACGCGTCCGGCTGGGTGCCGAGGCCGAGGAGGGTGAGGTAGCCGCCCCAGGAGCCGCCGGTGAGGATCAGGCGGGAGGGGTCCGCGAGGCCGGAGGTGATCGCCCACTCCCGGACCGCCGCGATGTCCTCCAGCTCGATGAGGCCGACGCGGTGCCTGAGTGCGTCCGTCCACTCGCGCCCGTACCCCGTGGAGCCGCGGTAGTTGACCCGGACGACCGCGTATCCGTGGTCGACCCAGGCCGCCGGGCCCGCCGCGAAGGAGTCGCTGTCGTGCCAGGTCGGGCCGCCGTGGACGTCGAAGACGGTGGGGAGGGGGCCTGTTGTGCCCGCCGGCTTCTGGACCAGGGCGTGGATGCGGCCGCCGGGGCCTTCCACCCAGACGTCCTCCACCGGGACCGAGCCCGGTGACTTCAGGCCGGGGGGATCGAGGATGATCTCGCCGGTCGTCGAGCGGACCACGGAAGGCTCGGCCGCCGACGACCACAGGTACTCCACGGTTCCGTCGGGGCGGGCCGTCGCCCCGGACACCGTGCCCGCGGGGGTCGGTACCCGCACCAGCTCGCCGGACGCCAGGTCGTAGCGCCACAGGTCGCTGCGGGCCTCGAAGCTGTGCGCGATCAGGAGCGCGGAACCGTCGGGATACCACTCGGCGGCCACGTCGCCGGGGAGGTCCAGGGGCAGGTCCGTCTCCTCCCCGGTCGCCACGTCCCACACCAGGGGCTCCCAGCGGCCGCGCCGCTGGTGACCGATGAGCAGACGGGTGTCGCCGTCGACCGGGGCGAAGCCCAGCACCTCCAGGCCCAGCTCGACCGTGCCGCCCTTGGTGTCGTCGAGCTCGGCGACCGTCGAGCCGTCGGAGCGCAGCACCCGCAGCGCCGAGTGCATCGCGTCGCCGTGCTCCGTGTGCTCCACGGCGATCAGGGAGCCGTCGTGCGAGAGGTCACCGACTCCGGCCGACTCACGGTGGCGGTAGATCTCGACGGGGACCTGGCCCTGCCGGGCCACGTGGATCGTCGAGCCGTCCTCGTCCGTCGAGCGGCCCACGACGGCCGTCCGCCCGTCCCGGCCGATGGCGAGGCCTCCGGGGTACGAGGGCTCCAGGCCCGGGGCCGCGGGCTCGTCCACCTCGAGTGAGCCCTCGGTTCCGGCGAACCTCTGCCGACGCCAGATGCCGAACTCGTCGCCGTCCTTGTCGTCGAACCACCAGATCCACTCGCCGTCCGGGGAGAGCACGCCGTCCGTCGTGCCGTTCGCCCGGTTCGTGACCTGGCGCTGCTTCCCCGTCTCGCGGTCCCACGCGTACAGCTCGTACGTCCCCGTCGCATTGGAGACGAACAGCGAGCGGTGCGGGGCGTCCTCCGCCCAGTCGGGGAGCGACACCCGCGGCGCCCGGAAGCGCTTCTCCCAGTCGGGCATGGCCGCGTACTGCTGCTCGATGGTCCCGTTGCTCTCAGTCATGGCCCCATAGTGCCTGGCCCGCCCGACAATGCGTCAGCGAGGTCCCCAGCCTGTGGATAACTTCGCGCCGCGCAGTCGCCCGAGCGTCGGGCAAGCGTCGAGCAAGGGCCCCCGAAGCCCAGCCCTCCGCGGCGGCACCGTACCTTGGAAGACGTGTACCGGTTTCTGCTGACGCCCCGCTGGTGGGGGATCAACGTCTTCGTGCTGTTGGCCATCCCGTTCTGCATCTTCATGGGGTCGTGGCAGTTGGGGCGGTTCGAGGACCGGGTGCAGGGCCAGCGGGACGCCGATGAGCAGGCCGCGGTGGCCAAGACGCAGGCGGCACGTCCGCTGGACGAACTGCTGCCCGTGGACAAGAACACCTCCGGCAAGCAGGCCACCGCGACCGGCCGGTACGGCAAGCAGCTCCTCGTGCCGGACCGCGAACTGGACGACAAGCGCGGGTACTACGTGCTGACGCTGCTGCGCACCGACGACGGCCAGGCGCTGCCCGTCGTCCGGGGCTGGCTGCCCGGCGACGCGGACCCGGCCGAGGCACCCGCCGCGCCGGCCGGCGAGGTCACCGTCACGGGTGCGCTCCAGGCGTCCGAGAGCCCGGGGGCGAACGGGGTGAGCGCCGCCGGTGGGCTCCCCGCCGGCCAGACCGGTGCGATCAGCTCGGCGTCGCTGGTGAACCTGGTGCCGTACAAGGTGCACGACGCGTGGATCACCCTCGCGAAGGCCGACAGCGGGATGAAGGCGGTGCCGGCGACCGCGGCGCAGGGCACCGGTCTGGACCTGAAGGCCTTCCAGAACCTCGGCTACACCGGTGAGTGGTTCGTCTTCGCGGGCTTCGTGCTCTTCATGTGGTTCCGGCTGCTGCGCCGCGAGGTGGAGTTCGCGCGGGACGCGGAGCTGGGTCTGGTCCCGGACGAGGACCTCGACCGGGCTCCCCACCAGGCTCCGGACGAGGACCCCGCGCGGGACACCGCCGGGGCGCCGGTCCCGTAACCCCCCGTTCCGGGCGGCTCACCCCCGGGTCCGGCCGGGCTCAGGACGACGCCGACAGCATTCCCGTCCGGTAGACCGTCCCGGCGCAGGCGTTGGACACGGTCGTCGAGGCCGTCGCCGCGCCCGTCGTGTCCGTGTGCGAGACGGTGACGCTGCCGTCGGCCACCCCCTCGTCCGTGAGCAGCTGGGTCGAGGTGCCGGTACCGCCGGCGTCCGTGCCGGTGCCGCCGCTCGTGGTGCTGTCGTCAGTGGGGGTGGTCGGGTCCGGCGAGGGCTCCGTGCCGGTGGTCGGACAGGTCTCCGAGGGCACCCAGGCGAACTTCACGGCGTACGAGGCACTCGGCGGCAGCACCAGGGAGGCGACCTCCGTGGAGGGGTCCGGCAGCCCGGTGGCCACATCGCCCGCCACATGGCTCACCACGGTGATCTTGGCCGCGTCCGCCGCGCCCTGTACGGCGGTGCCCACCGTGCCCGAGCCGCTGACGGTACAGGTGGTGGTGGACACGTTCGAGATGGTGAACGAGCCGTAGACCACACCGGTGGCGTCCGGGGCGCCGACCGTGCTGGTGACCCCGCCGAGCTGTACCGCCGTACACGCGGGCGCGCTCTCCACCGAGGCCGACGGAGCGGGGCCGCCGGTCGCCGCCCCGGCGCTCGTCCCCTTGCCCTTGTCGGGCGTACTGGTCTTGCTGCCCGGCTTGCCCTGCTCGTGGGAAGCGCTGGAGCCGCCGTCCGCGACGCTCCCGCCGCCGTCCGGGCCCTTGCCCTGGCTCGTGCCGCCCTGCACCTGCGAGCTGTTGCCCGCGATGGAGGGGTCGGGGTTCGAACCGGAGGCGTTCGAGACGTGTACGAGGGCCGGGACGGCCGTGCCGATGAACAGCGCGGCGGCGGCCATGCCGACGAGCGCCTGGCGCTTGCGGGCCCGCCGGGCGGGCACCGCGCGGCGCAGATGCTCCAGCGTGCCGTCGGTGGGTTCGATCTCCTGGACGGCCTGGTGCAGCAGCCGACGCAGCGCCAGCTCGTCCGAGCCGAACCCTTCGGGGCCGGGTCCGCCGGGCTCGTGATCGCCCGGCCCGTGATCGCCAGGCCCGTGATCCCCGGGTCCGTGATCCCCGGGTCCGTGATCGCCCGAGCCCTGTCCATCCGAGCCCTGCCCGTCCAGACCCTGACCGCCCGAGCCCTGTCCGTCCAGACCCTGACCGTCCGAGCCCTGACCGCCCGAGCCCTGTCTGTCCGGGCCCAGTCCACCCAGACCTTGTTCGTCGGGCTGTCCGTCAGGGCCGTGGTTCACAGTTTCGTTCCCAGCGTGCGATTGCTTGTGCTCGTGCTCGGGGCGCCCCTGGTCCTCGGGGCGCCGCCGTTCCTCGTACTCGCTCATGCCGGGGCCTCCATCGCGACACGGAGCGCCGCTATGCCGCGCGAGCCGTACGCCTTGACCGACCCGAGCGATACGCCGAGGGTCTCGGCGACCTGGGCCTCGGTCATGTCCGCGAAGTAGCGCAGGACCAGGACCTCGCGCTGGCGGCGCTGGAGGCCCTTCATCGCCTTGATCAGGGCGTCGCGCTCCAGCTGGTCGTACGCGCCCTCCTCGGCGCTCGCCATGTCGGGCATGGGCTTCGAGAGGAGCTTGAGGCCCAGGATGCGCCGACGCAGGGCGGAGCGCGAGAGGTTGACGACGGTCTGGCGCAGATACGCGAGCGTCTTCTCGGGGTCGCGGACGCGTTTGCGCGCCGAGTGCACCCGGATGAAGGCCTCCTGAACGACGTCCTCGCAGGACGCGGTGTCGTCGAGCAGGAGCGCCGCGAGGCCCAGGAGCGACCGGTAGTGGGCGCGGTAGGTCTCGGTCAGATGGTCGACGGTGGTTCCGGCAGCCGCGCTGTCCTCAGCGCCGTCACGCTGGTTCGGTATGCGGGCGGGCCGCGCTGCGGGCATGGGCGCGATCACCGGCATGCCGCCGGGCGCGCCGGGGCTGCGGAGTCGGCGGGGTGGACGCAGGGCTGCGCCCCTCGTCTGTACCGCGGTGAATTCGAGTACCTCTGCCACGCCAGTTGGACACGCTTCCCCCCGACAGGGTTGTACGCGACAGGCGTCACATTCGTGTCAGGCCGTACATCGGCTGGAACATGCTCCTCCGCTTCCGCCGGAACACCCCTCGGCACGGTTGCCGGAACGCCTGCCGACGCGCCCGGCCGCGCGCCTGGCAGTGCATTGAATGCCCTCATGCGTACCAGCTCATCCCCTATGCCCATATGCCGTGCCGCCCCCGGGCACCCGCTTTCGGGCGACCGCAAAGACGCTCCCCGCCCTCCGCGTGGTTGCGGAGAACGGGGAGAGAAATCTTCGAACGCCAAACGGGTCCTGTTCAAGTGGTCCGGACCATTATTTCCGGCCACACAACTGACACAGATCCTACAAACGATTCCGCCGATGACCAGGAAGATTTTTCCTGTGAAACGCCCAGGTCGGCGGATCCGCCTCGAGACCTGGGCCACACCCCCGGCCCCGGCCCACGGCCTACGCGGACTAGAAGCTCTCCGCCGCCACCAGCTCCGCGATCTGGGCCGTGTTGAGGGCGGCTCCCTTGCGGAGGTTGTCACCGCAAACAAAGAGTTCGAGGGCGGTCGGGTCGTCGAGGGCGCGGCGGACGCGGCCGACCCAGGTCGGGTCGGTGCCGACCACGTCGGCGGGCGTGGGGAACTCGCCCGCGGCCGGGTTGTCGAAGAGGACGACTCCGGGGGCGGTGGCCAGGATCTCGGTGGCCTTGGCGACCGTCACCTCGCCCTCGAAGCGGGCGTGGACGGTGAGGGAGTGCGTGGTGACGACCGGGACGCGTACGCAGGTCACGGCGACCCTCAGGTGCGGCAGGCCGAGGATCTTGCGGGACTCGTCGCGGATCTTCATCTCCTCCGAGGACCAGCCGTCCTCGCGCAGCGATCCGGCCCACGGTACGACGTTCAGCGCCACCGGCTCCGGGAACGGGCCCGTGTCGTCGCCCACGGCACGCCGTACGTCACCGGGTTTGGTCCCCAGTTCCGTACCGGCGACGAGGGACAGCTGGCGGCGCAGGGTGTCGACGCCGGCGCGCCCGGCACCGCTCACCGCCTGGTACGAGGACACCACCAGCTCGCGCAGGCCGAACTCGGCGTGCAGCGCGCCGAGCGCCACGATCATGGAGAGGGTCGTGCAGTTCGGGTTGGAGATGATCCCGCGCGGGCGCACGCGCGCGGCGTGCGGGTTGACCTCGGGGACGACAAGCGGCACGTCCGGGTCCATCCGGAAGGCGCCCGAGTTGTCCACCACGATCACGCCCTTGGCCGCGGCGATCGGCGCCCAGTGCGCGGCCACCTCGTCGGGTACGTCGAACATCGCGACGTCGACCCCGTCGAAGGCGGCCTCGCTCAGCGCCATCACCTCGACCTCCTCGCCGCGCACGGCCAGCTTGCGGCCGGCCGAGCGCGGGGAGGCGAGCAGACGGATCTCGCCCCAGATGTCCGCGTGCTGGGACAGGATCTGGAGCATGACCGCGCCGACGGCCCCGGTCGCTCCCACGACCGCGAGCGTCGGACGTCCAGGGCGTCCCAGGCGTCCAGCGTGTTCAGCCGGTCGCCCGGTCCCCATGGTCATCAGCGGCCAGTGCCTCCGTAGACGACGGCCTCGTCGCTGTCGGAGTCCAGTCCGAACGCGCTGTGCACGGCGCGCACGGCCTCGGGGACGTCGTCGGCGCGGGTGACGACCGAGATGCGGATCTCGGAGGTCGAGATCAGCTCGATGTTCACGTTGGCCTGGGTCAGCGCCTCGAAGAAGCCGGCCGTGACACCCGGGTTCGTCTTCATGCCGGCGCCGACGAGCGAGATCTTGCCGATCTGGTCGTCGTAGCGCAGCGAGTCGAAGCCGATGACGGCCTTCGCCTTCTCCAGGGCGTCGATGGCCTTGCGGCCATCGGTCTTGGGGAGGGTGAAGGAGATGTCCGTCAGGCCGGTGGTGGCCGCGGACACGTTCTGCACGATCATGTCGATGTTGATCGCGGCATCGGCGATGGCGCGGAAGATCGACGCGGCCTCGCCCGGCTTGTCCGGGACGCCGACGACCGTGATCTTGGCCTCGGAGGTGTCGTGAGCGACACCCGAGATGATGGCCTGCTCCACCTTCTGGTCCCCTTGCTGCTGTGTCTTTTGCACGAGTGGCGTGCTGCTGACCCACGTGCCCTGAAGTCCGCTGAAGCTGGACCGCACATGGATCGGGATGTTGTAACGGCGGGCGTACTCCACACAGCGGTGGAGCAGCACCTTGGAGCCGGAGGCGGCGAGCTCCAGCATGTCCTCGAAGGCGATCCAGTCGATCTTCCGGGCCTTCTTCACCACCCGCGGGTCGGCGGTGAACACGCCGTCCACGTCGGTGTAGATCTCGCAGACCTCGGCGTCGAGGGCGGCCGCGAGCGCGACCGCCGTCGTGTCGGAGCCACCGCGGCCGAGCGTGGTGATGTCCTTCTTGTCCTGCGAGACGCCCTGGAACCCGGCGACGATGGCGATGTTGCCCTCGTCGAGGGCCGTCCGGATGCGACCGGGCGTGACATCGATGATCCGCGCTTTGTTGTGGACCGAGTCGGTGATGACACCCGCCTGGCTGCCGGTGAACGACTGGGCGCTGTGGCCCAGGTTTTTGATCGCCATGGCCAGCAGTGCCATGGAGATCCGCTCTCCGGCGGTCAGCAGCATGTCGAACTCTCGTCCGCTGGGCATCGGAGATACCTGCTCGGCGAGATCGATCAGCTCGTCCGTCGTGTCGCCCATCGCGGAAACGACCACGACCACCTGGTGGCCGTTCTTCTTCGCTTCCACGATTCGCTTGGCGACGCGCTTGATGCCCTCGGCATCGGCTACGGAGGAGCCTCCGTACTTCTGCACGACAAGGCCCACGTGCGCTCCTCGCTCAATCCGTCTCTGCACCGCACAACTGCGGTCGGCTCAGTCTAACGAGCGGCCGGAATCCCCTGCCTCGGTATCGCATCGTGAGATGTCCCGCTCATGACGCGATACCGCGGCTTTTCTTCGGGAATTCCCGGCCGCTCCAGGAGGGCCTGCCTCCGCCAGGACGACGTGCCGCTCCAGGACCGCACCTGCCCCTGACCGCCGCGCACACTCGGAAAAACGGGGAAAGTGCGCCGTGTCACAAACGGCGACTGTGGGTTAACTCTCAACCACTAAGGGGAAGGTGCGCCTGTGCGCGTACTCCTGGTGGAAGACGATGAGCCGGTCGCCGAGTCGCTTCGGCGCGGCCTGCTGCGCTACGGCTTCGAGGTCGAGTGGGTGAGCACCGGTCACGCGGTACGGGGGGTCGGCTTCCGCCCGGAGGTCGTACGGGAGTCTTCGGCATCCGCCCCGGAGCAGGACGGGTCCGGCGCATGATCCGGCAACTCATCGTCAGTTACGTCCTGTTGGTGGCCGTCGCGCTGACCGCGTTCACCGTGCCGGTGGCGTTCACGCTGACCTCGCAGCTGCGCGGGGACACGGAGGAGTCCGTACGCCGGGCGGCGACGACCATGTCGCTGATGCTGGCGCAGGGCGATCCCGCCTCGCGGGAGGCGCTGGACCGGCTGGCGACCACGTACGCCGCTCAGACGCCCGGCACCGTGGCCGTCCTTCCGAAGTCCGCCGCCGCCGGCACGACCACCGCCCGGTGGGGCGACGGCGCGCTCAGGGTGACGGTCCCGGCGATACGCGACGGCGAAATCGTGGGGGCCGTGCGCGTCACGTACCCGACCTCCGATCTCACCGCCCGGCTGTGGCGGATCTGGGGCTTCAGCGCCGTCCTCGCGGTCGGCGTGCTGGCGGTGGCCGCCGGGCTCGGCGCGCTGGTGGCCCGCCGGCTGACCCGGCCGCTGCGCCGGCTCGACGACATGGCGAGCAAGTTCAGCGACGGCGACCTGACCGCGCGCTCGCCGGTCACGGGCCCGCCGGAGACCCAGCGCCTCGCCCGCACCCTCAACTCGGTCGCGGAACGCCTCGACACCCTCATCGACTCCCAGCGGATCTTCGTCGCCGACGCCTCGCACCAACTCCGTACGCCCCTCACGGCGTTGCGGCTGTCCCTGGACAACATCGCGGACGGGGCCGAGGACGACTCCGTCCGCGAGGA
Source organism: Streptomyces sp. SD15 (assembly GCF_054462255.1). Taxonomy (NCBI): domain Bacteria; kingdom Bacillati; phylum Actinomycetota; class Actinomycetes; order Kitasatosporales; family Streptomycetaceae; genus Streptomyces; species Streptomyces sp. SD15. Next base: position 23,820 of record NZ_JBTLMO010000067.1, on the reverse strand, counting down.
CGTGGACCAGGCCACCGCGGAGGTGGTCCGGATGAGCCGCCTGGTGAACGGACTGCTGATGCTGGCCCGCGCGGAGGCGAAGGTGCCGGCGGCAAAGACCCTGCAGCTGCGGGAACTGCTGGAGAACCGGCTGGCGGTGTGGCGACCGGCCGCCGAGGAGCGCGGAGTCACCATCGCGCAGGAGGGGGAACTCGGCGATCGGTCGCAGGTACTGGCCAGTCCCGGTCACCTCGACCAGGTGCTGGACAACGTCCTGTCGAATGCCCTGGAGGTCTCCCCGGACGGTTCGACGATCACCGTGCGGGTGGCGCTCCGCGCCCACGAGGTGGTGCTGTCGGTGCTGGACCAGGGCCCCGGCATGTCGGACACCGAGAAGTCCCGCGCCTTCGACCGCTTCTGGCGCGGCCAGGGCCTGACCGGGCACTCCGGCTCCGGTCTCGGCCTCGCCATCGTCAAGCAGCTGCTGACGGACGACGGCGGAACCGTGTCGCTCCAGGACGCGCCCGGGGGCGGGCTGTGCGTGGCGATCAGCCTTCGCTCGGCAGCACAGAGGAGTCGTGGTTGACGATCAGCCACTTGCCGTCGCGCTTCTCGTACTCGTACGTGTACTGGCGCTGGGGGGTGGGGTGACGGCTCTGGGGGAGGCGCTGCGCGGGCTGTGATTGCCCGGTTCCCAGGGCCGGGGCCGCTCAGTCCACGAACTCCTTGAGGGGCTCGGTGTCCAGAGTGATGTTCACCGGGTCGGGGAGCTTGACTGTGGCGCCGAAGGGGAGCTTCTCCTCGTGTCGTTGACTTGCTCCTCGGGCTGAAGCCCGAGGATTCTGGCCTTCTCGTCCGTTGCTGTGCCGCTACGCGGCACGGGGTTCGGGCGGGAGTCCGTGGCTTCCTGTTTCTTCGCGCTGTGCCGGGACGAGTCCTGGTCTTACCGGCGCTCCGCAGGCTGTCACCGCCAGTCCGGCGGCCGTTTTGACGTTCTTCGCGGCGTTGTGGTCCCGGTCGTGAAGGGTGCCGCAGGCGGTGCAGGTCCATTCCCGGACGTTCAGGGGCTTGGGCCCGTCTTTGATGCCGCAGGCCGAGCAGGTCTGGGAGGTCGGCTCGAACCGGCCAATCTTCACCAGGACGCGTCCGTACCGGGCGGCCTTGTATTCCAGCATGCGCACGAACGCCGACCATCCGGCGTCGTGGACACTCCTGGCCAGCCTGGTGCGCGCGAGTCCTTTGACCGCCAGGTCCTCCACACCGATCGCTTGGTTGTCGCGGATCAGCCGAGTGGAGAGCTGGTGGTGGAACTCGCGGCGGGCATCAGCCACCTTCGCGTGGGCGCGGGCGACCTTGAGGCGGGCCTTCTCCCGGTTCTTGGATCCCTTCTGCTTGCGGGACAGCTCCCGCTGGGCCTTCTTCAGTTTCTTCTCCGCCCGGCGCAGAAACCGAGGACTGTCGATCTTCGTCCCGTCGGAGAGGACGGCGAAGTGGCTCAGGCCCAGGTCGATGCCGACCGTCTGGTCGGTGCCGGGCATCCGGGCGATGTCCGCAGCCTGGTCGGTGTCGATGACGAACGAGGCGAAGTACCGTCCGGCCGCGTCCTTGATCACGGTGACCGAGGAGGGCTGTGCGGGCAGGGTGCGGGACCACTTCACCTTCACCGCGCCGATCTTCGGGAGGTTCAGCCGCCCGGAACCGGTGATCGACCAGCGGGCATTGGCCGTGAAGCGGATCGACTGACGGCCGTCCTTGCGGGACTTGAACCGGGGCGCACCCACCCGCGTGCCCTTACGGGCCCCCTTGAGCGAGGCGAAGAAGTTGCGGTAGGCAGCCTCGGCGTCGCGCAGAGCCTGCTGGAGCACCACGACGGAGACCTCTCCGAGCCAGCACCGCTCCACGGTCTGCTTGGCCCGGGTGATCAGCTTCTTGGACAGCTCACCGGCCGTCGGGAACGCAGCGCCCGCTTTCCGGGCGTCCTCACGGGCGCGCACCGCGTCGTTGAACACGACGCGGGCACACCCGAACGCCCTGGCCAGCGCAGTGCGCTGGGCCGTGTCCGGGTACATGCGGAAGCTGTACCGAAGCTGCATGGCGGCCACGATACAAACGTGGTTTATGGGTGAGATGCAGAAGATCAGAACTGGCCGGCACTGTGCTTTCGTGATGCATGTGCACTTGGTCTTCGTAACCAAGTTCCGGCACAAAGTGTTCACCGATGTTCATCTGACGCGTATGGAGGAGATCATGCGGTCGGTGTGCGCGGACTTCGAGTGCGAACTGGTCGAGTTCAACGGCGAGGACAACCACGTCCACCTCCTGGTGAACTTCCCGCCCAAGGTCGCCGTCACCAAGCTCGTCAACTCCCTCAAGGGTGTCTCCTCCCGCCGCCTGCGCCAGGAGTTCCCCGACCTGGTACAGCACTACTGGCGGGCCAACAAGCTCTGGTCCGGTTCCTCCTTCGCAGGAACAATCGGCGGCGCCTCGCTCTCCGTGGTCAAGCGGTACATCGAGCAACAGAACCGGCCGGTGTGAGCATCGCCCGACTCCGCCGGGACCAGCCATCGCGGCGCTCCGCGCCACGGGTGGTGAACACGGGACGTCCGGCTCCGCCGGCCAGGAATCCGCGACGCTCCACGTCGCCACGACAAGATTCGCTTCACCAACGGGCTGAAGCCCGATGCACTGCGAATGAATCCCGGTAGCTGCGCAACCGCCATGGTGTGACCATGATGAACGCAATCCCCCACTACCGCCCGAACTGGGTCCCCCTCGCCGGCCACCAACTCCGACTGTCCGGCGTTCACTTCGACGCGGTCCGTGTCCAGGGCGTACGCGGGGAACAGGTCGCCGCCGAGCTCATCGAGGCCGCCGACGGGGACGCCGGACCTGTGGTCTGCGAAGCGGTCGGGTTCCGGTGGATGTACTTCCTGCTGGCGCCGGGTGCGACAAAGGCCCACGAATGGCCGCTGGGCGTACAGCGCTTCGGCGGAACCGGGCGCCGTACGGTCACGTACATCGGGATCCCGGCGCTGGATGGGAACACGTGGCCGTTGCGGTGGTACAGCGAGCCGACGCCGACCACGCCGTACGTGGACCCGGGTCGGCTGCGCGCGGTGCTTGGCTATCTTGGAGCCTGAATGACTTCCGGTGCGGCACATGAGAAGTCGTATGCCGCCCAGTTGGTGAGCGGGCGGTAGCCGAGGCGCTGGTAGAGGGCGTTACTGGTGGGGTTGGACAGGTCCGCGAACAGGACGACATCCCTCGCGCCGACGGCCAGCGCGGCCCGGCTCACCTCCGCCGCCACGGCGCCCGCGTAGCCGCGACCGCGCAGGTGGGCCGGGGTGTAGACGATGTCCACCTGGATCTGGCCGCCGCTCATCGGGTTCATGCCCGCGATGGAGACGGGGGTGCCGTCCGGGGTCTCCCAGAGCGTGTAGCGCTTGTCGGCGAAGCGGGTGTGGGCCCACGTCTCGGCGTCGATGGAGACGTCTTCCCCGACGGCCTTGGCGAACTCGCCGCACCAGAACATGACTTGCTCGAGATCCTGCTCGCCCAGGACGCGGCCTCGGCCCGCCGGCAGCGGCTCCGGTGGGGTGAGCGTGCCGAGGCGGTACAGACGGAGTCGCGTGTCGCGGAGTTTCGGCGTCGCGCCGGTGTGCCGCTGCCAGGCCTCGGCGAAAGCGGTGGCCGTGCTGTGGTCCGCGCTGACGGAGGGAAGGGAGTGCCCGAGGGCGGCCAGGTGGGCGGCGAGGCTGTCGGCCTGCTCAGGCGTGAGCGGGGTGAGGCCCAGACCGCGGGGCGGGAGACGGTAGAAGGTGGCGCGGACCTCGTCCGCTCGCTCCAGCAGGCCGAAGACGGGGGCTCCGGTGCCGAACGCGTCCGCCCCACGTGCTCGCAGTCTCGCGGTCCACGTCAGCGGCATGACGTGCAGGCCGGGCCGCGAGCGCAGGAAGTCTCCGGCTCGGGCGAGAAAATCGTCGACGTCGTCGGTGAGGTGCCAGTCATCCGGGCGCATGCCGCATGATTTCTCAACCTGTAGGCATGCGCCCGTGGTTTCCCGTTACTTGACCGTCCGCATCCCCAACGGCCCCGCGAGCTCCTCCGCCATGACCTTGCCCGCCTCCTCCGCGAGGGCGTCATCGCCGAGGTCCTGGTCGGTGTCGAGGCCGTCCAGTTCCTCCAGGGGCTGGTTGAGGCGGACGTGGGCCACTACGGACTGGAGGGCGCGCAGGGTTGCGGAAGCGGTGGAGCCCCAGTTGGAGAAGTAGGAGAACTGCCACCACCAGAGGGCTTCCGTGGTGCGGCCGGCCCGGTAGTGGGCCATGCCGTGGCGGAGGTCGGCGATGACGTCGGCGAGGTCGTCGGAGATGCGGGCGGGGACCGGGGCCTTGCGCGGCTCGTAGGGGTCGAAGACCTCCGAGTAGACGTCGATCGGCTCCAGCATCACCGCCAGGCGCTCGCGGAGGTCGTCCACGTCCGCCTCCGGGCCGAGGTCCGGCTCGTAGCGCTCGTCGGGGACGATGTCCTCGTGCGCGCCGAGTCGGCCGCCGGCCAGCAGCAGCTGGGAAACCTCCAGGAGGAGGAAGGGCACGGCCGAGTCCGGCTCGTCGCCCTTGGCCACCTCGGTGACGGCGACCAGGAAGCTCGCTACCTGGTCCGCGATCTGGACGACGAAGTCGTCGGGATCCTGGCTGGTCGCATGCAGCGTGGCGTCAGACATCTAGGAGTCGTCTCCCCTCGAAGGCGCGGCCGAGTGTGACCTCGTCCGCGTATTCCAGGTCGCCACCCACAGGGAGGCCGCTGGCCAGGCGGGTGACCTTGAGGCCCATGGGCTTGATCATGCGGGCGAGGTACGTGGCCGTGGCCTCGCCCTCCAGGTTCGGGTCCGTGGCCAGGATCAGCTCCGTGACCGTGCCGTCCGCCAGGCGGGCCAGGAGTTCCCTTATGCGCAGGTCGTCCGGGCCCACGCCCTCGATCGGGCTGATCGCGCCGCCCAGGACGTGGTACTTGCCCCGGAACTCACGCGTCCGCTCGACCGCGACCACGTCCTTCGGCTCCTCCACCACGCAGATCACCGACAGGTCGCGGCGCGGGTCGCGGCAGATGTTGCACAGCTCTTCCTGCGCGACATTGCCGCAGGTCGCGCAGAAGCGGACCTTCGCCTTGACCTCCATGAGGGCCTGCGCGAGTCGACGGACGTCCGTCGGCTCGGCCTGCAGGATGTGGAAGGCGATCCGCTGCGCGCTCTTGGGACCGACGCCGGGCAGCCGCCCCAGCTCGTCGATGAGGTCCTGGACCACGCCTTCGTACAACGGACTGCCTTTCCTGGGTACCGCTGGGTACTGCTCCTGGGTACTGCTTCGTCTTCGTCGTTCTCTTATGCGTACGGTAGTTGGCTTGCGCCGGTCTTAGAAGGGCAGACCGGGGATACCGCTGCCGCCGCCGAGGCCCTGGGCGAGCGGGCCGAGCTTCTGCTGCTGGAGCGCCTGCGCGTTCTCGTTCGCCGCCTGGACGGCCGCGACGATCAGGTCGGCGAGGGTCTCGGTGTCCTCCGGGTCCACCGCCTTCGGGTCGATGACCAGGGCGCGCAGCTCGCCGGAGCCCGTCACCGTAGCCTTCACCAGGCCGCCGCCCGCCTGGCCTTCGACCTCCGTCCGCGCCAGCTCCTCCTGCGCGTTCGCAAGGTCCTGCTGCATCTTCTGGGCCTGCTGGAGCAGCTGCTGCATATTGGGCTGGCCACCACCGGGAATCACGATCAGCTCCTGGTTCGTACGGCTGTATATACCGCTGTGTATACCGCTATGAGTACCGCTGTCCGAACGGGGTTTTCCCGTTCAGCACGAGCCTACGTGGTCGGCGGGCCCGTCGCCCAAGCACTCTTTCGAGTGAGACCGCACGAAGGCCTATACCTGACCAAGACCCACTTCCGGGCGGAAAACCGGTGAAACCCGTGCCATCGCCACCCATTGGGCGCTAGGAAGGAGAGGGCGCTTCAGCACCACGCGTCACGCGACATCCCGCAACGTCACTAGTCTCGAACGTCACTAGTTTCGTCGGAGTCGTCACCGCCGTCGTCAGTAGGGAGTGCCGGGTGAGCCAGCCGGAGATGCAGCCCGAGGGGCCGCCCCAGGACGGGCCGGACGACGGGGCGATCGGGCCCCGGCCGGGCGACCTGACCGGCCGGCCGCTCCCGCTCGGGGACTGGGGGGAGCCGGCGGAGCGGCTCCATGAGATGTACCGGTGGGTCGAGCGGGGCGCGCTCGACACGGCTTCCTGGTATCTCACGGACCGCGTGGGGAAGCGGTGGGGGGCACGGGCGCTGCGGGGCGGGGCGGCGCTGGGGGCGGTGGCCGGGGCCGCGCTGCTGCTGCTCGATCTCACCGGGGCGGTCGGGGGGATCGCCCCCTGGGGGTGTCTCGCACTGTTGCTCGGGGTCGCGTGCGTGGCGGGTGACCGGTACTTCGGGGTGACCTCCGGATGGATAAGGGACGTGGCCACCGCTCAGGCCGTGCAGCGGCGGCTTCAGGTGTTGCAGTTCGACTGGGCGTCCGAGAGCGTGCGGGAGGTGCTGGGGCCGGCGGAGGGGACCGCCGGTGAAGCGGCGGAGCGGTGTCTCGGTGTGCTGCGGCGGTTCTCGGAGGACGTGACGGAGCTGGTCCGGGCCGAGACGGCGGACTGGATGGTGGAGTTTCGGACCGGGCCGGCGCCGTTGCGGATGCAGTCGTCGCCGGCCGGGGCGCCGCAGGCGGAGAGCGGTCCGCCCGGGCGAGCGCCGTTGCCGCCGGGGGCTCGGCCGAACATGCCTCGGCAGCGGCCGCCGGAGCCGCGGTAGCCCTCCGGGCGGGGGTGGGGGGTGGGGTGGAGTGGAGTGGGGTTTTCGCCCCCGTCGCCCTTACCCGTCCCATCCGTACCTGGGGGCTCCGCCCTCAGACCCCCATCGCCCGAAGGGCTCGTCCTCAAACGCCGGACGGGCTGAAGACTGCCCCCGGCACCACAAGAACGAGTAGCCTTGTTGGTCCTCAAGTTCCTTTCCAGCCAGCGCAGTTGAGCGGTGGGGGAGTTCCGCGTGCCAGCGAATCAAGGTGGACGAGAAGGCTTTCCGGACGACCGGGCCGGTGATTTCGTACGGGACTTCCCGACGACCGTGGCGCCCGAGTATCGCAATCGGGCGAACCTCGCGACCATGCCGCCGCTGTTCGTGCTGCGGGTGCCGGAGTCGGCGTACACGACCGGCGTGGACCGCGTGGTCAGGGCCCTGATCGGGTCGCTCGACCACAACGGGAAGCTGGTGCCGTACGCGTATCTGCCCGCCGGGGAGGACACCGCGCTGCTCGCCGGGGGCGCGGGGGTGCAGTTGCAGACCGGGGCGCCGGAGAACATGACCCCCGACCGGTTCCCGCACACCCGGATCATCCGGGACCTCGTCACGTACATCCGCGCGCACCCGCAGGCGTGGACGGAGCACGGCTCGCAGGCGAAGGAGTTGCAGGCCTACGCGTGCGAGCAACGGGCCTCGCGGGGCGGCCTGTTGGGCTTCAGCAGGATGCAGGGGCCGGAGGACGGCGGCGTCGCGGGCTTTTTGATGAGGGTCGGCTGGCTGTCGTTCGTGCAGACGTTGCCCCGGTGGTTGTGGGCCCGTGCGATGTCCCGCAAGGTGATGCGCGGCTGGCTCGGCGCGGAAGCCGTGGCCGGAGGCAGCAAGAAGCTGTTCCGGGTGATCGACAACCTCGGCAGCGTGCGCGGGACGCAGCTGAGCGGCGACCCGGGCCACGAGGAAGCGCTCCAGGAGCTCGACTGGCTGTTGCTGCGGGCCCTGCTGGAGGATTTGAGCGCGCCCTCGACAGGGAGGTTCCTGCCCGCGCGGCGAAGAAGAACCGGCCGGCCCGTACTCCTGGTGGAGCTGCCTCCGGAGGGCAGCCGGGGCGCCCTGGCCGCCGAGCGTTTCCTGCGCTCCCTGCACCGGGCGCGCACCACCGCCCGGCCACCCGGCCCGCTTGTCGTGGCCGTGGGCCTGCCCTCCGCCGCGCTGCTGGAGGAACTCGGCGATCCGGACGAGATGAGCCTGTCGGAGGCGAGTCTGCGGCTCGGCCAGAGGGACGGGCCGCCCGTGCTGGTGACCTTCGCCGAGGAGTCCCTCGCCCGGCGGGGGCTGCCCGTCCGCCCGGTCGATCCGCGGACCTTCAAGTTCGACTGGACCGTCCCCACCTGGCTGGTGACCGGGGTCGCCGTGCTCGCCCTGAGCGCCGCGGGGCTGACGACGCGGCAGGCCCTCGTCCCCGACGTGGACCGTTCCTGCGTCGGCGGCGCCGGGTCCGTCGCCGAGTCCGCCCGCGCCACGCCCATCCCGGTGGACTCCAAGGGCTGGTACGACGCGGCCGTCAAGGAGATCGCCGAGCAGAACACGCGGGCCGAGCAGGCCGCCGCCCAGGGCAGGACCGTACGGACCGTGGTCGCCTTCGTCTCCAGCGTGCCGACCAACGAGAACGAGACACGGTTCGACGGGACCATCCCGGAGCTGCGCGGCATCGCGATGTGGCAGCGCAAGCTGCTCGACGACGCCGTGTCCAACGACTCCGCCGTCCGCCTGCGGGTCGACGTGCGGCCCACCGGACGGGCGTTCACCAACGCCGTGGCGGAGGCGGAGAAACTCGTCGCCGAGGTACGGGACGAGCGCGCCGCCAAGGCGTACGAGAAGATCGTCGGCGTCCTCGGATACGCGCAGAGCCGGGACGAGACCCGGGCCGCGCTCCAGGTGCTGGGCAACGCGCGGATCCCCACCATCGGCACCACCGCCACCGCCGACGAGATGCTGGCCGGCCCGGCGAGCCTCAGCTTCTGGCCCTTCACCCCGGCCAACTCGACCGAGGCCCGGATCGAGGCCGACTTCGCGAGCCAGCAGAACATCGTGGCGAAGCCGGGGACCCAGGAGGACAGCTGCTCCCCCGCCCACCGGGCCATCGTCATCGAGAGCTCCGCCGACCTCTACAGCCGCAGCCTCGCGGACAAGTTCCGTGCCGCGTTCCCCGGCGAGTCCCAGGTGTTCAACTTCAACCAGGACGGCGACTTCGATCCCCCGCCCCCGGCGGGCGCCACCAGCGTCTCCAGCGCGGACGAGCTGGCGCGGCAGCTGTGCAAGGCCCTGAGGACGGACCCGGAGTCGGTCGTGTACTGGTCGGCGCGGGCCCGTGACTTCACCGCGTTCATCACCGCCATGGACACCCGCGGCACCTGCATCGACGACGACGTGACGGTCCTCGGCGGCAACGAACTCACGAACGTCGCCCAGACCGGCGTCTACAACAACAAGGACTGGCTGCGCCTCTACTACTCCGCGCACCGGATGCCCGCCACCGACACCCGGGCCAGCGAGAAGACCCTCCAGTTCGTGAGCGACTACAACGCGTTCGTCGGGCGCACCACGAAGGGCACCGACCCCTGGGTCCAGGACGGCCACTCCGCGGTCTCCTACGACGCCTTCCACGTCCTGTCGCAGGCGGTGGACCAGGCCCGGCTGCGCGACGAGTCCGTCTCCCGGACGTCCGTCCTGTCCGTCCTCGGCGGCGGCGTCACCTTCAACGGCGCCACCGGCTATGTCTCCTACGACCAGGGCAACAACGCCCCGCCCCTCGACAAGACCCTCGTGCTGATGCGGCAGTTGGCGGAGCGTCCGGCGGCCGTCGTGGTGTGCGGGGCGTACCGGCAGGGCGCGTCGAGCCGTACGCAGGGCGCGCCGTGCGCCCGGCAATGAGGCAATGGTCAGAGGATCGCGGGGGATCGACCGGGGATCGGCCGGGGCTCAGCCGTCGCCGCAGATCTTCAAGCCCACCGGTGTCCCGCACGGCAGATGTCCGTGCGTACGGATCACGTCCTGGCCGCTGCCCCGGCTGATGTAGGCGAGGAAGCTGGAGGCGAGGGAGTCGGCGGGCGGCTGGCCGTAGGTGTAGGCGTACTCGATCTCGCGGTACGGGTAGTCGCCGGCGCCGTGCTCCAGCTGCTCCACGGACGGGCGGTGACCGTCGAGGGTGAGCCGGCGCAGGCCCTTGTATCCGGTGGCGAGGTTGAGTTCGCTGTAGCCGATCGCGCCGGGGAGCCGGGCCACGGTGCTCAGCACCTGGTCGGTGGAGTCGAGTTCGCAGCGCACCACGGGCGCCGTCACATCGTCCTTGCTGACGCAGTCCAGCGAGGAGTTGGCGATCTCGCCGCGCCCCAGCACCCGCCGCTGGAAGACCTGCCGGGTACCGGAGTTGGCGTCCCGGCTGACGAGCAGGACGGGGCGGTCGGGGCCGTCGAGCTGCTTCCAGTTCTTGATCTCGCCACGGTAGAGGCGGCGTACGTCCTTCAGCGACAGGTTCTTCACGGGGAGGTCGTCGTTGACGACCAGCGCGAACACCGAGACGGCGACCCGGTTCTCGCGCAGTTGCGGGTACCCGTTCGGCTTGGGTCCGTCGGAGAGGGCGACGACGGGCGGGGAGCCCTTCGTGGACTTGGCGCCCGCGTCGGCGAGTTCGCGCACTCCGGCCGTGCTGCCGTGCGGGTCGACCGTGATGTCGGAGCCCTCGCAGTCCTTCTCGTACTTCTTGGCCAGCTCACTCATCACGGGCGCGAAGGCCGTCGAGCCGGTGACGGTCAGCGTGCCCTGCTCGCAGCCGATCGGGGGCCGGGTGTCGTCACGGGTGACGATGATCGTGGCGAGCGTGACGACGCACACGGTCAGCAGCACGGTGATCAGCCGGGCCGCGCGGCTGAACAGCGGCGGCTGGTCGTCCGGTGTCGTACTGCGGTTGGGGCTGACCTCACCGTCCCGCAGCCCGCCGGTGAGCCGGATCGCGCAGCCCACGTCACCGCCCGACAGCAGCACGAGCAGCTTGAAGTGCTCGCCCCGGTTGAGCGGGACGCGCGGGATGCGCAGGGTGCTGCCCGCGTAGCTGAGGCCCGCGGCCGGGGTGAAGTGGTCCATGAGGTGGTCGGTGCCGGGCGGCTGGGTGACGGACACGCCACGGATGGTGCGGTCGGTGAACACCGCGGTCAGGCCGTGGCGTTCACGGCTCGTGTAGTCGTCGCCGGCGATGCTCTGCGAGCCGTCGTTCTCGATCCGCAGCAGCACGAGCGTGGCGTCCGCCATGCCGGGCGCCTCGTCGAACCACCCGAGCCGTGCGTTCGCACGCCCCGAACGCACGTCATCGCCTATCGGGTTGTCCATCTGCACCCGGTAGCCGATCCGCTTGCGCCGCGGCACCCGGCGCTCGTACCAGACCATCACCGCTGCGGAGACGACACCGATCACTGCGGTCCCGACGGCCACAATGTTCTCTGCGCTCAACCACTCCATCGTGAGCCACTCCCCCGAGCCCTACGGTGCGGTCACCGTACGGCTCGAGGCGGAAACATCCGGGATACGCCAGGTGAAGAACAGCGGCCTGTCACGGTAATTGACGTGTCGTCAGCTGCTCTTGGTGTAGGTCAGCGTTTCGCCCGAGTCCGTGTTCACCCGGCGCAGACGGCCGTCGGGCAGGAGGGTGACCTCGGAGGCGGCGCCCGGGGTGCAGGAGGAGATCGGTTCGCCGGTGGTGACCTCGGAGGGGCCGATCACCAGGGGGCCGTCGGCGCCGGGGTCGGCGGTCAGTTCGGCCTGGAAGACACAGTGGTACGTGGAGTCGCCGGACGGCCCGTCCGCGGTGAGGGAGAGGACCGTGTCGCCGACCTCGCCCTGCTGGATGGTCAGCCGGCGGGTGTTGTGGCCGGTCGCGTTGTCGATGGAGGAGTCCCAGGTGCCGAGGAACGCCTCCGGGATCGTGCCGTCCTGGGGTGCCTGCGAGGAGGGCGACTCGTCGGCGGTGGGCGACGCCTCGGGCGTGCTCGGGCCCGGCGTCGTGGGCCCGCTGGTGGCCGGGGACGGCTTGGAGTCGTCGGTGCTGTCGCCGCCGCCCTGCATCAGCGCGTAGACGGAGCCGCCGGCGCCCAGCGCGACGACCAGGGCCACGACGATCAGGGCGACGGTGGAGCGGCCGCTTCTGCGCGGGGGCTGGGGGGCGGGGGCGAGCCCGGGACCGTACGGCCCTCCCGGTCCGTACGGCGTTGTCGAGCCGTACGGAGGGGCGGCGGCGCCCCAGCCGTTGTGGGGACCGCTCTGGGGACCGTTCTGCGGATAGCCGTACGCGGGCGGGCCGGAGGGGCTGGGGTGCTGCTGGGGATAGCCGTACGCGGGGTGCGGTGCGGGCGGTGCGGCCGGCTGGGGCGGCTGGGAGGCGCCCGCGATCAGGGTGGGGAGGTGGTCCGAGGAGACCGGCTGCCCCGGCGCGGGCGGGGCGGTGCTTTCCTCGGCGGGGGTGGCGGCGTGCTCCGGGGCGACCTCGGGCGCGGGCGGCGCCGCGGGGGCCGGGGTGGGCGCCGGGGAAGGAACCGGGGCCGGAGCCTGGGCGGCCCGGAGAGGGGCCGGCGCCTCGTCCGGATCCTCGGTGTCCAGCAACTGCACCGCGTGCCGCCCCAGTTGGGCCACCAGCGCGCCCGGCAGCCACGGATCGCGGGTCCGCCCGTCCACGACGGTGTCGTCCGCGCCGGTGAACTCCAGGATCTCGTCCAGCGAGGGACGGGCCGCCGGGTCCTTGCGCAGACAGCGGCGTACGAGGTCGGCGAGGCCCTCCGGCACGCCCTCCAGGTCGGGATCCTCCTGCGCGATACGGAACATCATCGCGTGCACCCCGCTGCTCGCCGCCCCGAAGGGCAGCACACCCGTGGCGGCGTACGCGAGGACCGAGCCCAGGCAGAAGACGTCGCACGCGGGCGTGATGCGGTCGCCACGGACCTGCTCGGGCGCCATGAACCCGGGCGAGCCGACGAGGGCGCCGGTGCGGGTGAGACCGCCGTCGGTCACGGTCTCCAGGGCGCGCGCGATCCCGAAGTCGATGACGCGCGGACCGTCGATCGTCACCAGCACGTTGGAGGGCTTGAGGTCGCGGTGGATGAGCCCGGCGGCGTGGATGTCCTTGAGGGCGTGGGCGAGTCCGGCCGCGAGGATACGGACGGAGCGCTCGGGCAGCGCGCCGTGGTCGCGGCCGACGACGGCCTGGAGGGACGGTCCGGCGACGTAGCCGGTGGCCAGCCACGGGATCTCGGCCTCCGTGTCCGCGTCGAGCACGGGCGCGGTCCAGTGACCGCCGACCCGCCGCGCGGCCCCGACCTCCTGCCGGAAGCGCGCCCGGAACTCCTCCTGCTCGGCGAGCTGCCGCCGCACCAGCTTGACGGCGACCGTACGCCCCCGGTCGGACCGGGCGAGATACACGTGCCCCATCCCGCCGGCGCCGAGGCGCGCGAGCAACCGATACGCCCCGATCCGCTGCGGATCCCCTGGCCCCAGCTTCTCCATCGCCGCGCCGCCCTCCCCCGTACGTGTGCAACGGACCGAGGATAGTTCGGCCGTACGGGGAGGTGGGTTGGGTGGTGTCTACGGTTCCGTAACAGTGGTTGCCGCTTCGGTGGGCGTTTTGGTTGCCGCTTCGGTGGGCGTTTTGGTGGGGTGCGTCGCGATGTCGTCGAGCGCCGCCGACAGGCGCTCCAGCACCCGTACCGTCTCGGCGAATCCGTCCTTGCCAAGAGCGTCCGCGAGGCGGTCGGCGAGGGCCGCGTGGCCCGGGTCGACCCTGGCCACGGCGGCGCGTCCGGCCTCGGTCGGGGAGAGCAGCTTGGCGCGGCGGTGGGCGGGATTGGGCAGGTACGCGGCCAGCCCCCTCTCGACCAGCAGGTCGGCGACCCGCTGCACGCTCTGCCGGGTGATGCCCATGACACGGGCGATCCCGGAGACGGGGAGCGGTTCGGTCAGCACCGCGCCGAGCACTTGCCACCAGGCGGCGGTCAGCCCGGCGGGGCGGGCCAGCTCGTCGGCGACGGAGAGGAACTGGCCGTTGAGCCGGAAGACACCGAGGGCGCTGCGGCTGAGGAGGTCCTGGTGTTCGCGGCGCTCCCGCTGCTCCCGGCTCACTGTCCGGCCTGTTCGAGCACGGCGTACGCCTCCGGGTCCGAGTCGTGGAACAGCCGGTACCAGGCGTCGAGCACCTCGCCCTCGTACACACCGAGGAGCCGGAAGACCTCGCGGGCGAAGGCGACGGGTTCGGTCGGGCCGGCGGTGACCAGGTTGCCGTCGGTGACGGCGTCGGTGTCGACGTACCGCTCGCCGCCCTTGTATCCGGTGGCGGCGAGGTAGAAGGACACGGCGCTGGTGTGGGCGCGGTCGTCGAGCAGGCCCTCGCGGGCGAGCCCGGCGGTGGCTCCGCAGATCGCGGCGACGGGCACCCCGGCGTCGAGGAACTCCCGTGCCTTGCGGGCGAACGGGGCGAGGTCGTCGGTCGTGTCCCAGAGGTCGGCGCCGGTGAGGACGAGCAGCGAGCTGTCCTCGGGGCGGACCTCGTCGAGGGCGAGGTCGGGCTGGACGCGGAGTCCGCCCGTGGTCGTCACCGGCTCGCGGGTGGGGCCGACCGTGCGGATTCGGTGACCGGCGCGGGCGAGGTACGCGGTGGTGTGGCCCGTCTCCCAGTCGGCGAAGGTGTCGTAGACGGCGAGGTGCACGGGGTTCGGCTCGGGGCTGGGGCTGGGGCTGGGGCTGGGGTTGGTGGCGCTCATGGCTCCTCCTCGGACTGCCTGAAGCTGCTCATGCCGGCTTCTTATGTCAGCAGGCTGTCATTTCGACAGCATGCTGTCAATAGTCGCTCTTCTCGTCTCCACGCCCGACACACTGTCGTGGAAAGCCCCGGACCACAGACAGGACGCCGATGTCGCGCCCGACCCGCGCCCCCCTACGCTTCGGCGCATGACCCCTCAGCCCAACCCCCAGGTCGGCGCCGCCGTGAAGGCCGCGGACCGCGCGCATGTGTTCCACTCCTGGTCCGCGCAGGAGCTCATCGACCCGCTCGCCGTCGCCGGCGCGGAGGGGTCGTACTTCTGGGACTACGAAGGCAACCGGTATCTGGACTTCACCAGCGGGCTCGTCTTCACCAACATCGGCTACCAGCACCCGAAGGTCGTCGCCGCGATCCAGGAGCAGGCGGCCACCCTGTCGACGTTCGCGCCCGCCTTCGCGATCGAGGCGCGGTCGGAGGCGGCCCGGCTGATCGCCGAGCGGACCCCGGGCGACCTGGACAAGATCTTCTTCACCAACGGCGGGGCCGAGGCCGTCGAGAACGCCACGCGGATGGCCCGGCTGCACACCGGCCGACCGAAGGTCCTTTCGGCGTACCGCTCCTACCACGGTGCCACCGCCGCCGCGATCAACCTCACCGGTGACCCGCGGCGCTGGCCCAACGACAGCGGCGCGGCCGGTGTCGTCCACTTCTGGGCGCCGTTCCTGTACCGGTCGCCTTTCCACTCCGAGAGTGAGAGGCAGGAGGCCGAGCGGGCCCTCCAGCACCTCGAGGACACGATCGTGTTCGAGGGGCCGGGGACGATAGCCGCGGTGATCCTGGAGACGATTCCGGGCACGGCCGGCATCATGACGCCGCCGCCCGGATATCTCGCCGGGGTGCGGGAGATCTGCGACCGGTACGGAATCGTCTTCATCCTGGACGAGGTCATGGCCGGGTTCGGCCGCACCGGCAAGTGGTTCGCGGCCGACCACTACGACGTCACGCCCGACCTGATGACCTTCGCGAAGGGCGTGAACTCCGGCTACGTGCCGCTGGGCGGCGTGGCGATCTCGGCGGCGATCGCGGAGACCTTCGCCCGCCGGCCCTACCCCGGTGGGCTCACCTACTCCGGGCATCCGCTGGCCTGTGCCGCCGCCGTGGCCACCATCAACGTGATGGAGGAGGAGGGCATCGTCGACCAGGCCGCCCGTATCGGCGAGACGGTGCTCGGGCCCGGGCTGCGGGAGCTTGCCTCCCGGCATCCCAGCGTGGGCGAGGTGCGCGGTACGGGGGTGTTCTGGGCGTTGGAGCTGGTCAGGGACCGGTCGACGCGGGAGCCGCTCGTGCCCTACAACGCTGCCGGGGAGGCGAATGCGCCGATGGCCGCGTTCGGGGCTGCCGCCAAGGCGAACGGTCTGTGGCCGTTCATCAACATGAACCGGACCCATGTCGTGCCTCCGTGCAACGTCACCGAGGCCGAGGCGAAGGAGGGCCTCGCGGCCCTGGATGTGGCGCTGTCGGTGGCCGACGAACACACGGTGTGACACCCCGGGGGTTTCTCGCCCCCGCCGCCCCTACCCGTCCCGTCCCCGGGGGCTCCGCCCCCGGACCCCCGGCTGGTGGTTCTTTGGCTGCGGGAGGGTGGGGGCTGGGCGCGCAGTTCCCCGCGCCCCTGGGTGTCTCAGCCCGTCCGGCGTTTGGAGGACGAGGCCGTTCAGGCCGAAGTGGGGGTCTGGGGGCGGCAGCCCCCAGGTACGGATGGGACGGGTAGGGGCGGCGGAGGCGAAAACCTCTTCGAGGGAACCCCACCCCGTAAGGTGACGTGTTCATAGGGGAAGCACACGCACGTGCACCCGTACGCGAAGCACCCGTACGCGAGGGATGGGGAACAAGAGACGATGCCCGGCCCCGGCGGCAACGGCGCCGTAACCCGCAGCACCCTGCGGCAGCAGATAGCGGACGCCCTCCGCGACGAGGTGCTGGCCGGCCGCCTCCAGCCCGGGCAGGAGTTCACGGTGAAGGAGATAGCCGAGCAGTACGGCGTCTCCGCGACCCCGGTCAGGGAGGCACTGGTCGACCTGTCGGCGCAGGGCCTCCTGGAGGCGGACCAGCACCGCGGCTTCCGCGTGCACGAATACTCGTCGACCGACTACCGCGGCATGATCGAGGCCCGCAGCCTGGTCACGGACGGCATGTTCCACAGCCTCGCCGCCGGCGCGATGAAACAGATCGACGATCCCCGCGCCCGCACCGCCCTCGCGGCCGTCCGCCGCCGCGGCGAGGAGGCAGGGCGCGCCGCCTGCGCCGGCGACCTGAACATCCTCATCGGCTACGACCTCCGCTTCTGGCGCGAGCTCAGCGGCCTCTTCGGCAACCCCTACCTCACCGACTTCCTGCACCGCCTGCGCGTCCAGTCCTGGGTGTGCGCGGTGCAGCACCTGAGCCGGGTGGACGACCTGAAGGGCCACCTGTGGTCGGGTCACACGGAGTTCGTGGACGCGCTCGCGCGCCGCGACCCGGACGCGGCGCACGCGATCATCACCGAGTACAACGCCCACTCCATAGCCCTCATCGAGCGCCTGGCCGCCGGATGAGCGCGACCCACGCCGCCGACGTCATAGAGGACATGCCGGCCACTGCCATAGACCTGACGGTCGTCGTACCCGCCTACAACGAAGAGCGCCGCCTCGCCCCGACCCTCGACGCGATCGTCACGCACCTGAGCGAGAACGAGAGCCGGTTCGGCGAGTGGGAGCTCATCGTCGTGGACGACGGGTCGACGGACGGGACCAGGGACGTCGTCGCCGCCGTCACCGCCCGCGACCGCCGCGTCCAGCTCGTCACCAGCCCCCGCAACCGCGGCAAGGGCCACGCCCTACGGCTGGGCGTGCTCGCCTCGTACGGCCGCCGGATCCTGGTCACGGACGCCGACCTGGCCGCGCCGATCGAGGAGCTGGAGCAGCTCGACAAGGCGCTCACCGAGGGACACTCGGCCGCGATCGGTTCGCGCGCCACGCCCGGCTCGACGATCGAGCGGCACCAGCACCTCCTGCGGGAGCTGCTCGGCCGCGCGGGCAACTTCCTCATACGCCGGGTCGCGGTGCCCGGCATACGCGACACCCAGTGCGGCTTCAAGCTCTTCGACGGGGACCGGGCACGCGAGGCATTCGGTGCGTCCCGGCTCAACGGGTGGGGCATCGACGTCGAGGTACTGCAGCACTTCCGCCGGTCCGGCTGGCCGGTCGCCGAGGTCCCGGTCCGCTGGGCCCATCAGCCCGGCTCGAAGGTACGGCCCCTCGACTACGGCCGCGTCCTCGCCGAACTGACCCTCCTGAAGGCGCGGGCCGTACGCCCCGCCGATCTCCTCGCGGCCACCCTCTTCCTCCTGATGGCGGTCGTCCTCTACTCCGGCCGCTGGGCGGACCCGAACAACCGCTACCTCCCGGACTCACTGCAGGACCAGAACCAGTGGGAGTGGTTCTTCACGGTCACGGCCGACAACGTCCGCCACCTCCACAACCCCCTCTTCACCACCTTCCAGAACTTCCCGGACGGCGTGAACCTCATGGCCAACACGGTCATGCTGGGCCTGTCCGTCCCCTTGGCGCCGATCACCCTCCTCTTCGGCCCGGCGATCGCCCTGAGCCTGGTCATGACCCTGGGCCTGGCCGCGACCGGCGCCGCCTGGTACTGGCTGATCGTCAAGCACGTCGTACGGCACCGGGGCGCGGCCTTCGTCGGCGCGGCGCTCGCCGCCTTCGCTCCCCCGATGGTCAGCCACGCCAACGCGCACCCGAACTTCATGATCCTGTTCATGATCCCGCTGATCATCGACCGTGCGCTGCGCCTGTGCACGGGCGCGCGGGTCGTCCGGGACGGGATCGTGCTCGGGCTGATGGCGACGTACCAGATCTTCCTCGGCGAGGAACCGCTGCTGCTCGCGGCGATGGGCATGGTGCTGTTCGCGCTCGGCTACGCCGTCGTACGCCGCGAGGTGGCTGAGGAGGCGTGGCGTCCGCTGCTGAAGGGGCTGGCGGTGGCGGGGGCCGTGTGTCTGCCTCTCGTCGCCTTTCCGCTGTACTGGCAGTTCGCCGGGCCGCAGAGCTACAAGAGCGTCCTGCACGGCGACAACGCCGGCAACAGTCCGCTGGCCCTGATCTCCTTCGCCGAGCGCTCACTCCTCGCCGGGAACGCGGAGAACGCGAACGCGCTCTCCCTGAACCCCACCGAGCAGAACGCCTTCTACGGCTGGCCGCTGGCCGCGTTCATCTTCGCGGTCGTCATACGGCTGTGGGAGCGGGCCGTGGTGAAGGCGCTCGCGTTCACCGTCCTGGCCGCGGCGCTCCTCTCCCTCGGCCCCAAGTTCCGTATCCCGCTGACGGACACCGTGCTGCCCGGGCCCTGGGCCCTGGTGTCCGACAAACCCCTCTTCGAGTCCGTCATCGAGGGGCGGGTCGCGATGATCTGCGCGCCCGCGCTGGGAATGCTGGTGGCGCTGGCCATCGAGCGGCTGCTGCGGGCGCGGGGCGCCGCCACGCAGTACTTCGGCGCGCTGGCCGTCGCCGCCGCGCTGCTCCCCCTCGTCCCCGCCCCGCTGAAGACGGTGGACCGCGTCGCGGTGCCCGCCTTCTTCACCGACGGGACGTGGAAGTCGTACGTCGGCGAGGGCGAGTCGCTCGTGCCGGTGCCGCTGCCGGACCCGGGCAACGCGGAGGCGCTGCACTGGCAGACCGCGGCGGACCTGGGCTTCAAGCTCCCCGGGGGCTACTTCAACGGCCCGTACGGCGAGGACCGCGTCGGCATCTACGGCGCCTCGCCCCGCCACACCTCCAACCTTCTGCGCGACGTACGATATTCGGGCACCGTCCCGGTGATCGGCGAGAGCTGGCAGGCGCAGGCCCGTAAGGACTTCGCGTTCTGGAAGGCGGGCGCGCTGGTGCTGGCCCCGGGGACCAACCAGGACGAGCTGCGGGTGACGGTGGACAAGCTGGTGGGGCGGCCCGGCAAGTGGACGCACGGGGTCTGGGTATGGGATCTGCACGACGGGAAGTGACCGCACCGGATCGCACCCGACGTCGTACCCGACACGCACCCGACGTCGCACCCGACATCGCACCCGAAGTGAACACACCCGAGGGGGACCGGGCGAGCTCCCCACCCATTACGCTTCCCTGACCATCGTGCCGGTGCCGGTGTAGCTGCCGGTACCGGTGCCGCTGCCACTGCCGCACAAGGAGCTAGAGGAGCCGTCTGTTGGCCTGTGATCTGTGGCTGGTCCCGCTCGTCGACGTGTTGTGCCACACCCCCGACAACCCCTTCGCCGAGGAACTGGCGCTCTACGACAAGGCGCTGAGCGAGGCCGGGCTCCCGCCGGTCCCGGTGTACGCGTACATGCCGGGACTGTCCGGCGAGGTGGCCCCGGTCGCGGGCTTCGACTACGACGCGCTGCACTTCCTGCGCCGCGCGTATCTGCTCCAGATGTGCGGCCTCGCGGTGACCCCGGTGGACGAACTGGGCGGCGACTACGAGCAGTTGCTGGAGATGTTCGAGACGAACGCCCAGCAGTCGCACCTCGTCTGGCACTACGACCACGCGGGCGCGTACGTCCCGGTCGACTTCCCGCACCCGCTCGCCAACGACGAACTCCTCGCGGGAGGCGGCCCCCTGGGCTCCTCCCAGACGCTGCTGCGCGAACTCGAGTTCGTGGCCCCGTCGATCGGCATCGACCCGGCGAACCCACCCGTGCCCCCGGAGGCCCCGCTCGCCCCCACCTCCCTGGAGGAACCGGCGGCCCCCGGCCCGTACGACGCGAGCCCCTTCGCCCGCGAACGCCACGTCTGGCTGGGCCTGCACGCGGCGGCCACCCGAAGCCTCGCCCAGGGCTCGATGATCATCTTCAGCTAGGACCTGCCCTGGGCCCGTCCCGGCAGACGGCGGCACCGAGCCCACGCCGTCGCCTGCCGGGCTCGCTTCGAGGTTCACGGTCGACATCCCGGGGTGGAGACATGGGCCGAGACGCCGATGAGATTTACATATCTCTCAGTAAGCGGGTGACTACAGCGCGTTCTACAATGCGTTCCGGATGGCGCTGCACCATAAAGGGGACGCACGATGTCACTGATGCTGGAACGGCCGACAACAAGCGGCACCGATCCCCACAGCTTCGAGGCCCTGCTCGACGCCCTCGACGAGCTGCGCATGCCGGCCGGCTACAAGGCCGAGATCATCAGAGGGAACATCGTCGTGTCGCCGTCGTCGAAGGCGTACCACCTGGACGTCATGGACCTGGTCTGCGACCAGCTGCGCCCCCACCTGCCGGAGGGGCACCGCATCGGCTCATCGCCCGCGCTGTACGTGTTTCCCGGAGTCGAGCGGGCTTACGGCCCCGACATCCACTCCGCCCACCGGCAGACCCGGCGGACCACCACCAACCTCCTGGACGGCGAAGGCCTCTCCTTCGTCGCCGAGCTGACCTCCTCCCCCACCCGCGAGGACGACCTGCCCGACAAGGTCGACACCTACGGCAAGGCGGGCGTCCCCCTGTACCTGATCCTCGACATGCAGGAGGAGGAGGCCACCGTCCTGTGGGGACCTTCCCCCAAGGGGTACGAGGGCAGCTTCACCAAGCCGTTCGGTGAGGAGCTCCACATCCCCGCCCCGTTCGACTGCACCCTCGACACCAGCGGATTCCACCCCCCGCACGAGCCTTGCGCGAACGCCGAGAGCGCCGAGACGCCACCGGCCCGGTAGTCCCCCTACTTCGCGATGGGCGCACTCGGGCCACATCCAAGGGCGTCGTACGCCCAGAATGTGGCCCACATGCGCCAATCCCTCCCTGCCGGGAGGTCAGATGAACGAGTTGATCTCGATCGTTTCGTCGCGGCCGGGGCCTACGCCGATCGCGGAGATCGGCGCGCCGGACATCTCCTCCAGCGCCTTCACATAGTCCTGGGCGTTCTTCGGGAGGTCGGAGAAGGACTTCGCCTTGGTGATGTCCTCGGACCAGCCCGGGAGGGTCTCGTAGACCGGCTTCGCGTGGTGGAAGTCGCTCTGGGAGTACGGGAGTTCCTCGACGCGCTTGCCGTCGATCTCGTACGCCACGCAGACCGGGATCTCCTCCCAGCCGGTGAGGACGTCCAGCTTGGTGAGGAAGAAGTCGGTCAGGCCGTTGACGCGGGTCGCGTAGCGGGCGATGACGGCGTCGAACCAACCGCAGCGGCGGTCACGGCCCGTCGTCACACCCCGCTCGCCACCGATGCGGCGCAGTGCCTCACCGTCCGCGTCGAAGAGCTCCGTGGGGAACGGGCCCGAGCCGACACGGGTCGTGTACGCCTTGAGGATGCCGATGACCCGGCTGATCTTGGTCGGGCCGACACCCGCGCCCGTGCAGGCGCCGCCCGCGGTCGGGTTCGAGGAGGTGACGAAGGGGTACGTGCCGTGGTCGATGTCCAGCAGCGTGCCCTGGCCGCCCTCGAAGAGCACGACCTTGTCCTGCTCAAGGGCCTGGTTGAGGATCAGGACGGTGTCCGCGACGTACGGCTTCAGCCGGTCCGCGTAGCCCAGCAGCTCCTCGACGACCTGGCCCGCCTCGATGGCGCGGCGGTTGTAGAGCTTGGTGAGCAGCTGGTTCTTGACGTCGAGGGCCGCTTCGACCTTCTGCGTCAGGATCGACTCGTCGTACAGGTCCTGGATGCGGATACCGACGCGGTTGATCTTGTCCGCGTAGGTGGGGCCGATACCGCGCCCGGTCGTGCCGATCTTCCGCTTACCGAGGAACCGTTCCGTCACCTTGTCGACGGTGACGTTGTACGGCGTGATGATGTGCGCGTTTCCGCTGATCAGGAGCTTGGAGGTGTCGACGCCGCGCTCGTTGAGTCCGTTCAGCTCGGAGAACAGGACCGACGGGTCGACGACGACTCCGTTTCCGATCACCGGAGTGCACTCCGGTGTGAGGATTCCGGAAGGGAGGAGGTGGAGGGCGTACTTCTGATCGCCCACGACTACCGTGTGGCCGGCGTTGTTGCCGCCCTGGTAGCGCACCACATAGTCCACGGATCCACCGAGCAGGTCGGTGGCCTTTCCCTTGCCTTCGTCACCCCACTGAGCACCGAGCAGCACAAGTGCGGGCACAGGCGTACACCCCTTCCGGGCGGGGCATGTCCAAGGTCGGGGACGTACGCGGCTGATTCTTGGTACGGCTGCGTACGCCGGCGACCTCCTTTGGCCGCGACCGTCGGACCGGATGCCCCGGAATAGACGAAGCCCCTGGCGCAATAGCGCAAGGGGCTCTTGCACAAAGATGCTACCCGAGGAAACGAGGCATGACCGAGGTGGCGGCTTCCGACCAGCTCCTGGTGGTCATCGACCCGATCGCCCGTCGCCATGACGGTGAGGCGGTGCGGATCGCAAAAGACGTGCTCAGCGCGGGTGCGGCCACGAAAGTGTGCCTGCCGGACGGGCCTGAGGAATTTGCCCGGGCACTGGCCCGGAGAGGAGGTCGGCGACCTGTCGTCGTCGGCGACGATCGGGCGCTTTTGCGAGCTGTGTCTCATTTGCACCGACGGCGGGAACTCGCCATGTGCGGGCTCTCGCTGGTGCCTGTGGGCGCTGCGGTGTCGCTCGCGCGGGCGCTGGGGGTGCCGACGGGGGCCGTGGCCGGGGCGCGGGCCGTGCTCGACGGGGCCGAGCGGCGGCTCGACCTGCTCGTCGACGACAGTGACGGGGTGGTGCTGGGCGCGTTGCGGATTCCGGCGGTGGCGTCGTCGGCAGAGGCTTCGAGGGGTTCGGCGTCGGTTCATGAAGGGGCCGGTGACGGGGCCGGTGACGGGGCCGGTGTGGGGGCGCATGCGTGGCTGCGGACCTGCCAGTCGCTCGTCCGCACGCTGGTCGCCGCCCGGCCGGCACGGGTGGCGTCGTCCGTGCCCGGGCCCGGGCCGGCGCGGCTGCGGGTCGAGGTCGACGGGGTCACGGTGGTCGACCTGGATCAGCCCGTGGCGGGGCTGTCCGTGACTCCGGGGGCGCTGGGGGGTGCGGAGGTGGTGGTGCGGCCGGTGTCCGTGGGGGCGGAGGCTTCGCCGCTGGTGGTGGTGGGGCGGCGGGTCACTGTGTCCGGGGCGGACTTTCGGTATCGGGCGGATTCGGTGGTTGCGGGGCCTGTACGGACTCGGACGTGGATGGTTCGGGAGGGGGGATGGGGGCTTACGTTGCCGAGGTGAGGGGCGGCGTG
>NZ_JBTLMO010000066.1:0-38555 GCF_054462255.1 Streptomyces sp. SD15 | reverse complement strand
ACCGGAAGGCCCTCACCTGTTCAAGATCCCTCAGCCGAGACCTGGCTCACCCGTCCACAACCTCCCGAGACAGAACAGCTAGGCCGCCATCTGCTGCCATGAGGACCGCGACCAGGACCAGGTAGGACCGGTAGTCGGGGGCCTGGGCGGCGGCGAGACAGCCGAGCGAGGCGAGGGCGGCGCAGGCGGCGCCAACCGGCCACAGGCCGAGGCGGTCGAGCGCGAACCGGCAGAGGGTGACGCTGAGGAGCGTCGCTGCGGCAGCGGCGGACCAGACGAGGCCGACGGCGGTGGTGGACTGCCCGAAGTGCTTGACGACGATCACGGGACCGGCCGCTTGGAGAAGGCCGGTGGCCATGTTGGACAGGGTCAGCCCGGTCACGAGCCAGCCGAGCGCGGGAAGGGATCGGATGGTGCGCCACCCGATGAGGAGTCCGGCGCCGGACTGCCCCTTCGGCGCACGGGCCGGTGCCACGGGCGAGGGCGGGGTGCGCAGGGCGAGCAGAGCGGCGAGCAGCGAGAGCAGGGTGATCACCGCGAGCATCGGCGGCGGGCCGGCGAGCAAGAGGACTCCGGCGAGCGCCGGGCCGGCGAGGGTCGCGGTCTGGTCGATGCCGAGCAGGACGGCCTGGACGCGGTGGGCCCGCCGTCCTGCTCGGCGGCCGGCGGCAGCGCCCGCGGTCTCGGCCGCGATGTAGCTGAACTCGGTGAGCACGCCGGTCGTCGCCGCCAGCACCATCACGGTCGCGCTCGCCACGGTGCCGGTCGGGTGGAGGTGGAGCAGGACCGCGCCGCGGCGAGAGCCAGCGCCCGTCCCATAGAGGCAAGGTGGAAGACCACCGAGGCACCGCGCCGATCGACAACCGATCCGGCCCACCCGAACGCAGCCAGCCGCGGGATCCACTCCAGGGCGAACGCGGCGCCCGTCAGCACGGCGGAGCGCGTCGTGGCCAGGACGAGCAGCGGGATGCCGTAGGTGGACATCGCGAACGCCAACGCGTCCGCCGTGCGCGGCAGGTAGATGCTTCGCATCATCCCGGCGGTGTGGCGTGCGTGCCGGGGTGTGACCGCTGCGCTCACGCGACCGGCTCAGGCTCGGACACCCTGGCCACCTGGGGGTTGCCGGCTAGCCACTGGATCAGGAGCGTGCGGGGATGGGCCAGGTCCGCCTCGGTCCCGGCGCTGGTCAGGCGTGCGGCGGACAGCGGTGAGGGACCGTCGGCGCGCTCGGTGGTGAGCGATGGCGCCAACAGGTCGAGGACGTGCCGGATGCGGCTGCTGAACTCGCAGACGGGGGCCGGGTAGGCGTGGCGTCGAGCCCAGCGCGCAGCCGCGTCGTACAGGTCGGCCAACTCTGACCCGGACTTGGTGAGTTCCAGACCGGCGCCGGGCGCGACCCGGACGAGACCTTGGGCGCGGGCCCCTTCGGCAGCGCGGCGCAGCTGGTGCGAGGAGAGGTCGGGGAGGGTACCGGCCAGCCGTCGCGGCGGTATCGCCCCGTTGTCGTCGATCTCGGTGACCAGGCGGATCAAGGAGCGCGAGGCCAGCAGCTCGACAGCGTTGCGCACTTCGGCAGAGCTGAAGAGGGTGGTCATCGGCGCGGACCTCCCGCCTGGATGGCCGCCTTCGGGCGGGCGGTCGTGGCGTGGGAGAAGAGATCGCGGTTGTGCCACGCCGGAGAGGACTCACCCGTCCGGCCTGGCGGGAGCGCCGCGGGGGCTGGCCGGGACTGGCTGCTGACCCACGGCCTCGGCGCGGGCTTCGCCTGCGGGTGCCCCCAGACCGGGTGTTGGTCCGCCTGGTTGAGGGGCTCCCCGGCGGACCACGCGGACAGGGCGCCGAGTACGGGGCCCAGGCCGTCGCCCGCCGCGGACAGCCGGTAGGGCCGGCCGATGCCCTCAGTGTCGACCAGTCCATCGGCGACGAGCTGCCGCAGCGGCGGGTAAACGTTGGTCCAGTCGCTGCTGGGCATCACGATCCGGGCCAGGGCCAGGCCGCTGACCTCCTCGCGGGACTTGAGCACCCACAGGATGGCTGCGGCGTGCCGCCGGGTGAGCAGGGTGAGGCTGTCCTCGATCTGCTCGATCGCGGGCAGCGGGCGGTCCGCAGTCTCCAGATGCTCCTCGGCCCAGGTGACGACGACCGGCAGGACCGGCAGCAGGGCGGCACCACGCTCGGTGTGGCGGTAGGTCACATGCCGTGCGGTGTGTTCGGTGCGCTCGACGAGTCCGGCGTCGCACAGCGCCTTGAGCTTGGGGTGGAGCTGGCCGTTCTGCAGCCAGGACACCTTGGCTGCCAGCTCGGTGTAGCGCAGCGGCGGGCCGGAGAGGGCCAGGAGGATCCTCACGTTCCAGCGCGGGGTGATCATGGCGAGGGCCTCGGTGACCCGGGCAATGTCGGCGTCGGTGTCGGGAGGCAGAGCGGTGATGGCCAAGGGAGGAACTCCTGGGTGAATGAAAGGGGGATCGCCTGCGGGTCAGCGGCTGTGCGCCGTGCTCTGCGCCGCAAGAGGCGGAGCCGGAACAGGCGGCGAGGGAGTCGGAGGGGCAGGCGTCGGGGCCGGGACGCGGGCCAGGCTCTGCAGGACGGCGGCGACCGACTTGGCCTGGACCTCGCGGACGGCGACGGCTTCGGCGAGCCGGCGTGCACCGTCGAGGAGGTGGGAGACCTCGTGCGGGCCGAGCTGCCGCTCGGGGTGGATGAGCCGGGCGAGGTGGTCGCGGTGGAAGTCGATGCTGCGCTCGGCGAGGGCGAGGTCGTCGTGCATGCCGAGCAGGGCGGAGAGCATGCCGGGCGGCTGGTCCTGGGCGTGGGTTTCGAGGTCGGCGAGCGGTGCGCCGTACAGGTCCTCGATCCGTCCGGCTATGTCGGTGGACGTGAGGTGGGGCAAGCGGGGGCTTTCACAGTCGGCGGGCCCGGGCCGCCCCGGCACGCTGGGGTGCCGGGGCGGCAGACGGGGGCAGGGTTGCGGTGGCCCTGAGTTGTGCCGTGCGTACGGGCCGGGCCTGTTGGACAGGCGGGGGCATGGTGCGCAGCAGCTCGCCGAGGGCGGCGCGGTAGCCGTCGCGGGCCTCCAGTGCTGCTTCCAGCCACTGCGCGTCGAAGCGGAGCTTGTCCGCCGACAGTTCGCCCATGTCGCGGTCCGGATCCATGTCGGCGTGTACGCGGGCGCGGACGCGGGCGACCTGCTCCTCGGTGAGCGCCAGGAAGGAACGCAGCTCCAGGGCACGGGCGAGCGCGGGCGAGGCATCGTGGCCGGCAGCCGCCTCGTACAGCCCGGGGACCGGGTTCCCGAAGACCTTCTGCAGGTCGCCGTCCATGGTGCTGGCCTTGACCTGGCTCATCGGGCGGGCCTTCCCGCCCGCCACGCCGACGCCGGTGCGGGTGTACCCGCGGGTCGGTGGGGAGCGGTGGTCTGCACCGCCGGGCCGGTTCGCGGGCGAAGGCTGCCGAGCCGTTCGGCGGCGAGGTCCTTCTTGCCCGGAGCGTCCGGGTCGAGGAGCCATCGCACGACCATGGCCCGGCCGTCGCGTGCGGTGACGGCCGCGTTCAAGCGGTGGGCGAGGCCCATCGTCGGGTCGTCGACCTCGCTGGGCTGGGTTTCCAGCGCGGCGAGGAGGTCGTCCTCCGCGCGGTCCAGCACGGACTGGGCCTCGACGAGGAGTCCGTGCCATCTGACGACATCGGCGGCGTCAGGATTCGCGGTCGGCGCGGCGGCGACCGCGGCCTTCAACTGGTCCATGTCCATGGCGAAGCGCGCTTCGATCCGTTCGGTGAGCACGCCCACGACATCCTCAGCGTCATCGGATATGCCGTCGCGCAAAAGGGAAACTCCTGTTCTGGGAAGGCCGATGCCTGGCGGGAATGTGAGGCGGCGGCCATGCCCGGCGGTTCAGCCGCCCATGGGCATCTGCTGAATTCCTGTCAGTCCAGGCACATACGGACGTCGCGGTAGACGTACGTGCCGGACACCCAGCCCTTGACGCCGGTCGTCTTGTCCGTGATGTAGAGCCAGTTGCCGCTCTTCTTGGTCACGCTGAACTTGTGGCTCTTGTAGAGCACGCCGAGCGCGGTGGACTTCGAGCTGGCCTGGACCGGATGGTCACGGCCTTGGCGTGCACCTCGTACGGCAGTGGCGGCAGGGACGAGCAGCTGCTCGCGGGGACCGCGGATACGGCGGCGGGCGCCGCGCTGGCGGTGGTGGCGGACAGCACCGCCAGCGCGAGTGCGCCGAGCATCGCCGCGGATACGGCAATTCGGGTGGAGCGCATGCGGAAGAAACCTCCGTGAAGGCATAGGGATTGCGGGGAAGGGCGCCGCTGGTGTTGTCCCGGCGGCTGTATAAGAGTCCGGAGAATCGCCGGTTTGGCTAACCGGCGATCGTCGGCTATGTTGCGCCGCCCGCGTCAGGCTGAGCGCTCAGCGCGAACGGCCGGGCGGGCGCGGAGCCGGGGCCTTTGCCACACCGGCCGGGCGGCTGACGGCGGCTGCCGGGCGGACCGGTGGGAGGGGACCGGCCTCGCCGGTAAGCCGGTCGTCGCACCACTGCAGGGCCTCGCCGACCGTGTCGAAGCCGCCCTCGCGCAGGGTGTGCGTCCACGTCTCGGTGTCGACCTCTTCGACCACGACGCGGAACGGCGACGGGGAGCGCTCGTCCAGGGCACGCAGTGCCACGACGGTGACCATGTCGTCCGGGTCGTCGCTGGTGTAGGAGTAGCCCATGGCGTAGTGGTCGCCGTCGCCAGCGAGGCGTCGCTCCAGCGCCCGCGTGGCCTCGTCCGCCGGCGGCGGGCCCAGCCCGGGGTCGAGGCCGATGGCATCGTGCGGGCAGCCGCGGTGGATGAGCCAGGACTGCGCCATCGCGGGCAGCGGCAGCGGGGCCTGCTCGAAACTGAACGTCCGCTTCTCGTGGTCCCGTTGCAGATGTACGGCGAGCACCTGGGGCATGCCGGGGTGCCCCCAGGTGGCGGTGCGGTCGAACAGGACGTAGTAGCTGTGCGGCCCGTCGCGATGTTCGGCGAGGGGGACGAGCATGTCCTCGTGGACACCGACCTTGCGGTAGAAGTCGAGGTACTTCTCCTCGTCGGCGTCCAGGTCGTCCAGGTCGAAGTCGACTTGGGGGATGGACTTCCGGACCGGCGCCGGTTCGGTGGGAGACAACAAGAGCCTTTCGGTGGAGTTCAGCGCCGCTGCGCCGGGGTGGACGGCGATGCGCCGGGGCGAGCCGGGATCTTCGGCGCCTGCGTCGTGGGGGTCCGTCGGGCTGCGAACAACGCGGCTCGTCCGGCGTCGGTGAGCGCGACCGGCTGTCCGGCGTGTACGGGGTGGCCGATGTCCCGGACGACCAGGCCGGCGTCCTCCAGCTGCTGCAGCTTGGCGTGAGGGATTCGGATGCCGGAGGCGGCTGTGACGGACATCCGGCCGGTCAGCAGGTGTTCGTAGAGCTTGGCGCCGCCGGCGATGGCGAGCAGCGCCGCTTGGTCGTCCGTCGAGAGCTGCTGCGATTCGGGCGCGGAGGCCGCCGCTGCGGCTTCGATGGGCTCCAGGGCGGCGAGCACCTTCCTGGCAGCGGCGTCCCGCGCGTCGGCGGCCTCTTCCAGTTGGTCCACGGTGCGGTCGATGCGCGTGAACAGGGCGCCATCGACGTCGAACTCGCCGCTGGACAGGCGGTTGAGGAGACGGAGGTAGAAGATGACGCCCGCCTGGGCCGTGGCCAACTCGCGGTGCCGGTCGACCAAGTGGGCATGCGACTCGTCGAGGACGCCGCGGTCGCGGTAGGCCCACAGGGTGTCGATGTCGTGCCCGGTGGCGGCTTCGAGGCGATGGTCGAGCGGGGAGACCGCACGCAGGGTGGGTGTCGGCGCGGGGTGAGGGGGCATAGGCGACGCTCCGTGCGTTCAGCGGGTGTGATGGTGCGCGGGGTTCTGTGCGGGACGGGGCAGACCCGGCAGTGCGGTGGGCGGCGGACCGGGCCGGGGCACGGAAGCGCGGGTGGTCAGCTGCGGGGAGCGCGAGCGGGCCGCGTGGGTGCGGGCGCTCAGCGGCCGGCGGGTCATCCCCAGGCGGCGGCCGACCTCGTCGTAGACGTCGTTGCTCGCACGTGGCCGGATCGCGACGACGTGGATCTCCTTGTGGTGGGCGGATTCCGCGGGTGCCGGGCGGACGCCGTAGACGACGCGCCAGTCCTTGCGGGAGTCCACGAACAGTTTCCGGAATCCCTCCAGGTCACCGTCGAGACGGAGCCCGAAGCGCTGTGCGTTCACGACTTCTTGCAGGTAGGCGAGGGTGAGGTCGCGGATATCGCTGGGGGCCTGGAGGAGATCGGTCAGCGCGCGGGGGTCGAAGCTCAGGCCGAAGGCGGGCTGTCCCACTCCCGCGGTCATGACGTCGGCTCGTCCGGTTCGGCGGCTTCCGCCGTGGCAGCCGTCTCCGTGCGCACGGACGGCGGCGGGCCGGGCAGAAGACGGTGCGCGGGCCGGTCGGGAGAGGTCATGCAGGCCGACAGCGGTCCGCCTGGTGCGCGGATCGCCGCGACGGCGTGGGTGAGGAAGTCCCGGTGCCACACGAACAGGCCGGAGAGCCCGGCTTCGGGGTCCTTGTGCTGCTGGTAGGCGAGCCACAGTGCGTGGAGCCAGGCCACGACGTCGTCGTGCTCCTGCCACTGCAGGCACCAGGGCGCCGCGGTGGTGACCTCAGCCCCGTAGACCGGGAGGAAGAAGTCGTCGATCCAGTCCGACAGGGCGTCGAGTTCGTCTTCCCTTTCCTCCCCGTCGAGTTCCAGGATCGGGCGGGGCTCCGGTGGAGCGGCGGCCGGCGGACCGCCGAGTCCCGGCATGCCGAACGCGGCGAACGGTGATCCGCTCGGCGCCGGGGCGGACGCGAGGTGGTCTAGTTGCTGCGCCTGTTGTGCCGACTGCTCCATGAGCCGTCGGACGCTCGCCTCGATTCCCTCCAGCTGTGGATCCGGAATACGGACCGGCTCCAACTCTCCATCGTCAGACGGTTTTGTGGATTCGGGCATTGAAAAGTTCGGCCTCCTACGAGACACGGGGTGAGAGAAAGGCAGAAGCGTATTCGCGCGGCCCGGCTGGCGAGTTACACGTCCGCTCCGGCGGTGTTCCGCCGACGGCTACGCATGGGAGCCGGTCACCTTGGCGGCAGGAAAGGACGCGGCTCAGACGGTGAGAACCACGTCGTCCTGCGTGAGGGTGGCGCGGATCGTCTCGGTGAGCCGGTCAGCTACTGGTGGAGTGTGGATATTCCTGATCAGCGGTATTCCGCCATCGTCCTCTGGCCCGCAAAGATCAACGTCAATCAGCGCCTCGTCCTGGTGCTTCTCCAACATCAGCTTCCGAGCTTGAAGTCGGGTCGGTGCAGCTCGCCTGCAGGGATTGGCTGAGCTGGGAGAACAGGGTTGGGGGGCCGGCCTTCCGTGGCGGGTGGCGGCATCGCCGAGAGAGGCGGCCACGGTGGCGATCGGCCAGCCGACCGCGAGGGCAGTGTCGGCCTGCCCCGCGGGCGGTCCCAAGCGCATTCAAGGCCAAAGGTGCCGGCGGATTGGTGGCTGCCAACGTGTCTGACTGACCCACTGAGCCCGGTCGTGCAACTCCCCAATCAAGCGACGGAAAGGGGCAGTTCGTGCCACCCTTAGGGGTCGAGCAGGGCATGGTGCTTCTTGGAGACGCGATGCAGGTCAAGCTGGTCACCGACGGGCTCGGGGACGACTACTTCTTCCTCCGGCGGGAGCTGGACGAGCTGGAGCACGACGGGATCACCGATGTCGAGGGGACGTCGGAGGCAGGGGCGCGCAGCGCAGTCGTCGCAGGGATCGTCATCGCCCTGGTGGGGAGTCCCGTGCTGGCCTCGCTGGTGACGCTGGTGCAGAACTGGCTCACGCGCGAGCAGTCCGGGACCATCGTCCTGGAGATCGGGGGGGATCGGGTGGAACTGACCGGAAACCCCACGGAATTGCACCAGGAGGCTCTGGCAGCGTTCCTCGCGCGACACCCGGAGTAGTCGATGCGGAAGCGGGCTCTCATCATCGCGGCGCAGTACTACGACAACCCGAGCAGGCAGCAGCTGCCCGGCGCCGGCGCTGACGCCAGAGAGCTCTCCAAGATCCTCAGGGACCCGGGCGTCGGGGCGTTCGAGGTGGAGACCGTCGTCGATGAGACCAGCCATGTCATCAGGCTTGCCATCGAACGGTTCTTCCGCGAGGCCGACAGCAATGACCTGCTGCTTGTGCACATTTCATGCCACGGACAGCGCAACAGACGAGGCGAACTCTACTTCGAGGTGAAGGACACCGACCCGGCGACACCGAGCTCCACCGGGATCGACGCGGTGTTCGTGGCCCGTCTCATGGAGGAGAGCACCGCGCGACGGATCGTCCTCCTGCTGGACTGCTGCTACAGCGGCGCCTTCGAGCTGGGGATCCGGTCAGGGGCCCCGGAGGTCGACGTCAAGCGCCTGTTCGCCGGGCGAGGCAGGGTGGTGCTCACCGCGTCCACCTCGCTGCAGGTCGCGTACGAGAACGAGATACACTCCCGCGAGGTCAACGAGCCGAGCTTGTTCACCTCGGCTGTCGTCCGGGGTCTGGCAACCGGTGAGGCCGATCTCGACGGCGACGGACTCGTCTCGGTCCAGGAGTTGTTCTCCTACGTCGAGCGCAGAGTCACCGAAGCCCGACCCGCCCAGACGCCCACGCTCAGCGTCGATGACGCCCAAGGCGCCATCTACCTGGCCACCAGCCCCCGAGGCCCCGTCGAGCCTCGTGACGCTGCGCACGAGGCATTCTCGCCGCTCAGGGACGAGGTTCATCGAGCCCTGTTCGCGCTGGTCGACCCTCGGTCCGAGCGCGCCTCGGCGCTCGCCCGGGCCGCGCGGCTACCCGTCGAGGACGTGGTCACACTGGCCGACCGGCTCTCCGGCCTGGGGATGCACGAGTTGGCCTTCGACCTCTTCACCAGGGCAGACCAGACGCGCCAGGTCGCGGACGTCGAAGCGCTGGTGACCCGGAGTCGGCAACGTGACCTCGGCACATGGTGGTTACACTGGCTCGTCGGGCTCGCCGCCCGCCTGCACACCTCGGACATCGTCACGCAGGCCCTGAGCAAGAACCTGACGGCCGTGACGGAGTACTTCGCCACCCTGCCCCCTGCCGAGCTCCTCCTCCTCGTGGACTCGCTGCGCCAGCACTCTCTGGACCGCGAGGCAACCGAGACTCTGTGGAGAGCCGGCTACCGGGCGGATGTCGGGGACGTGCTCTCGGCTCTGTGCGAGGCCAGTCGCTTCGAGGACGCCGGGAGGGTCCTTGCCGGAGCACTGGACAAGTCGCCCGAGAAAAACGACGCGGCGCTCGACTGGCTCGTCCGTACCGTCGACCGGCTGCCCGTTTCCGCCGTGGCGACGATGACTCTGAAACTCGTGCACCGCCATGTCGTGCCCCTGACCCACGCGCTGCCTCCGGCCGATCTCCTGGTGCTGGTGGACTCCTTCCGCGAGCACGACCGGGAGATCGAGGCCGCAGAGTTTCTCCGCGCCGGCGGCGGGAGACCGGATCTCCCGCAACTCCTCACGCTGCTCGGCGACTCCGGCCGCGTCGAGGACATCGCCTATGTGCTGCCCCGGGTGAAGACGCGGCGCAGGAGCCGGCGGGAGATCGCGACGGCACTGGCAGCGACGTCCCTCGACAAGCGCGATCAGAGGAAGCTCCTCCGCAGGCGACGGCCGATTTCGACACGCACGGTCGATCTCTGGCTCTACTGGTCCCAGCTCCTCATCTCGGCGGGACACGGCGTGTTTGCGTTGTACACGCACGGCACGGTGCGGACGGTCGGTTTCATGGGGTTCGTCGTGCTCATCCTGGTATGGGGAGCGCTGTGCGTTCGATGGTTCAGGCTCTGCGGATTCGTCAACCTAATCATCTGGGGCAGCGGTGTGATCGCTGCGACCTTCTGGATCGGAATGAGTCTGGGGTACCGCCCTGATCCCAACGCTGAGTGGGCGGTCCAGATCCACAACGGAGTGCTCGGCGCCCTGGCGGTCCTGCTGCTCTGGCTGACCCACAGCGCTGACCGGAGCCGCGCTTGGTGCTTGAAGGCCGTCGAGAACCTCCGGCGTCAGAAACCGGCTGCCCTGCTCCGTCTGGGCTCGCTCAGCGAGAAGGACGGGGACATCGACAGCGCACGACGCTGGTACCGGCGGGCCGCCGCGACCGGTGACGCCCCGAGCGGTGAGTACCCCGACGCCGCGGATGAGATCATCGCCGACACGACCGCCGCGGACGCGGTCACCGCCCTCGTCCGGCTGGAGTCACAGGGCTCACCAGAACAGGCGGCGGCCTGGTGCCTGCGCGTCATCAGCTCCTCGTACACCTCAAGCCAGGAGCCGACCGTGCTCGCGGCGATCGAGCTTGCCCGGCTCGACGCGGGCTCCTCCGACGCCGAGGGCGCGATCGCCTGGTACGACTACGCCCTCGGCGTGGAGCGGGACAGTGCCGGCAAATTTCACCGTTCCCTCTACTGGTCCGCCGTCGAACCGACCGAGGACGGGCCTGGTGCACCGCGCAGACCACCCGGCAGCCTCAAGTCCCTGGCCCGCTGGGCCTGGGCGCTCTTCCGCGAGCGGCCGCCGGCCGCGACAGCACTACTCGAGTCGGGTCTTCTGCAAGCGGGCCGGGGAAACCACGCAGACGCGCGGGCGCGGTTCGAGCTCGCCGCCTACTTCGGCGATCCGAGGCTGCAGGCCGAACTGGCCGCGGCGCTCCGGGCTCTCCCTCCGGAGCGTGACGATCCACCCGGTGATCAGACTGTGCTCCTCGATGCTCATCGCCACGAAGACGACGCCGCGCCGACTACGCTGCCGACCTGACGTCGCATGGCGCGCTGGGAACAGTGGTGTTCACGAGTCGCGACGATCTGCGGCTGTGATGCTCCCCGAAGGTTGTTGCCCGAATGCGAGAAGATCGTTGCGTGCCTCGACCCGGTGTCGGCGGCCTCGCTACTTGATCTCGACCGTCACTTCAGAGGATCCGCACCCTTATCGGATGCTTCCATCAGCGGCACGCTGGGCCAAGTAGGCAGCCCAGTCGGGCTGTGAGTAGGAGGCCCACTTCCGTGCCGTGTGCACGTGGATATTGAGGAGCTCCGCGAGGACAGGGACGGGCAGTTGTCCCGCGAGAGCGATCAACGCTGCGCTGCGGGCTGGGACAGTGTGAAAACCGTAGCGCCGCATCAACAGGCTGTATCCAGCGGTGCTGAGGGGCTGTCCGGGCACCGTCCCGGGGAAGAGCCATGCCCGGGGCGGGGGGCCAGCTTCCGCGGCGGCTGGAAGGCAGGCGCAGTCGGCAAGTTCCGCCACAAGGGCAGCAGGGCGGGGCGGGACGAACAGGGGTCGCCGCCCAAGGTCCAAGAAGGTCCCGTCGGAGTCGTGCCGGACGTCGTCTGCGGTCAGGAGCCGCACAGTGCGGGCGGGCATGCCGTAGAGCAAGGTGAGCATTCTGCCGACGCGGACACGCAGGGGCAGGTTGTTGTCGTTCAGACATCGGCGCAGTTCCTGCCAGCGCTGGTCCTCGGTGAGGATCAGGGTGTCCGGCGCCCTTGGGGACGGTCGGATGTGGTGCTCGTTGGTCAGGCCGCGCTGGTGGGCCCAGGTCAGAAACGACCGGACGTCGTGCCGGCGCCGAGGGCCGGAGGTCAGCCAGTGGTCGAGGTTGTCCTGCGTGACGGTGGCCAGGGCGAGCTGTTGCTCGTCGAGCCAGGTCAAGAACGACAGGATCAGGGTGACACGACCGCGGATGCGCCCCCAACTACTCGGTGTAGTAAGGCCCTTGGCTGCCCGGGTACGCGCCTGACGTAGCAGAACCCAGTGTGTGTACGGATACACAAGGCGGGCGTGGGCTGCTGGCCGGTCGACGAGGATCCGTTCCAGCCATGGGGCGATCCGTTCGAGCCCTTCCTCCCGGGGTTCGAGCACGGCGGTGTGGACTAGGAGGGCGCGCACGTAGCACTCGTCGTGGCCGGCAGGGAGGGTGTCGAGGAGGTCGTGGGTCAAGTGCTTGCCGGCAGCGGCGAGTTCGGCGAGGAGTCGGGCGCTGGTGCTGTTCTGCAGCCAGCTGATGACCCGGGCAGGGGCGTCGGCG
Source organism: Streptomyces sp. SD15 (assembly GCF_054462255.1). Classification (NCBI taxonomy): domain Bacteria; kingdom Bacillati; phylum Actinomycetota; class Actinomycetes; order Kitasatosporales; family Streptomycetaceae; genus Streptomyces; species Streptomyces sp. SD15. The sequence continues at coordinate 26,413 of NZ_JBTLMO010000066.1, read as the reverse complement.
GTCCCCAAGGAGTGCAGCAGAGACAGTAGCTGATCAGGAACTGTGCCGTCCGGGCCGGTGAGCAGGTCACCCAGCTGTCGGCGGGCGATGCAGCGCGCGCAGGTACCCCGGGCGTAGGGGGTGTCGCGGCTTCCGCAGGACCGGCATGGAGGCGGCAGGGGCAGCCCGACGCAGGGTCCGCAGCGTGGCTCCCCGTCGGGTGTTCGAGCTATCAGCGGTCTGGCCTGTCCGCAGCCGGGGCAGGGCGCCCGGGCGGTGCGGATCCTGCGATAGCAGGCGGAACACACCGATCCCATAGGCCAGTTGGCAGCCACGATGCGTTCCGTGCCGCAGGCGGCGCAAAGCTGGCGAGGCAGCGGTCTGCAGTTCACGCAGACTTGGCGCCCGTCCCCCAGCTGCAGGCATTCCTTGGTCCTGCCGCAGACGGCGCAGGGGGTCAGGACGGTAGGGCGCCGGTAGCAGCGGTAGCACACCTGGTCGTCCTCGTCGGTGCCGCGCCGGGCGATGCGAGCGAGGTCGCCGCACCGGTTACACACCGCCCGCGGCTGACGCTGTCGGCGGTAGCACTGCGGGCACAGCGGTCCACCCTCGGTGAACGCCTTGGCCGGCGCCCGGGCACCACAGCCTGCGCAGTCTCTTTCTGGCGGCTGCCAGCAGCGTTCGCAAAGTGGCTGTCCATCGACTGTGCGCGCGGCGGGTATGCGGACACGGCCGCATTGGGCGCACTCCTTCACGACCTGTGGGTCATGCCGGTAGCAGCGGTGGCAGATGCCGCCCTCCGGCCGGCGCGCATTGATCCGCCCCGGGCGTCTGCAGCGTGCGCATATCTTCGGCGTCCTGGACGGGCTCATGGCTGGCCGGGGCGGCGGACCACCGAACGCCGCACTGGCGGCACCTCGTTCGCCTTCTCGCCCGCAACCTTGGGCAGCTGCTGGTCGACGACTTTGATCTCGATGAGATCGTTCGGGGTGCACTCCAGCACGTCGCACAATGCGGCCAGGGTGTCCATGCTCAGTCGTTGCGGGACCTGCGTCACCAGTCGGTAGATCTGCTCGCGTGAGAGGACCACGCCCCGCTCGGCCAGCAGCGGCACCAGATCGGAGGTCTGGAACATGCCTCGCTCCGCCATCAGATGCCGCAGCTTCCAGCCGCAGCCCATCTTCCGGATCATCCCTGCTCACCCCACAACTCGTCTCGATGTTCCGCCAGCGCCCGCAGCAGCAGACGTGTCCGGTACTCGTCGCTCACCCCGGTGTACAAAGCCGTGGTGGACGCATACAGATGACCGACCTGCTCCTGGATGAAACGCTGCGGGTAGTCGAACTCCACCAGGTGCGTGATGTACGAGTAGCGCAGGCAGTGCGGGTCGAGCTCGGCAGGAAGCCCCGCCAGGCGGGCCACCTTCTCGAACGCCTCGTTCACCGAACGGCGGTGCAGCCGCCCGCACCGCTCGGTCACCCACAACGCCGGATGACTCCGGCCGGCCAGCAACGGCCGCACCTCGTCCGTCCACTGCCGAAGGACCGGCACGAGCCAGTCCATCTCCGGCACCAGCAATACCGTGCGCCGTTTGGGCGGACCACCCCGGCTCGACTTGCCGAACCGCACGTTCAACGCGCCGAACTGCCCAAACTGCGGAGTCTTCGGACAACGGCGTAAATCGACGCAGTCCGTGCCCACCGTCTCCTGACGCCGCAGCCCGAACGCGTACACCGTCTTGAGCAGGGCCGCATCCCTCATCGCCGGGAGCGCACCTTTGACACGCCGGACCCGGATCTGTTCCACCCGGCCGTCCGCCGCATCGAACAGGGCCTGGACCTCGTCGTAGTCCAACGGCCGTCGCCGCGGGTCGCCTTCGTAGTCCGCGATGTGCTTCACGCTGCGCCACTCGTGGAACACCTGCTGCGGCGCCGCCCCAAAACGCTCCGAGCAGACCCGGCCCCACTGATAGCGGGCGTCGGTCAGGTACGCGCAGAACAGCTGCAGCGTGATCTCGTAACTCCGCGCCGTGGACACCATGATCGGCCGCGGCCCCGAGCGGAGATCGCCGATGAACGCCTCCGCCTCCGCCGGCGTCCACTGCCACGGATACAACCCGGTGAAGGCCACCATCCGCCGCACCAAAGCTAGACGCGGCTCGATGGTCTCCCGCTCGTCAAGGAACCGCGCCCGCTGTTGACAGGCCCAGCCCTCCAACATCGCCCGGAACACCATCAATTCCGGGTCCAACGGCACGACACCGTCCGCCAACACGAGCAGCGCCGAGCCCGGAGCCTCGATCACGCTCACCACCCACTCCGGATGATGCATATAACGCAACATTGTTGCACTCCGCTGCGTGAGCGGTAAGTCCCCTGACCGAATGCTCCAGACTCGCCTCGCTCAGGACGTCACTATGCCTCGGGACCAGCAAGAATGAAGTCCTCGCGCCGTGCGGTCTGTTGCATCGTTTCCAAAAGCCGAGCTTCCGCGATCGACGCGTAGTGCTCGGTCTTCTCCACGCCGATGAAGTCCCTGCCTTCCAGCAGGGCGGCGACGCCCGTAGAGCCGGAGCCGGCGCAGAAGTCGAGGACCGTGCCGCCCTCGGGGCTGATCTTGACTAGCTCGCGCATCACCTCGACCGGCTTCTGCGTGATGTGCTGGCGCTTCGCACCCGAGGGCTGCGACGCCGAGTACATGCCGGGCAGATAGACCGGGTTCCGGGAGCCGTCGATCGGTCCCTTCGACGCCCAGACGATGAATTCGCAGTTCTGGGTGAACCGGCCCTTCTGGGGCCTGGCCTGCGGCTTGTGCCAGGCCAGCACACCGCGCCAGAGCCATCCGGCGGCCTGGATCGCGTCCGTGGTCGTCGGGAGTTGGCGCCAGTCGGTGAACAGCAGGGCGGTCCCGCCGGTCTTCGTCAGACGTTGCGCTTCGGTCATGATCTGCGTCAGCCAGAACGAGTAGGACCTCTGGTCCATGTTCTCGCCGGTGAAGTCGGCAAGGTCGTTCTTGGAATCGGCGGAGGTGTACTTCTGCTTCGCGGAGCGGGTGGTGCGCTCCTTCGCGGTCCGGCCCCCGCTGTTGTACGGCGGGTCGGTGATGACGGAGTCGACGCAGCCGTCCGGAAGGCCGGAGAGCACGGCCAGAGCGTCGCCCTGGTGCAGGGAAAAAGGCAAAGAGGAACCCCAATTCGGGTGCGGAAACGCGGAGGGAACTAGCCGCCTCGCACAGGAGTCCTCGCGGGCCGGACGTGAGCATGCAGAAGCCCAGGGCCGCAGACCGAGGAGGGCGAGGGGGAGTCCAAAAACTGTAGAGGCGAATCCGCCGACGACCAAGAAGTGCCGTGCAGAGGTGCCGGATTCCGGCACCTCACGCCGACTTTTTGGTCAACCGCCGATCCGCGCCTACTGTTTTTGAACCGCCCGGCGCACACCGCCGCTGGCTACCCCCTGCCACACCTCAGGAGGTACCCCCTGCCCCGGCACACCTAGCTCACGGCCCGGCCACGCGGAGCGAGCGGCAACTCGCCCACACCGGCCCCGTCCCGATCGCCCACCCCGGCTGCCGCGCCCTTCCGAGATGCCTCGCGCACGCGGCGCGCCGGACACCGCACCCCCAAGGACGCGTTCATGACGTCTCGCTACCCACCCATGCCCGAAACCGCTGACCGGCGAGCGGTCCGCTCGGGTTGAAGGGGCTCGCCGCCGGCATCGGCATCGTCTTCCTCTCCCCGATCCTGATCGCCGGCACCGGCATGATGCTGGCCTCCTCGGCCGACGCCGTGCAGAGCAGCGGCTCCTTCAGCAGCTGCCTGACCGACATCGACAGCGACAAGGTCGCCGAACAGGTAACCAAGATCCTCGACGGTGCGTCCGGCAAGGACGTGCACGTCGAGGGCCTGGACCTGCCCGCCGAGCAGGTCCCCAACGCCCAGACGATCGTGGCCGCCGGCCTCTCGCTCGACGTCCCCAAGAAGGGACAGATCATCGCGCTCGCCACGGCGATGCAGGAGAGCCGGCTGCGCAACCTGGGCTACGGCGACCGCGACTCCCTCGGTCTGTTCCAGCAGCGCCCCTCCCAGGGCTGGGGCAGCGCCCAGCAGATCCGCGACCCCACCTACGCAAGCGAGCAGTTCTACAAGCACCTGCTCAAAGTCGACGGCTGGCAGCAGATGACCGTCACCCAGGCCGCCCAAGCCGTGCAGAAGTCCGGCCTGCCGGACGCGTACGCGCAGTGGGAGAACCTCGCCACCGCGTTGCAGGCCGCCATCGCCAAGACCTTCCCCGGCGGCGGTGACGCGGACGGCAAGGACGCGGACCAGGGCAAGGAGCCGTCGACCAGTACGACCGGCTGTGCGCCGGGCCAGGACGGTTCCGGGTTCGGCCGCATCCCCGAGGGCAGCGTCCCGAAGGGTTACTCGATCCCCAAGGACGCCGATCCGAAGGCCCGTAAGGCCCTCACCTGGGCGATGCAGCAGCTCGGCACGCTCTACCAGTGGGGCGGATCCTGCACGAACTCGCACGGTCCCGATCCCATGGGCCGCTGCGACTGCAGCTCGCTGATGCAGCAGGCGTACGCCCACGCCGGCGTCACGCTCACTCGCACCACGTACACGCAGGTCAACGAGGGCCAGGCGGTCTCGCCCGCTCACCTCAAGCCCGGTGACCTGATCTTCAGCCGCGGCAGCGCCGCACGGCCCGAGCACGTCGGCATGTACATGGGCGAGGGCCTCGTGATCGAGGCGCCGCGCACCACCAAGCCGGTCCGGATCACCCCGGTCAAGGACTGGACGATCCTCGCCGCCCGCCGCGTCCTCTGACGCCGCCCCGCCCGGCATCGCACCGGGCGGGCCCGCGCCGCGGCCACTTCCGCGCCTCTCGCGCACCTCCCCCTCCGCTTTCCCTTCCCGTCGGCCCTCGCCTGGCCGCGTATGCAAGGAGCCCCGCCACACCCATGTCCGTTCCTCTCGCAGACCGCGTCATCCAGCTCGCTTACGACCCAGGAATCTCGCCCAAGGGCGGTGGCCTGCCCGGTTTGAGCGTGCTGAAGAGCGTCGTCAACAGCATCAACATGTTCGGCATCATCGCCGTCGTCGGCGCCCTCGCCGTCTCCCTCGGTGTATGGGCCTGGGGCCACCACACCGGTGGCCACCAGGCCGAGGCCAACGGCAAGAAGGGCGCGGTCGTCGCCGCCGGCGCCGCCCTCGGTCTGGGTGCCGCGAACGGCATCGTGGCCTTCTTCTCCGGCCTGGGCTCGCAGGTCCACTGATGCGGAAACGATCCCCCTCCTTCTCGCTGTCCTCGTACGGTACGGGCTGGTCGGCCAACCGGCGCATCGCGATCGTCGCCTCCGCCGTCGCCGTCCTGCTCTCCATCGCCGGGGTCGTCGCCCTGCTGACCGGCGGCGGCAACGGCCACCAGGCCCCGGACAGCGCCGCGCCCGCCTCGACTGGCAGCCCGTCCTCCTCCGAGGCCGCCCCCAAACCTTCCTCCGGATCCGGTTCGGTGCCCAAGCCCCCGCAGATCGCCGACCCGGTCGCCTACGCCAAGGCGGCGGCCCAGATGCTGTGGTCCTACGACACCCGCGACACCAACCGCGACCAGCAACTGGCCGGCATGCGCGCCTGGATGACCACCGAGACCAAGTACGCCGACTGGGCCTCGGTCTCCGGCCAGGTCCCCGATCCGGTGCTGTGGTCACGGATGGCCGACCAGGACCAGCACGCCACCGCCAGCGTCTCCGAGGGCCACTACCCCTCCGCGTTCAAGGCGGCCCTGGCCGACAACCCGTCCGCGATCACCGAGGCGTACATCTACGTCGTCACCGTCAACGGCACGCAGACGCTCAGCTGGAAGAAGGGCGGCAGCGGAGCCGAGGAGAGGGCAGTGACCCTCGCCGTCCAGTGCCGCCCGAACCACGACTGCACCCTGGCCGCGATCGCACCGAGCGTCACGCAGTGACCCGCGCCTGAGACACGAAAGGAGGAGTAACTCCTCGTGGGTTTCTGTGATTTCCCCTTGGCAGACAAGCTGTGCGCCGTCGGCGACGCCGTAGATTTCGCCTCGGACCCCGGCAAGGCCATCGGTGACTGGATGGCGAAGTCCGCCGGTGAACTGGCAGCCGCCGCAGCCGATTTGGCCGCCGAGGCCGTCAACACCACCACGAAGGTGGACCTGAGCGCCGGATGGTTCGTCGACAACTACGAGATGTTGCTGCCACTGGGCCTGGTCCTGCTGGTCGCGACGTTCTGCGCGCAGTTGGTCCGGGCAGCCATCCGGCGCGACGGACAAGCGCTGACACAGGCGTTCACCGGCACCATGAGCGGCGTCCTGTTCGCCTTCTGCGCCATCGCCTTCACCACAGTCGCCGTCGAAGTGGTCGACGCCGTCAGCGACGGCCTGTTCAAGACCGCGCACCTGAACATCGAGTCGGCCGTGCGCCGCATCGTGAAGGTCAACCAGATCGGCGGCCTGTCCGGCTTGGGCTGGCTCGTGCCAGTCGTCGCCGGCCTCGGCGCAGCCATCGGCGCCTTCCTCTACTGGTGCGTGATGATGGTCCGCAAGGTCGGCATCCTCGTCATGGTCACGCTGGCAGTCTTCGCCTCCGCCGGCGGCGGCTGGGAGGTCGCACGGCGCTGGCGCAAGGGCTGGATCGAAGCCACCGCCACCCTCGTGGTCTCCAAGCTGCTGATGACCGTGATCTTCGTGCTCGGGATCGCCGCCATGGGCAAACCCGAGGCCAAGGACGGCATCGCCGCTCTGGCCGACGTCATGTCCGGCATCGTGATCATGGTCTTGGTGTTGCTCTGCCCGTACGCCGTCTTCAAGTTCGTCCACTGGGCAGCCGACGGCACCGACGGCGAGTCCATCCACCGCGCCGGCGGCGCCGGAGCGCAGATCGCCAAGGCGCATGCCGAGAAGGCCGCCCGCAAGGCCGCCGCAGCTGCAGCTACCGCCGGAACCGGTGGCGCTGCCGCCGGAGCAGGCGCCGCGCCGCAAGGCCCCGACGCCAGCGGGGGCGGCTTCCCCGGCGACGTCGCCGCCAACCCGACCGGCGGAGGCGGAGAGGGCAACGAAGGTTCACAAAGCGGCGGAACGGGCGCCTCGCCCGGTGCCGATGCCGTCAAGTCCGGTCTGGAGAAGGCCGTCCAGCCCGCGCCGACGAGCGTGTCCGACGACACCAGCAGCCAGGTGGGCGGCAGCCCGGGGCCGGGCGGATCTGGCGCGAATGCCGCGTCCGGCCAGAGCGGCGGATGGCAGTCCACGGCGCCGACCACGACCCCGCCACCGCAGGGCGCACCCCCGTCCTCCGGCTCACAGAACGCCACGTCGAGCGGGTCGGCCTCACCGCCGCCGCCTCCGACCGGCCTCTGATCCCCTGCCCGCCTACCGGGGGCGGGACGTGCACTGCGCCTCCCGCCCCCGGGTTCCACCCGCGCCTCCAGGACCCGCCCCTTGACTGATCTCTCCGTCGCCCCGGTCACGGTGAAGTTCCCGCACCGGTCCCGCCGCGGCATCCTCCTCGGCCTCTCCCTGCCCCAACTCATCCTCGTTTCCTGCACGTTGGCGGTGCTGCTGATGACGGTGGTCTCCACCGGACTGCTCGGCGCCGTCGCCCTGACCCCGCTGTGGGCAGCTTCCGGTGCCCTCGTCGCGATCCGCCGGCACGGCCGCTCCCTCATCGACTGGGCACCGATCGTCACCCGCTACGCACACCGCCGCCGGACCGGCCAGACCCTCTGGCTCGCCCGGCCCGTCACCCGGCCCCGGCAGGACGGCGTCCTCCACCTGCCCGGCACCACCGCCTCCCTCAAGGTGGTCACCCCCGGCGACTCCGCCAACGGCGCCGCGGCCGTCCACGACCCGCACCAGCAGACCCTGACCGCCATCGCCCGCGTCAGCAGCCGCGCCTTCGCCCTCCTCGACCCCGCCAGTCAGAACCACAACGTGAGCAGCTGGGGACGGGCGTTGGCGGGCATCGCCCGCACCGGGAATATCGCCACCGTGCAGGTGCTGGAGCGCACCGTCCCCGACAGCGGCGATACCCTCACCCGCCACTGGATGCAGAACGGGCAGCCCCAGCCCCCCGTCGCCGGACAGATCTACTCAGAACTGGTTGCCTCGGCTGGCCCCGCCGCCGCACCGCACGAGACCTACCTCGCCATCTCCCTCGACCTCAAGGCCGCCCGGCGCCTGATCAGCCAGGCCGGCGGAGGCTTGCCCGGGGCGTTCACCGTCATGGAGCAGACCACCGCGTCCATCGCCCAGGCCGCCCGCAACGCCGGACTCCAGGTCACCGGGTGGCTGACCGCGCGGGAGATCGCCGCCGTCATCCGCACCGCCTACGATCCCAAGGCCCTCGCGGCCCTCCAGCAGTGGTCCGAGACCGGCCGCGCCGAGGCCGACCCTGCCGCCGCCGGGCCCGTCGTCCAGTTCGAGGAGTACGACCGCCTCGCCACCGACAGCGCACGGCACGCGACGTACTGGGTGGAGAACTGGCCGAGGACCGAGATGGGGGCCGGGTTCCTGCACGGGATCATGTTCACGGCCGGAGTGCGGCGCAGCCTCTCCCTTATATACGTGCCGCAGGGGCTCGAGTCCGCGCTGCGGGACGTCCAGAGGAAGAAGGCGGCGATCATCGCCGACGCCAACGAACGGGCCCGCCGGGGGCAGGTCGACAGCGAGGAAGACTCCGTCGAGTACGCCGACGTCAAGCAGCGTGAGCGCCAGCTCATCGCCGGGCACGCGGACGTGGCCCTGACCGGCCTGGTCACCGTCACCGCCGAGACCGACGCCCTCCTGGACGCCGCCTGCGCGCAGATCGAGACCCACGCCGTCACCTCGGGCGTCGACCTCCGCAGGCTCAACTACCAGCAGTCGGACGCCTTCACTCTCACCGCGCTCCCGCTCGCCCGGACCGCCCCGTGAGCCAGCCCCGCCGGCCAGCACCCCTGCCCGCTGCTCTTCGCTCACCCGCGGCGGACCACCCGTCGCTGCCCCTGCCTCCCGGCAGGAAGGACCACCACCTTTGACCTCTCGCACACCTCCGGACGACGCGCACCCCTACCTCCGCGCCGCGAGCGCCGGAGTCCGCCACCACACCCGGGCCCTTGCCTCGTCGGACGCGGCCCCGCCCCGGCCGGCGGACCGCCTGCACCTTGACGTGCTCCACGCCCACCTCACCGCCCTGCACCAACTCCTGGACCGCCTCGCCGAAACCACCCGTCCGCCACACCCCGCCGCCGGCCGCCACCTCGCCACCGCGCACACCCGCCTCTGGCAGGCCACCAGCGAGGTCCACTCCGCCTTCCACCTGCTGCCCAACAACACAGCAGCAGAAGCCGAGTCGAGCGCATGCCATCCAGAGCGGCTACCCGAGGGACCGCCCGTGCTCACGATCTGCCAGCGCCACCTCGCCGCCGGACACGTCATCCGCCGCAAGACCACCCCCACCGACCTCCGCCCGCACACCACGGCCTGCGTGCGATGAGCACCACCCGCAGAAACGAGGGCCACCGATGAGCCACCGGCCCGCCCGTCGCGCACGCCGCGCGTCCGCCAGCCCGCTCTTCACCCCCCACGGCACCGACCGCGCCAGCCGCAAGGCCGCCCGTCGCCAGCTCGCCGAGGCCGCCGCCAAGGCCCGCGCGGAAGCCAGCGCCCACCAGACCGAGAGCACATCCGCCGAGCACGAGATGCCCGCCGCGCTCTACCCACCGAGCGGACGTCCCGGACCCGCCTCCGCGCGTAATAACCGGCTGAAGCTGCCCGCCCACCGCATGACGACGGCCGTGGCCGCCGGCGCATACCCCTTCCTGGCCGAAGGCGGACTCGGCGCCGAGGGCATCTACATCGGGCGCGACGTCCACGCGGAAGCGTCCTTTGTCTTCGATCCGTTCGCGCTGTACGGCAAGGTCGAGGGATTCACCAACCCGAACCTCTTGCTCGCCGGGGTGATCGGCCAGGGCAAGAGCGCGCTCGCCAAGAGCTTCGCGCTGCGTTCGGTGGCCTTCGGATACCGCGTCTACGTCCCGTGTGACCCGAAGGGCGAGTGGACGCCGGTGGCGGAAGCCCTCGGCGGCCGGTCCGTCGCTCTCGGCCCCGGACTGCCCGGACGGCTGAACCCTCTGGACGCGGCCCCGCGCCCGGAGAGCGTCTCCGAGGCCGACTGGGTCGGCGAGATCCGCAAACGGCGCCTGCTCCTGCTCGGTTCCCTGGCCCGGACCGTCCTGGGCCGGGACCTGATGCCCATGGAGCACACCGCCCTGGACGTCGCCCTGGACGCCGTCGTCACCCGCGCCGTCGACACCGGCCGCACCCCGCTCCTCGGCGACGTCGCCGCCACCCTCAACAATCCGAGTGCGCTCAACGAGGCCGCCGGAATGATGTCGGGCCAACTCGGCGACGCCGCCCGCGACCTGGCCCACGCGATGCGCCGCCTCGTCCACGGTGACTTGGCCGGCATGTTCGACGCCCCCTCCACCGTCGCCTTCGACCCGAACGCGCCGATGCTCACCATCGACCTGTCCCGGCTGGGCGGCTCCGGCGACGACACCGCCCTCGTTCTGGCGATGACCTGCGCGAGTGCCTGGATGGAGTCCGCCCTCTCCGATCCGTCCGGCGGCCGGCGCTGGATCGTGTACGACGAGGCGTGGCGATTGATGAGGCACGTCGGTCTGCTGCAGCGCATGCAGGCCCAGTGGAAGCTGAGCCGCGGCCTCGGCATCGCGAACCTCATGGTGATCCACCGGCTCAGCGACTTGCTCACCGCCGGCGACGCCGGATCGCAGGGCCGGGCTCTGGCCGAAGGACTCCTCGCGGACTGCTCCACCCGCATCATTTACCGCCAGGAAACCGACCAACTCCATGCCGCAGCCTCGCTGCTCGGCCTGACGTCCGTCGAAATGGACGCCATCGCCCACCTCAACCGAGGGCGTGGCCTGTGGAAAGTCGCCGGACGATCTTTCATCGTGCAGCACCTTCTGCACGCGCACGAGCTGGCGCTCTTCGACACCGACGCTCGCATGCACTGAAAAGCAAGAGGCTCATGAATTCCGATACCCAGCGCGAACTGATACCTCGCGACGCCACCCTCCACATTATCGGCGCGCTCGACGACATGAAGGCCAAACTCCTCGACGCCGCCGAGCAGTGGCAGCTGCTGGACGAGACCGGTCATGTGCCGGCCACGCCGTCCTACGCCGATCTGCTTCAGCATGCCGCCGACGCGCAGGCCCTCTCCCGCGGCGTCGTCCGCATGACTGCCGAATTCGCCCGGACCGCCCACAGCACGACCCGCGCCGGCAGCGCCGTACTCGCCCACCTCGCGACGGCGGCCACCACGTCGAGCCACGCAGCCCCGTACTTCGCCGAGACAGCGGAGAGGGCCCTTTCCCTGCCCCGGTCCTCCAGCCCGACCGACCGGCACCGCCGGGAATACCGCATGGTCATCGACCACGCCACGGCGCGCGCCTATCTGCGGCGCACGTCGGAATCGCTCCGAGACGCGGTCAAGGAACTCGACGCCCACCTCGACTTCCACCGCTTCTTCCCCACGCCTTCCCGGCGGGAGAGCCCGGCGCCCCCGCCGCCCAGGCCGAGCGCACGCCACCGCTAACCCGCACCGAAGCATCCACGCCAGCATCACCCTCTCAAGGAGTCCCCTGAACCGCCCCGCCCACTTCAGCGACGCCGACTGGGCCGAGTACCACCAGTGCCAGGCCGAGCACGACGACCTCAAGGCGCAGGTCGCCGAGCGCGAAGCCCAGTTGGAACACGGCTTGATCAACGCCCACGACGAGTACGCATTCGACTTCACCCCTCTTCCGGAGCCAAAGCCCAGTCCCACCCGCCGGAACCCGCCGCTGCGCCACGCACCCTCGCGCGGAAGAAGCCGTGGTCGCTGAGGACAAGAACACCCCGACCACCTCCCACACCGACACCCGCCGCACGTCCGTCGACGCGTCCGCGCTCGCGCCGCTCCCCGACCACCGCAACGTGAACACCGCCTGGTGGCAGGAGCTGTGGCGCCGCCACGCGCACATCACCACGCCACTGCGGCAACGCGGCCTGGAGTGCGACATCGAGTTCGGCCTCAGCGCGTACATCGTGCGCGTATCACTCCCCGACGACAGTCACCTGATCATCAGCCCGCCGCAGGAGCCCTCCTGCGACCGTCCGCCAGGGGACCCGCAGGGGTGGATCGTGACCCGCCAGCAGCCCGACGACCAGGCGCTGTTCGAAGTGATCTACGACTCGGCCCCCTCCGCCGACCCACGTGCCCCTGAGCGGCCCGAAGCCCGCCACGGCGGCAACGCCACGCACCTGATCGATGCGATCGACCAGCGGCTCATCCAACTCGGGCTGCTGCCCGCTCCCTCCTCGTCCACCGCAAGCGCGCACGTGTCCGCAGCCACGCCGACTCTCCGCGCGCCCAAGACCCCGGACGTCTCCGGCAACGCGGACCGCACCTCCGTCTCCGTCTACGGCGACGCGCTCCTCGCTCTCACCGACCGGCTCAACGCAACCGAGTCGCATGCGGACGCCGCCGCCCTGCTGCACCAGGTCCTGGACCCCACCAGCGGCCTGCTGGAGCGGCTCGGCGAATTCTTCGAAGCAGCCGGGGAGAAAGCCAAGGAAGCCGAGCAGGACGACGGATTCGACCTCCACTACGACCTTGGAGACGCCGCGGCCACCCTGCGCAGTCTCGGTGAGGACCTGCACACCTCTGTCGACCGCATGCGTGCCCTGGCCCCCGCGCGCCAGACCACCAACGCTGCCCTCCCTTCGGGCCCAAGCCCCAGGCCGCCGACGGCGAAGATCCCCATGCCGGGTCGCACCCGGTGAACCAGGCGCGCCCGACGCTCACCGCGCAGTCGTCTGCCTCGAAGACCTGGAACGTGTCGCCTTCCCGGGATTGTGAGGTCCACGAGCCGCGGGCCCGACTTCGTGGCCTCCCGCCTGGCCGGGGGGTGGCCCGGATGACGGTCCGCGTCGCCGCCGGGGAGGTGCACGCTGCGCTACCTCGGCACTCCCTCGGGGCCTGAGATACGGGCCGCGATGAGCGCCGGACGCATCGGCTGCATGACCACCCCCGCGCAAGGCAGCCGGATCCCCGAGGGCGCGCTGTATGCCTGTGACAACTCCAAGTTCGGCAGCGACGGCAAGGGCCGCTACTGGCCTGGCGCCGAAGCGTGGTTCGCCTGGCTGTACCGGACCGTTGAACGGTACGGGCCGGATCGCAGCCTGTGGGCGCTCGCCCCGGACCAGCCGTTCGACGCCGTCGGCACCCTCACCGAGTCCCTGCAGTGGCTGGCCCGCATCCGCGAACTGGGCATCCCCGCGGCCTACGCGGCCCAGGACGGCTGCGATGCACCAGGGCTGCTGCCGTGGGACAGCTTCGACGTCCTGTTCCTGGCCGGATCGACCGAGTGGAAACTCGGGCCCGTCGCCGAACGGCTGGCCCGCGAGGCGAAGGCCCGCGGCAAGGGCGTGCACATGGGCCGCGTCAACTCCCGGATCCGTCTGGGGATAGCCGAGTGGTTCGGCTGCGACAGCGCCGACGGCACCTACCTCGCGTACGGGCCCGACAAGAACCTGCCCAAGCTCCTCAACTGGCTCGACGAACTCGACGGCCGCCCCTCCCTCATCGGCGGCACGCAACTCTTCACCGTCCCCGACGCACCGTCGACTGCTCCGCCCCCGCGAGCAGACCTCCGACGACGCGTACTGCCAGGTCACGAGGCAGCCATGAGATCGAAGAAACACCCGCCCACGGCGACAAGCGATGCAGCCCCCGCATTCCCGACACCACGAGGTCCACGTGCCAGAACCCGCTGAACAGTCGACGCCGCACCGGTTGCAGCAGCTGTCCCTCGAACTGCGCAGCGCCTGCGAGCCCCTCGGCCTGCTCGACAACACCGGCCGCATCCCCCCTGCCCGTGCGCACGTCGCGGACGCGGACGATGGCGGGTCGCCGGCCGGTGCTTCATCGTCCAACATCAACTCCACCCGCACGAGCCTGGCGTTGTTCGACACTGACGGCCCTACAGAAAAGCCTATGCCCTCCATTAGTCTCGGCGATCACGACCAGATCGGTGTCATCGCCCTCACCAGCAACGACGCCCCCGCGGCAGCCCACACACTACTTACCGACCACGGCTTCTGGCGCCCACGAGGCGTCTTCGGCTACATCCTGATCCACGACAGGTACGACCACGACATTCCAGCCCGGCTCGAGCGGTTCCTTGCCGCTACCGCCCGGCAGGGCATCGGCGTGGAATACCACTTGCCCCGTATCCTCCCGGACGCCGGCTCTCCAGCCGCGGGGAAGCGCGTCGAGGAACTATGGCGCGATAACCAGGAACGGGAGTACCGCCGTTCACGGCGTGAGGCCGCCCGGATCGTCACCTCCGGCAGCGATCTGGAAACCGTTGCCCATGGCCTTTCTCGCCGCCTGCCCGGCGAATGGACGTTCCACGTAACCGACTTCGTCGAGCCGGGCAGCCAGCTCGATTTCCTCGACGAGCTGTGGGACAACGCATGCCTGGGCAGCGCCTGGATGCAATTCCACGTACCCCGCGCCGCGATTCTCACCGGCCCCAGCCGCCTCCAGCTCGTCGTGATCGACCGCCCGCTGCACCACGAACAGGTCCTCGTCGGCGCGCTATCCCTGCACGGCATCACCCACGACTACTTCGGCGACGACAACGCCCCGCACGCGATCACGGTCCCCTCCGAGGCGGCCCGCGCCGCACACACGGTCACCCGACGGCTCCTGCCCCGCTACCACCAGGCCGCCCGCCGCCTGCGTACCAACCAGCACGCCACCAGCCCTGTCGAGGAATGAATGCGCTGTCCCGCAGGTCTCACCCACCGCACCGATCTGTCTGCCTTCGCCCGCGCCCTCGCCCAGCGGCTGCCGGGTACCTGGACGAGCAGCTACCACCGCTATACCGACGACGAGTTCCCACTCGACCACGGCGTCTGGGACACCGGTGAGCCCAGCTGGGCCGTCGGCCAGAGACTCGGCCAGCACGCCGTGCTCGACGGACCCGACGGCCAGCAGCTGTACGTCCTCGACCCGCAACGCAGCCCGGGCCAGTTCCTGGTCGTCCCGCCCATCCCTGACGGCTTTAAGCCCCACCACTTCCGCCGCGTGGACGAGCCAGGCGGCATCGCCGTCCCGGGCGATCCCGCGCGCGCCGCCGCCGACGTCGTACGCCGCGTCCTGCCGCGTTACCAGCACGCACTGGCCGCGGTGCGCCACAACGCCCACCTCCAGCCCGACCCTGTACGCCGTGCCGAACCCGCCGCGGTCACCCAGACCGTCACGCTCACCTGGTACCGGGACGGAGCCTTCGGCGCCCCGTACGACAGCGTGCCCGCCGAGGTCCGCATGCTCCTGTACGGCTACGGCTTCCAGTACCGCCCACACGAAAGCGCCCTCCTCCTGCCCGCCGCCTACAACGGAGTCGACGAGGGCATGTCGCGCATCGAGGCCGTCGCACGCCGTCTCACCGAGCAGGGCTTCGGCGTGAACCTCCGTCCCGCCGCATCGACCGCCTCCGCGCCTCCGCCACCGCCGCCCACGAAGACGGCACCAACACGCAGCCGCTGACCGCGAAGACACCAACCCCGCAGACCACCCTCCCTCGCCCGCAACAGAGCGCACACCGCCCTCGCCGAGAGCGGCTTCCGACGGGACGACGAGGGCGTCTACCACCTGCAAGCAGACGGCAACGGGACCACCATGGTCGACCTGGTCAAGTGCGCGAAACGGCACCGCACCAGCGTGCATACGAGCAGCCGGCGCTTCATCGGCGATGCCGCCCGGGACCTAGCGCGCCAACTGCCCGGCCAGTGGCACACCTCGGTCGAGATCTACTCGCACCCCGCTTGGCAGGAAGACCTCGTGCCCTGGATCTGGGACAGCGGCGAACTCGGCCGTGCCCTGCAGAGCGAGCGGATTTCCTACGCCGCCACGCTCACCGACATGGTGCAGGGCACCACGCTGCTGTTCGTCGAGCGCCCCGGCCGCCAACTCGACTACCTGGTCGGCGCCTTCGCCCCGGAAGGGCTCGACGAGGGCTACGGCGATCCCCACGCTCCGCGCAGCATCGTCCTGTCGCCGTTCGCCGGACGGGCGGCCCAGGCCGTCACCGACCGGTATCTGCCCTCCTACGAGCAGGCCGTCCACGCCCGCCGGACCGCGACCATCGCCGCCGTACTCCGGGGCATCCGCTCCGAGCACGACACCTGGCAGTCCATGGTCGCCTCCGGCCGCTACAGCGACGCCACTCCACTGAGCGCCGCCGCCCTCGGCGCCGCGACCGAGGAATTCCTCGACCACGCCTGGCGCCGCTTCCTCACCGTCGTCGACCACGCCCCGACACTGATCGACCGGTGCCATCCCGCCAGCATCCCGTGGCCCGACGACGCCGCGACGCTGTCCCGCCTGGCCGACGCCGTGATTGATGCCGAGACCCTGTTGGACGACGTCGTCCAGGGCAGCCCCCTTGCGCCGCAGGAGCACCGTGCCCGTGCGTGGCCGACCATCGAGACCTGGCTCACCGACGGCGAGATCTTCCTGCGCCAAGCCCGCATGAGCGCACCCCACCGCCGACCGGCCCTCCCCGTCGCCGCGCCGGTCCGCCCCCTCGCCGCGGCCCGCCCCGCGCACCGCAGCCACTGACAGCTCCACCCCGACAACGCGAGGAGAACCCCGCCCCCTTGCAACCCGGCACCCACTTCGTCTTCGGCGACCACGACACGCACGGCTTCGTCGCCTCCTTCACCGCCTCCATGCCAGCGCACCTCGCCCACTGGTACCTGGAACACGAGCAGTTCGAACCCGTCCCCGGAGAACCAGGGCTGTACCGGCTCAGCGAGCCCGAGCGCGACGGCCCTCGCCGGACCCGCCAGGCCGTCCACGATCTGCGCCGCCAGGGCTACACCGTGCAGGCCGACATCCCCCTCGATCCGTCCCTCTCCGCCAGCCCACCACGCCCGGTCCGGCCGAACGGACTCCAGGAACGCCGCAGCCGTCTCGCACAGGCCGCCGCCGGCCGAACGACGCAGCGCGCCACACCGCCCACCACCTCACCGCCGGCCGCACGGCCGATCCCGCCGAAACCCACCTACGCACCGACCGTCCACCTGACGGCCTCGGGTGGGGGACGGTCCCGATGACGCCCGCAAGCGACCCGACCCCCGAAGACTCCCTGCCGGTGTCACCCGACCTCGCCAACCGTGCACGCGACTTCCGACTGCGGATGGCGGCCATCGACCGCGAGACCGAAACCGCGCTCGACATGACACGCGACCGCTACAGCCGCACCGTCCATGCAGGCGCCGCGGCAGCCGCACGAGCCCACCGCGACAAGGCGGCCGTAGAGGCGTACACCACCCACCTCGCCCCGCACGCCGACGCTCTGCTCGATGCCGCCCGCCACGCGCTCGACGAGCTGCCACCCGCCCGGCACCTGGCCGGGTGGCGGGCCGTGCTGGACGACCTGGCCGCCTCCGCCACCGAGATCCGCCGGGCGCTCGACCGGCCGACCACCCCTGGCTCCGCAGCCGAACGCGCGCAACATGCGGCCCTGTGGCCGCACCTCGCCGCCTGGGCGGACCACAGCTTCATCGCGAGCTGGAGCTGACCGAGTCGTGGTACGCCGCCGACGGGCAGCCGATCACCCTCGCCCATCTGATCGAGGACGACGACTCGACGCTTGTCGCGCTGCGAGGTGACCCGGACGCACCGGGCTGGCAGGTGATCGGGCACTACGCGCACGAATACGAGGCGGGGAAGGTACTACCTGCCCCGGTCCCGCCCGGTGTGCTGCGCGCCGACGTCTCAGGGTTCAACCGGCCCGAGCCCACCCCCGAGATCTCGCTGCAGGAACTCACCCGGGACGTCGTCGAGGCCCAGCACGCCGGTGACGCGTCCAACGCTCTCCTCAGTGCCACCCAGCGCGGCTACGACGCAGGACCGATGGTCCGCCTCCAGGAACTCCTGGAAGCGAGCAGCCAGTTCGCCAGCGCGCTGGAGACCGTGCAGGGCCGCCAGATCGCCGCCCGCCTCTCGGCGCTGGGCCGGCAGATCGAGTTCCTCACCCGCGAAGTCGAGGAGGCGGCCGAGGACCTCGGCGCGACCGTCGCCGTCCTGCCGCCGCACCGCACCCCCGTGCTGCGCATCCGCCTGCGCCCCGCTGTGGACACCGCGCCACCCACGCCGCCGACTCGCGCCAGCGCGACCGCCCGCCACCGCTAAGCGCCAGTGCGTTCCTGACCGTCGTGGTCGCCTGCGCCTACGTCATCACCGACGTCCTCACCCCCGCGGGCCGCACCAGCGAGGCGTACGCGTGGCTGATCCTCTCGATCGGCGCCGGGCAGTTCGCCGGCACCGCCCTCGCCGGACGCCTCGCCGAGCAGCCACTCGTCAGCGCAGCGCTCCCCGCCACCGGCGTGGCCCTCGCTCTCACCGTCCTTCTCGCCGCGCGCCGATGTCTCGGCCCTACCAGACAGCCGCCGCGCGGCTGGCACAAGACGCCCTGATCAGGGCGCAACCCCACTACTCGCCAACCCCTTTTGAGGAGATCCATTTATGGCCGTTACTGGCAAGTGCGGCTATTGAAACTTGCGGAGTACCCAAGGAGCTTGAGGGTATGCCGACAGGGTCCGCAGCCGCTGGCAGCGCCTGGCCCCATGCGCGTGCCGGGCCACGGCACCGCTGCGGCGGCGGCCGGGGACACCGTCTGCATTCCTGGCGGCGGCACAGCCGCCGGGCCCCCGTCGCAGTGAATGACGCTTACAGGCCGCCCCGGTACTGACCGGCAGCCTCCCGCAGCGATTCGGGGGCCCGGGAGCGGGCGCCGTCCGCACCCGCAGCGGCGCCGGAGCCCTCAGGAGTGCTGCGGGTCGTCGGCGCTGCGGCCGTAGCGGGCGAGCATCGTCGTGACCGCCTCGTCGACGGCGTGGCCAACGTCGGCGGGTGCGGGGCTCCAGTCGGCGAGCAGCATCCGCGGCCACAGGACGTAGTTGGCGATCATGCCGAGGAACTGGTTGGTGGCGCTCTCCGCGTCGGGTACCACCGCGGCGCCCGCGGCGTGCTGGGCCTCCAAGTAGTGCTGGACGGAGATGAAGTAGGGCAGCTTGCCCAGCTCGAACTGAGCCCGTCCCAGTTCCGGGAAGCGCGGCAGTTCGGCGATGACGATGCGGAAGAGGGCCGCCATTGCGGGCCGGCCGATCAGGTCGGCGTACTGGCGACCGATGGTGCTCAGGCCGACGCGCAGGTCACCGGGCTGCGTCGCGGGGGCCGCCGGGTCCGGCCCACCCTTCCAGTACTCGGTGACGATGGCCTCGAAGAGCGCTGCCTTGGTGGGGAACTGCTTGAACAGCGTGGACTTCGAGACGACCGCTTCCTGCGCGATCTTCGCCAGCGAGGTCCCGTCATAGCCCCGTTCCAGGAACAGCTTCGTGGCCGCTGCGGTGATCGCCTCGCGCTTGCGCTGAGCGAGTCGTTGATGGTGCGCCGAGAGTCCTGCGGTCATGAGCCCAGTATGACCCATCACGAGGCGAGTCACTTGACTCGCCACTGTGTAGATGTTTACGTGGAAAGGGAGGCGAGTCGCACGACTCGCATTCGGTCGACGGGGGCACTCCCCGCCGGCGTCCTTCCGTTCCCGCATGGAGAAACACTCATGGAGTCAGGCAAGATCGCATTGGTGACCGGCGGCAATCGCGGGCTGGGCCGGGCCACGGCCCAGTCGCTGGCCCGGCACAAGCTGCGCGTCATCGTCACCTACCGCGGCGACGCCCAGGAGGCCGAGGAGACGGTCAAGAGCGTCCAGGAAACCGGCGCCGCAGCAGCCGCACTGCGGCTGGACATCAGCGACGTGGCCTCCTTTCCTGCCTTCGTCTCCCACCTGGCCGCGCAACTGGAGCGCTGGGACGCGACCCGGCTGGACGTCTTGGTCAACAACGCCGGGATCGGGCTGTTCGGACCGCTGGAAGCGGTCACGGTCGACGACTACGACGCGGTGATGGACACCAATGTGCGCGGCACGTTCT
The DNA here is from genome assembly GCF_054462255.1 of Streptomyces sp. SD15. NCBI lineage: Bacteria > Bacillati > Actinomycetota > Actinomycetes > Kitasatosporales > Streptomycetaceae > Streptomyces > Streptomyces sp. SD15. The sequence continues at coordinate 6,362 of NZ_JBTLMO010000066.1, read as the reverse complement.
TCCTCATCCAGGCGCTTGCGCCCCTGCTGGCCGACGGGGGGCGGATCATCAACGTCTCCTCCTCCCTCAGCCGCCACACCAGTGCTGGCACCTCGGTCTACTCGGCCTCCAAGGCGGCGGTCGAGGTCCTCAGCCGGGCCCTGGCCCTGGAACTGGGGGCGCGCAAGATCCGCGTCAACGCCATCGCGCCGGGGCCGACCGCCACCGACTTCAACGGCGGAGCCATGCGGGACGACGCGCAGATGCGCGAGGACTTGGGCGCGCAGACAGCGCTCGGCCGCGTCGGTGAACCGCAGGAGATCGGCGACGCGATTGCCGCGCTCGCCTCCGAGGACCTGCGATGGGTCACCGCCCAGCGCCTCGAGGTGTCCGGCGGCGCCCTGTTGTAGGGACCGCCGCCCACACCGTGTGCCCCGCCCCTTACCTCGTAGAACCGAGAGATGTATCAGACGCGGTCTGCCCCGCGGGCCCGGTGGGCGGCATAGCGGGCCTCGTCGCCGCCGCTCTCGGCCATCCAGTTCGCGGCGGTCTGCTCGCAGAAGCCGAGCAGACGACTGAAAACGAACGCGGGAAGCTCAGCGGCCAGATCCATGAGCGAGGCGTTCCTGGTGGGCCGGGGCCGGATACCGAGCGCCTTGAGCCTGCGCGACAGACTGACCGGCCCCATCGGCCGACCGGCCCGGGAACCGGGGAACAACCATCGGCTCGGGCCTGGTTCGAGGCGATGGGCCTTGCCGACCGGGTGGCGCACCAGTTCGCGGAGCATCCCGTCCAGCGGCGGCGGGATTTCTACCGGGTGTGTCCCCAGGCGCAGCCGCAGCGTGGTGCCGTCGTCGAGGACGTCGTCGCGGCTGAGGGCACAGATCCGGGACGGGGGCTGCGCGAACAGCAACAGGAGCAGTCCGGCCGCGCGGTCGCGGACCGCGATGTCGGGTTCGCTCACGAGCCGGTGCACCAGTCGCCAGCGTGTATCGGCGGCGATGATGTCGGCGGCGAGCGAGCTGGTGTAGAAGGGGGCCGTCAGGGCTCGGGTGTGCTGGTGTCGGCTGGTCCAGTGCAAGAAGGACCGGATCCGCAGGCGCTCGGCCGGGCCCGTGGCGACGTAGGCGTCGATGTGGTCCTGCGTGCACGCGGCAAGGCTGCTGCCCTGTGCTGGCAACCATTCCAGTAGACGGACGACGGAGCGGATTTCCTGCCGGATCCCGCAGGCTTGCCCAGGGCTGGTGTGCGCGGCCTGTCGGTGCAGGCGGCGCAGCGGCTGCCAGCGTGCCCACCGTTCCACGATCCGCCGCTCCGCCGCGTCGGGGAGACGACCCAGGACCTTCGGCAACCACTGCTCGATCTGGGCGAGCTGTTCGTCGCGGACGGCCAAGACGCCGTGTGCGACGAGGAGTGCGCGCAGATGGTCAGCAACGTGTCCGTCGGCCACGGTGTCCAGGGTCTGGTGCGTCACCGGGCCCGTCGCGGTCGCGAGCGCCCGGAAGGCAGCGCGGCGGGCCGGCGTCTTGTGCACCCACCGCAGGACGGTGCGGGCATCGAGCGCGCGGAGCGTGTCGACGACGCCATGGAGTTCGGACCGCACCTGGCCGTCGGGGCCGACGAAGACATCGCGCAGACTCCGGTCGCGCGCACAGTCCGGGCACATGCCCCGGTGGAAGAGACGGGTGACAACTCCACAGCGTACGCAGGGCTTCTTCGCGCTGGGGTGCTTGGTCCAGCAGGTCTGGCACAGCCGTCGCCCGCCGGGAAGAAGCGCGGAGATCCGGTAGGTCTTCCCGCAGCCGTCGCACGGTGATGGCGGGGTGCCGCAGGTTGCACACAGGGGTTCCCCGTCTGCGGTGCGGTTGTTGACCCGGCGCAGCTGGCCGCACCGCACGCACACAGCCTGGTGCCGGGCCTTGGCCGTGCACGACTGGCAGCGCGGCGTCGCGGTCGACGCGAACCAGCACGGCCTCCAGGCCCCGCAGGTCGCGCACAGGGCGTAGGGGTTGGTGCAGCACGCCGGGCACAACCCTCCGCCGTCGTCCGTGCGCCGGCGGCGGATGCGGATCTCACCGCAGCCGCCACAGCGTCTGTGATGCAGCGGGTCCATCTGCCGACAGGAGACACACACCGCCCGGCCCTCACTGTCGTGGCCGCCGACAGGCCGGTCCCGGCCGCAGCAGGCGCACCTGGCCGTCCGGCTCTTCGTCCAGCAGTGAGAGCAGCAGCGGATCCCTTCGCGCAGGCTGACCAGGTTGGTGCTTGCGTTGCACCAAGGGCAGAGCGGAATGACCACGCCCCTCGCGCCGTGATCGTCCAGGATCTTCGCCAGGGCGGAGACCGACTGCGGACCGTGAGCGCCCGAACCCGTCAGAAGGTCGGGGCGATCCGACAACGCCCACCACAGGCGCAGTTGCCCCGCCCGGCTCCGCTCCGCCTGCCTCACCGCGTCCTCCAGCACGGCACGCGGCAGGCCCGTGGACGCGGCGAGCAGTCCCGTGATCTCGCGGATCGGGTCGACGTCCTGGTCGGGCAGGTGCTTGCGGCACCGCGGACGCCCCTCGCGATCTCGGCCGCGGAAATCGCGTCGGCCGCACTCGACACAGCGGCGGTCCTCGATCCGGTTGCGGTTGTAGCACGAGCCACAGATCCGCCCGCTGGGGGACGTCGCCGTGAGAGGTCGCTGGCGCCCGCACGCGGCGCAGCTCGGGAGCACCAGCCCGGTGGCGCCACCCTCGACCAAGGCCCGGATCAGCCGCTCCACGAGCCGCGGCACCTGCGGCACACCCGAGGTCAACAGGCACGGGTCGGCCTCCAGCATCCGGGCGAGCTCGCGCCGCTGCGGACGCTGACGGAACACCCTCTCCACCGCAGCGGTCACCGCCTGCGGCATGCAGGACGGATCGACCGTAGCCACCACCTCGGCCACGACCGCCTCGGGCTCCGACTGCCACCGCAGCAGCTCTACCTCGGTCACCTAGTTGGCCGGCCCGTCCTCGGGCGGTGGCAGAACACGCGCCCGGCGGGGACGGAACTCCCCCACCCCCGCCCCACCAGACCGGCCCGAACTCTCCTGGCCAGCTGCCCGCCGGGCGGCCGGCGCCTGCACCGCCACCGGCTCGATCAGCTCCTCCATGCGGCAGCCCAGGATGTCCATCAAGGCCATCAGCACCGCCAGATTCAACCGCTCGGGCCGCTCCGTCACCAGCCGGTAGACCTGCGAAGGCGACAGGTCGATCCCCCGCTCGGCCAGCACCGGACGCAAGTCGGTGGTGGCGAACATGCCCCGCATCGCCATCACCTCCCGCAGATGCCACCGGTAGTCCAACTTCCGCACCGTGTCCCCTCTCCCAGCCGCCGCCTGCTACCGCACCGTACTCAGGGCCCGGTCCAGCATCCGTCGCATCATCGCGTTCATGAAGTCCCCGCTCACCCCGGTGTACAGGGCGGTCGTTGACGCGTAGCGATGACCGACCTGACGCTGAACGAACGCCGGGTCGGCACCGTCCTCGATCTGGTGCGTGACGTGGCTGTGCCGCAGGCAGTGCGGCACCAGATCCCCATCCAGGCCCAGCGCATCACGATAGGAAGCAAACCGATCCTCGATCTCCCTCGGCTGCAACCGACCGCCCCGCTCGGTCAGCCACAGCGCCGGAAGCTCCGCCGCCCTCGCGTACCGCGGCCGGACGTTCGCCACATAGTCGGCCACCGCCTCCACCGCCCAGGGCATCACCGACAAGGTCGTGCGCCGCCGCCACGGCGATCCCTTCGTGCGCTTCCCGTATCGCACGTGCAGGGAGCCGAACTCCCCCAACTCCGGTGCCGCGGCATTGCGGTAGAAGTCGACCGTCTCCAGCCGCGACGTCTCCGTACACCGGCTGCCCCACCCGTACATGACCTTGAAGACCGTCGCGTCCCGGTACGCCGCCAGCGCGCCCTTACGGCCCAGTCTCACCGCCCGCTCGACCTGGTCGTCGGCATAGTCGAAGAACCTCTGCAGCTCGGCCCGTGTCATCGGTCGACGTCCTGGCCGGCCTTCACACTCCACCAGGTGGGCCACGGTGTTCCACTCATGGCAGATCTGCACCGGGTGTGTCCCGAACCGCTCTTCGCACTCGGCGGGCCACTGGTAGTGCGGCGAGGTGACGTAATCGCAGAACAGCCGGATCGCACCCTGGTAACTGCGAATCGTCGACTCGGCCCGTCGTACGACGCCGATGAGGTGCGTCATCCAGTCGTCGAGATCCGACGCAGTCCACTGCCACGGGTAGGCGTTCGCGAACTCCGAAAACCGCTCCACCACCCTCAGTCGATCACCGATCGTCTTCGACCGCAGACGTCGTCCGCCGCGCTGCTGACGTGTCCACCCCTCCAGCATCGCCTCGAAGACCGCGTCCTCGGGCCGCAGCAAAGACACCCCCTGCAGCAGTACCAGCCGCGCGGAAGCGTCTCCAGAACCGCCTCCAAGCACCTCAACCACCTCCGTCCGCCGCGTGAATCGTGCACCCAACGCACGAAGCTCCGCAACGCCGCAGGCCACCACCCCACCCCCTACAGAAAGGCTCTCGAAATGAAGCCGCAGGACAACCGCCCGATCTCGAACTCAACGCCCGTTAAACGAAATTACCCGGGAGTCCGTACTCATTGGACCGTGGAGCACGCCTGCTCCCACCAAGTGGTTCATGACCTGTCCGGCCGTCCTGCCGACAAGCGGGCAGGATTCGCCCGCTGGCTCGCAGCCAAGGACTGCTCTGTTAACTGCACCATCCTCACCTCGTTGGTCACGGCGTAACAGGCCACGATCAAGGAGCAAGTGTGGATGTACGCGATGAGTTGATGGAGGGCCGACAGGCCATCCCTCGCCTCGGACGAGTGGTGGAGGTTAACCGGGCGCATCCGCCGTACGCGATGCTCGATGCGGCGGGGGCCGAGGTCGAGCCGGTCACCGCGTTTCTGCGGGACCTGGCGCTTGGGGATTCCAGCCCGCTGACCTGCCGCAGCTACTGCTACGGGATGCTGCGTTGGTTCCGTCTGCTGTGGCTACTGGGCACCGGGTGGGAGCGGGCGACGGAGTCTGAGGTCGCGGTGCTGACGGGTTGGCTGCGCTCGGCCTCCAACCCGCAGCGTCAACGACACCGGGCCGATGCTCCGGTGGCCGGGACGGTCAATCTCCGCACAGGCAAAGCGTCCCTGGGCGCCGGGTACGCGCCGCGGACCATCAACCACGCTCTGACGGTGATCAGCGGGTTCTACGAGTTTCATGCCCATCACGGCCGCGGCCCGGTCGTCAACCCGGTGCCGCACTCGGCTCAGCGGCGCCGCGCGCTGGGGCACCGCAGTCCGCTGGAACCTACGCCGGTGGTGGGCCGGGCCCGGCTGCGGCAGCGGGTGTCCGACCGGCCGCCGCGGTCGATTCCCGACCGGTTGTGGGACGAATTGTTCACCGCGATGAACTGCGACCGCGACCGGGCCCTGCTGGAGATCTTCGTCTCCAGCGGCGCACGCGCCAAGGAACTCCTCGGCATCGCCGTCGGCGACATCGACTGGTCCGGCCAGCGGATCTATGTGATCACCAAGGGCACCCGGGCCAGGGAAGCGGTCCCGGTCTCCCCGCAGGGCCTGTTCCGCCTGGCCCTCTACCTCGACGCGGCCGGCACACCCGCCGATGGCGAACCCCTCTGGAGGGCCCACCGAGGCCCCGACCGTCCGCTGACCTACTGGGCCATGCGCCGTGTCATGCAGCGGGCGAACACCGTGCTGGGAACGAACTGGTCCCTGCACGATCTACGGCACACCGACACCGGCGACGATCCGGCCTTCGCCGGCCGCTTCGCCTCCCGCCAGATCGAGGCCCGACCGGCCTTGGTGACCGCCGCGCCGCGCCCCTTCGGGGATCTGTCCGCCGCCACGCCGCAGCTCATCGGCCAGCTCGCGCACGGCGCCTCGCCGGCAGCCTCCGAACGGACCGCCGAACAGCACCGGGCCTCCACTCGGCGCGTCCTGGCCTACCTGGGCGGGTTCGAAGGCAGCACCTGGCAACAGCGCTGGGATGCCAGCCCCCTGGGCCTCGGCGAGATCACCGCCGCTGACCTCGGCACCAACCGGACCGGGCAGAAGTACAGCGTCGGCGTCAGGGCACTGTTCTGCCTCCGCGTCGTCCAGCCGACGCTGCTGGTGATGAAGAAGCACAACTTCAACGGATTCCCCGACCAGTTCATCGCTGCCCAGAACGATTCCCTGCTTAGAAGTCATCTCATTTGGCCGGGTAAGCTGCCGGTCGTGGCAGGGATCGTTGAGCGGCTGGTGCCGGACGAGTTGTGGGAACTGTTCCAGCGGGTGGTGCCGGAGGCGCCGTCGCGGCCTCAGGGCGGTGGCCGGCG
>NZ_JBTLMO010000065.1:0-41479 GCF_054462255.1 Streptomyces sp. SD15 | reverse complement strand
ACGACGAGGACAAGGACGACGACGAGGACGACGACGACAACGGCAAGGACAAGGACGACGACGACAACGGCAAGGACAAGGACGACGACGACAACGGCAAGGACAAGGACGACGACGACAACGGCAAGGACAAGGACTACGGCAAGGACAAGCCGAACGGTGGCGTGCACACCGGTGGTGGTGCCCTCACCGTGCTGAACGAGGACGACTGGAGCAAGGACAAGGACGACGACTGGAGCAAGGACAAGGACGAGGACAAGGACTCGGACAAGGACTCGGACAAGGACTCGGACTACAGCAAGGACGAGGACAAGGACTCGGACTACAGCAAGGACGAGGACAAGGACTCGGACTCGGACTCGGACTACGGCAAGGACGAGGACAAGGACTCGGACTACGGCAAGGACAAGGACGACGACTCCGACTACGGCAAGGACAAGCCCAGCGGTGGCGTGCACACCGGTGGCGGTGGGCTCGCCAACCCGGCGGTCACGGCCGGCGGCCTGGCCGCGCTGGCAGTCGCCGCCACGGGCTTCTACGCGGTGCGCCGCAAGAACTCGGTCAACGGCGCGTCCTGACCTATGCCCGACGACATAGCAGTCGTGGCCGCCGCCTTCACATAGGGCGGCGGCCCGGCTCGCTTGCTTCCTTCCTTCCTTTTCTTCCTTCCTTTTCTTCCTGCTGTACCCGCTCTGCTGCCGTGTCCCAGTGAGGTGGTGCCCGATGGCATCCCGATTGTCTTCCCCTACCCATACCCAGACCGACTTGGCGCCGCCCGAGCAGAGCTCTCGCCCAGGCGTGCCGTTGATCGTGTGGTTCGCCGGGATCCTGATCCTGGCGCTGAGTCTTTTCGGCGGCCATGACGAGCCGTCCAGCGCCTCCCGTACGCCTGGCGCCTCGGCGGCGCTCGCGCCGCCGTCGTCGATCGCCGGGCCGAAGGGAAAGCATCTGCCGCGGTCCAAGCCGACGCGGCTGCTCATCCCGAAGATCTCGGTGGACGCACCTTTCACCGACCTCGACATCGACTCGTCGGGCCAGCTCGAAGCTCCGCCCTCCGACGACGTGAACCTGGTCGGCTGGCACGCCGACGGCGCGTCCCCGGGGGAGTTGGGTACCTCGATCATCGCCGGGCATGTCGACACGAAAACGGACCCGGCGGTGTTCGTAGGGCTCGATGAACTGAAGAAGGGGGACACCTTCAAGGTGAAAAGGGCCGACGGGCGCACGGCCTCCTTCGTCGTCGACAGTGTCGAGACGTTCGCGAAGGACGACTTCCCGGACCGGCGTGTGTACGCCGACACCCCCTCGGCCCAGGTCCGGCTGATCACCTGCGCTGGCGACTACGACCGCGATGTCAAGGACTACACCGAGAACCTGGTGGTCTTCGCCCACCTCACCTGAACCGCCGGCAGCGGTCACCAGGGCGCGGGTCAGCGTTCTGAGGGTGGGGATGATCCGCTGCCGTGGAGTCGCTGGTGGCCGTTGACGGAGCGGGACATGAGGTGCGGTCGGTGGAGGTGGTGAGAGGCGGTGCGCTGGATGACCAGCAGGGCGGCGTCGTCGGCGGGCTGGTCGCCGATGTGGGTGATCAGGTCGTCGTGGATGCGGCGGAGCAGGGCGTCGGGACCGCAGGCGGGGAAGGAAGCGACCCGCTCGGCGAGTGGGTAGAAGGCGCCCTCCGGCGAGCGGGCTTCGATGACGCCATCGGTGTAGAGGAGGAGGACGTCGCCGGTTTCGAAGGCGAACGGGTCGGGGCGGTGGCTCGAGGCGGGCAGCTCGGACATGCCCAGTGGGGGTACGGAGCGGCGCGCGTGCAGGACCGTGACCTCGTGATCGTGCAGCAGCAGGGGCGGGGGATGACCGCAGTTGATCATCTCCCCCTGTGGGTCCTGGTCGGAGATGTCGAGTATGAGCGCGGTGACGAAGTGCTCGCCGGGATCGTGCTCGGTATCGGCCACCTCCTCGAGGTCGCGGGACACGCTCACCTCGAGCGCGGCCGTGAGCTCGGGGAGGGTGTCACACCGGTGGGCGCCCTCGCGGAACGCGCCCAGTACCACCGATGCCTCTCCGATGGAAGCCAGCCCCTTGCCGCGGACATCGCCGATGATCACTCGGGTGGAGGGGTGGGCGGCGCGGGCGACCGCGAACAGGTCGCCACCGATATGGGTCTCGTCCTCGGCGGCCAGATAGAGCCAGGCCACGCGCAACGGCCCGATCCGGCGGGGTGGAGGCCGCAGCAGAACCCGCTGCGCTGTCTCCGCCACCGAGCGCGCCCGGCTCAGCTGCCGGGCACGCCGCTCCTGTACGAGGCGGACGAAAACCACCAGGACGGAGAGTACGGACAGAGCGATGATCTGCGCGATGTGGTTGGCCGTAGTCAGCCCGCCGTGAAAGATCGCGATGAAAACCTGCGCGGCCACAGCCAGCACCCCGACCAGAGCGGTCTGCCGGGGCCCCGCGACGGAGGCGGTGAGCGCGGGCGCTATGACCAGCAAAGGACCGAGGTGGATGGTGGTCGGGGAGTGGATGTCCACCACGGTGATCACGACGATCAGCGCGAGCGGGATCAGCACCAGCCCGCGGCCCGACGGCTGCTCCACGAGGCGGTCCACTGATACGCGCCGGACACCCACGTAGCCCATTTTGCGCCTGATCACCGGGCTCCTGCTCCCCGGCGCACTGCAGGGGCGTGTTCGACCCGGTCTTCGCCGCCTACCGGCTCGAGCGGACGGAGGCGGACCGAGTCGTCCGCACCCTGTCCGCGTGGTCGATCACCGGCAAAGCCACGATCGCGGCGATGACCGCGCTGTGGGGCCTGCCGGCCGGCTTCACCAGTTCCCCGCACGGCGATCGCGATCGCCGGTCTCCTGACGACCCCGCTGCTTCTTCGGGGGCTCCGCCTGCCCGTGTTTCAATGAAGAAGACATGATCGGACGATCCCGCCGCAGCTTCGAAGGGCCACCCCTGTCCACCATGCCGAGGCATACGCCGGCCGGTCGGCCGATGGTTGGTCAGTTCCTGCGGTTCGTCGTGGTCGGCGTGCTCAATACCGCGGTGTACTACGGCCTTTACCTGGCCCTCCTGGTGCTCCTTCCCTATCTGGCCGCCCATCTCCTGGCCTTCACCGGGGCCACGCTCATCTCGTTCTTCCTCAATGCGCGCTTCACCTATCGGACGCGCCCCACCTGGGGGAAGTTCCTGCGTTTTCCGCTGGCCACGGTCACCAACCTCGTGGTCTCCACGGTCGCCCTGCACGTCCTGGTCGAGGTGGGCCACAGCGGGTCCCGGACGGCGGCCCTGCTCGCCTCCGCTGCGGCCGTGCCGTTCACCTTTCTCGCCAGTCGGGCGATCATGGCTCCGGCCTCCTGACGCGGGACCCGGCCGCGTCCCGCGTCAGTCGCGCCCGGTGCCACGATAGAGGTCCAGCTCCCCCTCCAACTCGACGGCGAGCACGGTGGCGTACTCGTCGAGGTCGGCCGCGGCCGGTGCGTCGATCCAGGTCACACCGGGTACGGCGTCGAGGCCGCCGGTGACATGGTGGCCCAGTTCGGTGCCGGTGCCCAGGACCGTGACGCGCTTGACGCTGTTGCGCAGGCCGCGCAGCGAGACGTTGTCACGCGGGGCGTCGAAGCACACCAGGTACAGCGTGCACCGGTCGGCGGACAGGGTGCTGGGACCGTAGTGGTGCCCGGCGGGCAGCCCGGCGACCGTCCCGTACACCGCGTCCGCGTGCCGCCCGATCCATGAGCCGAGTCCCTCCAGGCGCTCGATCTGCTCCTCGGGGATGGTCCCGTCCTCGCGGGGACCGGCGCCGAGCAGCAAGTTGCCGCCCATGCCGATCGTCTCGGTGAAGTAACGCACCAATTGACGCACCGACTTGAAGTCGCGGTCGTGCGGCCGATAGCTCCACGAGTCGTTGATGGTCAGGCACAGCTCCCACGGGCCGTCCGGAGCCTGGAGCGGGGCGCCCTGTTCCGGTGTGGCGTAGTCGCCGCGGCTGAGCATGCGGGCGTTGAGGATGGCGTCGGGGTTGCCCGCGAGGATCAGGTCGGCGAGCTCGTTCATCCGCCACTGTTCCTCGGTGCGCTCCCACTCGCCGTCGAACCAGAGCAGGTCAGGCCGGAAGCGGTCCATGAGCTCGCCGACCTGGCCGTCGCGGTAGGCGAGGTAGCGCTCCCAGGCCTGGGGGTCCTCCTGGCCGGGTTCGGCGTGCGAGTAGGGGCTCGGAGGCTCGCCCGGCCGGACGTGCCGGATGGTGGGGTAGTCGGGGTGGTTCCAGTCGGAGTGCGAGTAGTAGAGGCCGACTTTGAGCCCCCGCTCGCGCAGCGCGTCGACGAAGCCCGTGACCAGGTCGCGGCCGGCCGGCGTGTCCCGGACCACGTCGAGACTGCGGTGGTCGGTGTCCCAGAGGGCGACGCCGTCATGGTGCTTGGTGGTGAGCACGGCGTAGCGGGCGCCGATGCGGGCGAACAGCTCGGCCCAGGCGTCCGGGTCGTAGTGGGACGCGGTGAAGCCTTCGAGCTGTTTCATGTACTGCTCGTGTGTCATCTCGCCCGTGTAGAACGACCAGGACTCGGCTGCCCCGCCCACGGCGTAGACGCCGTAGTGGATGAAGACGCCCAGCTTGGCGTCGGGAAACCAGGGTTGCATCGGCATGTGCCCACGGTAGGAGGCAGGGCCCGCCCGGCGCGTGGGCGCCGGTCACCACTACTGGTCCGTTTTCACCATGGCCTTCGGGGGCTGCGAGATCTCTTTACGTCGCTGTCATGTACCTGTAGCTTCCGCGCTGCAAGGACTTACAGGAACTTGCCGGTTCTTCTTGCATGGCAACTCCCCACTCACCGCCCCGCTTTGGAGACGCCTCATGAACCCCAGGAGACGCACGCCCCGACGCCCACCGCGCCGCTCGCTGGTGGCGTTCGTGGCGGCGATCGGTCTACTAGGACCCATCTCGCCGGACGCGGACTCCGTCCCCATGGCGAAGACGGCCGCGGCCGCTACCAACACGGCGACCGTCTTCTACTACACGAAGACGAAGAGCTGGCCGGCCACGTATCTGCACTACGCGCCGGACGGCGGCTCCTGGACCACCGTGCCCGGCACGCAGATGGAATCGGCCTGCACGGACTGGGTGAAGAAGACCGTCGACCTCGGTTCGGCCACCGGTCTGCAGGCCACCTTCAACAACGGCAGCGGCACCTGGGACAACAACGGTGGCAACAACTACGCGCTGGGCACCGGCACCATCACCGTCAAGGACGGAGTGATCGCGCACAGCGACCCGTGCGCCGACACCGGCACCGGCAGTGGAAACCAGGCCACCGTCTACTACTCCACCGCCACCTCCGGCTGGACCACCGCCAACATCCACTACGCGCCCACGGGCGGCTCCTGGACGACGGTCCCCGGTGTCGGCATGGAGAGCGCCTGCACGGGCTGGTGGAAAAAGACCCTCGACATCGGTACGGCGACATCACTGAAGGCCGCCTTCAACAACGGCAACGGCGTCTGGGACAACAACAACAGCGCCGACTACACGATCGCGACCGGCACCACGACCGTGAAGGACAGGACGGTCACGGCGAACGCCGAGGACCCGTGTGCCGCCGTGCCGCCGGACACCCAGGCGCCGACCGCACCCACCAACGTCACCGCGAGCGCCACCAACACTTCGGTGGTGGTGAGTTGGAATGCGTCGACCGACAACACGGCGGTGACGAAGTATCAGATCACTCGCACGGGCGGCACCAAGGGCACGGTCGTCACCGACATCGCCTCAACGGTGCACTCCGACACGGGACTTGAGGAGAACACCACCTACACGTACACCGTGAAGGCCGTCGACGCGGCCGGGAACACCTCGCCCGCCTCCGCCGAGGCCGCCGCGACGACCGGCGAGCAGGCACCCGAACCCGCATCCGGTACCCCGTTGGGAACGGACCCCCGCAAGGACCCGATCTACTTCGTCCTCACCGCCCGCTTCCACGACGGCGACAGCTCCAACAACCGCGGCGGCAGCCAGCACACCAAGTCCGGCAACGCGGCGGGCAACGACCCCATGTTCCGCGGCGACTTCAAGGGCCTGGTCGACAAGCTCGACTACGTCAAGGCGCTCGGCTTCTCGGCGGTCTGGGTCACGCCGGTGGTCCTCAACCGCTCGGACTACGACTACCACGGCTATCACGGCTACGACTTCTACAAGGTGGACCCGCGGTTGGAGTCGGCCGGCGCCTCCTACCAGGACCTGATCAACGCCGCGCACGCCAAGGGTATGAAGATCTACCAGGACGTGGTCTACAACCACAGCTCCCGCTGGGGTGCCAAGGGCCTGTTCACGCCGACCGTGTACGGCGTCCGCGACTCCCAGTGGAGCTGGTACTACGACGAGACGAGCGACGGCTTCGAGTACGACGGTCTGACGGTCGAGCCAAAGTCCGGGAAGTCGTACTACAACGGCGACCTGTGGTCGACGACGGAGCCCTCCGGCAACACCTGCCTCAACTGGGGCACGCCCACCGGCGGCAAAAGTGCCGAGGGCTACACGCTCTACAACTGCCAGTGGCCCAGCCCCACTTCGGGCATGTTCCCGAAGGCTCTCTACCACCAGTGCTGGATCGGCAACTGGGAGGGCGAGGATGCCCGCTCCTGCTGGCTGCACGAGGACCTCGCCGACTTCAACACCGAGAACACTGCCGTCCAGAACTACCTCATCGGCGCCTACGACAAGTACATCGACATGGGCGTCGACGGCTTCCGTGTCGATACGGCCGTACACATCCCGCGCGTGACCTGGAACCGCCGTTTCCTGCCCGCCATCCACGACCGGGTCACCCAGAAGTTCGGCACCGAGGCCGCGAAGAACTTCTTTGTCTTCGGCGAGGTCGCGGCCTTCGTCAACGACAAGTGGAACCGAGGCTCCGTGAACCACTCGGCGCAGTTCTACACCTGGAAGGAACGTAAGGAGTACAGCGCCGACGACGAGGCGGCGGCCCTGGAGCAGTTCACCTACGAGAACAACCTCGGCACCGGCAACCAGCCGACCTCCACCAACGCCTTCCTCAACGGAAACAGCTACCACACGCCCGACCGCAGCCAGTTCTCCGGCATGAACATCATCGACATGCGTATGCACATGAACTTCGGCGACGCGCAGAACGCCTACAGCAACGGCAAGGACTCGGACGACTCCGTCAACGACGCCACGTACAACGTCGTCTACGTCGACAGTCACGACTACGGTCCGAACAAGTCGAGCACTCGCTACAGCGGCGGCACCGACGCCTGGGCCGAGAACATGGCGCTGATGTGGACCTTCCGCGGTATCCCGACCCTGTACTACGGCTCGGAGATCGAGTTCCAGAAGGGCAAGCAGATCGACTGCGGCCCGACCTGCCCACTGGCGTCCACCGGCCGCGCGTACTACGGCGACCACCTCGCCGGATCCGTCACGGCCGCCGACTTCGGGCAGGTCGACTCGGCGAGCGGCGAGGTCGCGACGACGCTCGCCCAGCCGCTGGTCAAGCACCTTCAACGGCTGAACCAGATCCGCCGGGCGATACCGGCCCTGCAGATGGGCCAGTACTCCACCGACGGCATCAGCGGCTCCATGGCCTACAAGCGCCGTTACACCAGCGGCTCCACGGACAGCTTCGCGCTCGTCACGGTCACCGGCGGCGCGACGTTCACCGGCATCCCGAACGGGACCTACACCGACGCCGTCACCGGCGCCGTACAGACCGTCTCGAACGGGACGCTGTCCGTGGCGGCCCCCGGGAAGGGCAATCTCCGGGTGTACGTGCTGAACGGTCCCGGGAAGATCGGGAGCGACGGTCCGTACCTGAAGTAGCCGGGTGGGGCCCGGACACTCGAAGTCCGGGCCCGACACCCGCGTCAGATGCGGTCGGCCGCGATCAGCAGGGACGCCGCGACGATCTGGTCGCACGTCGGACCCACCGGAACCGCTCGCCCATCGCGTCGGTCGCGACCGTCTCGGGCTGCCCTCGGACGACATCCCGCTCATCCCGTGACCGGAGAGGGACGAGGATTGCCTCGCCCCCGGGTGGGTACGCGACGAGTGCCATGCCCGGGACCACACGCGTCCCGGGCAGCCCGCCAGCCACTACCCGGAGATCCGTCATGAACACGCCTTCGAACGACCACCCCCGGCCCATCGACGCGACGCCGGCCCAGGAAGCCCTGGACACCCTCGCCGAGCACCGCGGGGACGCGGCGGCACTGGCCACGCTGGCCGCCAGCGATGTGCTGGTCCCCGTGCCGGACGACGCCGAGGAGGAGACCGCCACCGATCCCGCGGCCGTCGCGCTGCCCGTTCTGGAGCAGCCGGGAGGGGAGCAGGTGGTCCCGGTGTTCACCTCGGAGCCGGCGATGGCCGAACTGCTGCCGTTCGTCTCCCGCTACCGCCTGGTTCCGCTGGGCGCGCTCGCGTCCCAGTGGCCGTCCGGCGATCTGTCGCTCACCATCGATCCGAGTTCGCCGCACGGTCTGACCTTCGACTCCGAGGGCGTACGCACCCTGCTGGCCGGGCGCGCCTGACAGCCGACCGCCACGAGGGAGCGCCTCTACAGGCCCTTGCCCGGATTGAGAATGCCCAGCGGATCGAAGGCGTCCTTGATCCGCCGCTGCAACGTGTGCGCCACGGGCCCCAGCTCGTCCGCCACCCATTGTCGCTTCAGGACCCCCACACCGTGCTCGCCCGTCAGGGTGCCGCCCAGGCGCAGCGCCAGGGCGAAGATCTCACCGGCCGCCTCCCAGGCCGCGTCGGGCAGGCCCGGCAGCGAGGGGTCCACGACGATGATCGGGTGCAGGTTCCCGTCCGCCGCGTGCGCGATGGTGAAGACAGGTACGTCATGGCGTACGGAGATGGCGCGGATCTCCCGCACCGCCTCCGCCAGCCGGGAGCGGGGCACCGCGATGTCCTCGATCAGCGGGCGGCCGAGGCGCTCCAGCGCGGGCAGCGCGAGCCGCCGGGCGGCGAGCAGCGTCTCGGCCTCGGCCGGGTCCGACGTCGTCTCGACCGTCGTGGCCCGCGGCGCGAGGAGCCGGCCGACCGCCGCCGCCTCGGCCGCCGCGCCCGCGCCGTCGCACTGCACCAGCAGCAGGGCCGCGCCGCGCTCCCGCAGCGCGGGGTCGATCGCGTGCAGCACCGGCCCGTCGACCAGCTCCGCCAGCGCGGGCTCGACCCCGGCCCGCCCGATGGCGTACGAGGCCTCGGCGGCCGCTTCGAAGGAGGCGAAGTACGCGGCGAGCGTGGCCGTCGCCACGGGGACGGGCCGTAGCCGCACCGTCGCCGAGGTGATCACCGCGAGGGTGCCCTCGGAGCCGGTGAGCAGGGCCGTGAGGTCGTAGCCGGTGACGCCCTTGACCGTACGGCGGCCGGTGCGCACGACCGTGCCGTCCGCGAGGACCGCCTCCAGGCCCAGCACGCTGTCCCGGGTCACCCCGTACTTGGCGCAGCGCAGCCCGCCCGCGTTGGTCGCGATGTTCCCGCCGATCGTGGACAGGGCCGCGCTCGCCGGATCGGGCGCGTAGCGCAGCCCGTGCGCGGCGGCGGCGCGATCCAACTCGGCGGTGATCACGCCGGGTTCCACGACCGCGAGCTGGTCGTCCGGCGACAGTTCGAGGATGCGGTTCATCCCGGCCAGATCGAGGACGAGGGCGCCCTCACCGGCTGTGGCCCCGCCCGAGAGACCGGTGCCCGCGCCGCGCGGGACCACCGGCACACGCAGCGCGTGCGCGTGCCGGAGGGTGACGGTGACGTCCTCGGTCCGCCGGGCATGGACGACCGCCGCCGGGATGCCGTCGGGCCGGGTGCCGGAACGGTCGGTGGCGTACCCGGCGAGGGTGACCGGGTCCGTGGTCAGCCGGTCGGGAGGCAGGTCACGGGCGAGGAGGCCCAGAAGCCGGGCGGACGTGGTGGTCGCGGGTGCCGTCACAGGTCCAGTGCCTTCGTGTCGCTCAACGCCTTCGTGTCGCTCAATGCCTTCGTTCCGATCGTGAGCAGGGAGATGTCCTCCTGGGGCGCGTGCACGGGAGCGCACTGGATGTCGCGGAAGTGCCGTTCCAAGGCATTCCGGCGGGACAGCCCCGGGTTGCCGAGGAGACGCACGGCCAGCTCCACGGCCCGCACCCCGTGCCGGTCGGCCAGCACGCGCGCCCCGAGTGCCTGTTCGGGGGTGTACGAGGGGTCGTCGGCGTCGACTCGGGCCGCACCGTCGAACACCAGCTGCTCCGCCGCGGCGAGCAGCACCTCTATCTCCCCGGCCGCCCGCCGGAAGCGTTCCGTACGGGCCACCGGATGACCGAGATTGGCGGGCACGCGCGCGTGGGCGAACGTGTGGAAGAAGGCCTGCGCCGACCGGGCGACACCCAGGTAGAGCGCCGCGAGCGGGAGATGGACGGCGGCCCCCGCGCGGTTGTCCTGCTCGGCGGCGGGGCCGTGCGGGCCGAGGCCGACCACATACTCGTACGGGATCTCCACCTCGCGGAACGTCACGTCGTGACTGCCGCTGGCGCGCAGCCCCAAGTGGTCCCACCGGTCGGTGATCCCGATGCCGGGGGAGCCACCGGGGACGAGGAAGGTGCCCACGCGAGGCTCCGGCTCGTCCGTCGTGGCCCACACCAGGAACCAGTCGAGCCCGTCGGCGCCCGTCACGAACCGCTTCGTACCGCTGACCGACCAGCCGTCGGCGGTGCGGCGGGCGCGCGTGGCGGGCAGGCCGCCCCGCGCGGGGGAGCCCAGGTCGGGCTCCACGCGCGCGTGGTTGATGAGAACGGGCCGCTCCTCGGATTCCTTGAGCACGCGCGCGTAGAGCTCGTCGGGCCAGTGCGGCTGGGCGGCCTGCCGGGCGTGGGTGATGAGCGTCATCGCCGAGATCAGGGCGACGGAGGGGTCGCCCTGGCCGAGCGCGTGCAGGATACGGGCGGTCTCGGCGACCCCGGCGCCCGGGCCGCCGTACCGCTCGCCGACGGTGGCGGTGAGCAGTCCGGCCTCGTGGACGGCCTGGAGGGACTCGGCGGGGAAGGCGGCCGAACGGTCGTAGCCGGGGGCCAGTTCTGCCAGCCTGGCCGTCACGTGCGCGGTCACAGCGCCTGCTTCAGGTCGTCGTTCAGCTCGCGGGACCAGAAGGACTTGACGTCCAAGGGGGACTTGAGCGCGCCGAGTTCGGTGAAGACGTCGGCCACCTTCTGCTGCGAGGCGACCGTGTCGTCGCCCACCGTCCGGGCCTGCGTCGGCTGCTGCGCCTGCTGGGCGCGGAAGTCCTTCTCCGCCTGGGCCAGGGGCTGGTGGGTGGTCTCCGCGATCACCTTGGCGAACGCGGTCTGGCGGCCGTCACGGACATACGCGTACGCCTTGGTGATCCGGGCGATCAGATCGGCGGTGGCGGCCCGCTGGGCGGGGCTGCCCAGCACGCTCTCCCGTGCCGACCAGAGGAAGTTCCCGGAGAGGATGTCCTTGCCGGTGCCGACGGTGACGGCACCCTGCTGATGGGCGGTGATGATCGACGTGCCGTACGAGGCGAAGGCGTCGATGCCGCCGCCGTTCAGGGCCGCGAGTCCGTCGTTGGGCAGGAGGGGCTTGGCGTCGATGTCGGACCACTTCAGGCCCGCCTGCTTCAGCAGCTCGTACAGGAAGTAGTGCGCGGTGGTGTTCTGGACGTAGCCGACCTTCTTGCCCTTCAGGCCCGCGATGTCGGTCACCTCGGAGCCCTTGGGGACGACGACCTCCTGATTGAGGGTCGTGCCGCGCTGCACGGCGACCACCTTGAAGTTGGGCTCGCCGTCGGCCGCCGCGAAGATCGGCGGGATCTCGCTGGAGGAGGCGAGGTCGAGGGCTCCGGCCCGGATGGCCTGGAGCTGCTGGTCACCGCCTTGGAAGAGGCTCCACTTGACGTCGTACGGGGTGTCGTCGAGGTGGGCGAACTTGAGGATCGCCTCCTCCGACTTCCAGCCGGTCGCACCGACCTTCAAGGTCACGGAGGACACGTCGGACGAGGTTTCGGCCTTCGCCGCGCCGCCGCAGGCCGCCGCGAAGGGCAGCAGGAGGGCGAGGGCGGCGGCGGACGCGCGCAGGGTGTGACGGAACACGGAATCTCCATGAGGTATCAGAGGGGATCAGGCGGCCTGGGTGGTCGCGGCGCGGTGGGCGAGCTCCTGCCGGACCAGCGGCAGGACATGACGGGCGTAGTCGATCGCGTCGTTGAGCGGGTCGTATCCGCGGATCGACAGCAGGTCGCAGCCGATGTCGACGTAGTCGAGCAGGGCCCGCGCGACCGTCTCCGGGGTGCCGACCAGCGCGGTCGAGGCGCCCGCGGCGTTGGTGGCGACGGCCGGGGCCGTCCACAGGCAGCGGTCGTGCACCTCACCCCGCTCGGCGATGTCGAGGAGCCGCTGCGAGCCGACGTTGGCCGGTCGCCCGGCCGTCCGGTAGTGGCGCAGCAGCTCGGTTCCCGCCGCCTGCTCCTTGAGGACACCGAGCGTGCGGTGCGCCTTCTCCCAGGCCAGCTCCTCGGTGGGCGCGATGATCGGGCGGAACGACACCCAGATACGGGGATGGGGGCGCCCGGCGGCGTCGGCGACCGCGTTGACGGCCGCGATCTGCTCCGCCGTCTCCTTCAGCGGCTCGCCCCACAGTCCGAAGATGTCGCCCTGCTGCCCGCCCACCCGGTAGGCGTCCTGCGAGGAACCGCCCACCGAGATCGGGACGAGCCCGTGGACCGGCCGTACGTCGGAGTGGAAGCCCTCGAACCGGTAGTGCTTGCCCTCGTGCGAGACCGGCCCGTCCGCCGTCCACACCTTCCGCAGGATCTGGATGTACTCGTCCGAACGCTCGTACCGCTCCGTCTTGTTGAGGTAGTCCCCTTCCCGGCGCTGCTCCTCGTCACTGCCGCCGGAGATGATGTGCACCGACAGCCGGCCGTTGCTGATCCGGTCCAGCGTCGCGAAGGCGCGGGCGGCGTGCGTGGGGAAGATGACGCCGGGCCGGTGCGCCAGGACCGGCCGGATGCGCTCGGTGTGCGTGGCGACGAACTGGGCGAGCTGGAGGGCGTCCGGCGACGCCGAATGGTAGGCGACCAGGGTGTGGTCGAAGCCCCCGTCGTCCAGGGCGCGGGCGTAGCGGCGTACGTAGTCGGGGTCGAAGCCGGTACGCGCACTGGCGGCGGGACCGGACGCTCCCGAGTCGGTGTGGACGGCACTGATGAACTCGACGGGCATGACGGACTCCCTGCTGTCTACGGTCACTTGGAGGCTGTTGAAGGTCACTTGAGGACGGACGCGTCGGCCGACTTCGCCACGTCGACGTTCGGGTCGAGAACACCGATGCCGTGCATCAGGTCGGCCACGTCCTGGACCGTGCCGTTCACTTCGGACGTGATCGGCAGGACCTTGCTGTACGCGGCGGAGGCGAGCGTCTTCGCGATGGCGGGGTCGGCGCCGTTGCGCTGCTCGATCGCGGTGGCGTACGCGTCCTGGTGCGTGCTCGTCCAGTCCAGGGCCGTACCGAGCCGCTCGAGGAAGTCGCCGAGCGCGGCCTTCTTCGCGGGGCTCGCGAGCGCCTTCTCGGAGGCGCCGATGAAGCCGTACCCGCTGATGCGCCCGTCGGCACCGTCGACGAGCAGCCGGCCGCCCTGCTCCAGACCGACGGCCTGGTAGACCCCGAAAGTCGCCCAGACCTCGATCTTCCCGGAGGAGAAGGCGGCCTGCGCGTCGGTCGGCAGCAGGTACTGCACCGTGACGTCCGAGTAGGAGAGGCCGTTCTGCTGGAGCACGTTGGCGAGCAGATACTCGGCGATGCTGCCCTTCGCCGAGGACACCACGACCTTCTTGCCCTTGAGGTCCTTGACGCTCTTCACCTCGGAGTCCTCGCGGACGACGATCCCGGTGTGATGGCCGTCGTTCTTGAGGGCGGCCACGTTCTTGAACTTCACGCCGCCGCTGAGCGCCTGGAGCGCGGGCAGGTCGGCGGAGTACGAGGTGTCGGCGGCGCCCGCCTGCACGGCCTGGTAGAGCGGGGCAGCGCCCTCGAACTCCGCCCACTTCACCTTGTACTTGGCGCCCTTGAGCGCGTCGGAGGCGGCGACGATCGTCTGGAGGGTCTTGGCCTGGTCGCCGATGGTGAGAGTGACCTGGTCCTGGCTCCCCGCCGCGTCCGCGGCGGAGTCTGCGCCGCAGCCGGTGAGCGCCAGCAGGGCGGAGAGGCTCAGTGCGGCGGCGGCGAATCTGCGTATCACGAGGGGTTCCCTTCAAGGGCCTTGGCGTCGGCCAAGGTGTGGGTGGGGGAGAGGGCGGGTGCGGGGGTGACGCCGAGCCAGCCGAGGAGGCGGGCGCGGAGGGTGACGAACTCCGGCGAGGTCAGATCGCGGGGGCGGGGCAGGTCGACGGTGAGGTCGTGGGCGATGCGCCCCTCGTCCATCACCAGCACGCGGTCGGCGAGCAGCAGCGCCTCCTCCACGTCATGCGTGACCAGGAGGATCGCGCAGCCGTGCCGCTGCCACAGCTCGGCGACCAGCTGCTGCACCTTGCCCCGGGTGAGCGCGTCCAGGGCGCCGAACGGCTCGTCCAGCAGCAGGAGTTCGGGCTCACGGACGAGAGCGCGGGCGAGCGAGACGCGCTGTGCCTGCCCGCCGGAAAGGGTCTTCGGCCAGACCAGTGCGCGTTCCGCGATGCCCACCTCCTCCAGGGCCCGCTGGGCGAGCGCCCGGTCGGGCCGTCCGGGCAGCCCGAGGACGACGTTGCGCCAGACCTTCAGCCAGGGCAGCAGCCGCGGCGACTGGAACGCGGCGCTGCGCCGCGCGGGCACGGTCACCTCGCCGCCGATCTCGTCGTCGAGCCCGGCGAGGATCCGCAACAGCGTCGACTTGCCGCAGCCGCTGTGCCCGAGCAGGGCCACGAACTCGCCCGCACGGATGTCGAGGTCGAGGTCGTGCAGGACCGTGTTGCCGTCGAAGGCCCGCGAAAGCCCGCGGATTTCCACGCTGTCGGTGATGTTCCTGGTCATGTTCCCGGCCATGGGTTACGCCTCGCCCTCGAAGTTGGCGCGCCAGCTCAGCAGGCGGCGCGAGAGGATCCGTACGGCGAAGTCGCAGGCGAGGCCGAGCAGCGCGTACACGGCGAGGCAGAGCACGATGATGTCCGTGCGGAAGTACTGCTGGGCGTTGCTCATCAGATAGCCGAGCCCGGCGTCGGCGTTGATCTGCTCGGCGAAGACGAGGGCGAGCCAGGCGGTGGAGAGCGCGTACCGCAGGCCCACGAGTGCCCCCGGGAGCGCGCTCGGCAGGATCACGTACCGGATCAGACCGAGCCTGCCGAGCCCCATCATCCGTGCGGCCTCGACGAGTTGGGCGTCGGTGGAACGGATGCCGCCGTAGATGTTGAAGTACAGCGGATACGTCACGCCGAGCGCGACCAGGGCGACCTTGGGGGTCTCCTCGATCCCGAACCAGACGATGAACAGGGGGATCAGCCCCACCCAGGGGATCGCCCGGAACATGCCCATCGAGGAGTCGATGACGTCCTCACCGAGCCGGAACAGCCCGGCCAGCAGGGACAGTGCGAGCGCGACTGCCGCGCCGATGAGGAACCCGGTGGCGGCCCGGCGGCCCGACGCGGCGATGGCGCTGGGCAGTTCACCGTTCTTCGTCAGGTCGACGGCCTGGCGCAGGACGTCCACGGGTGAGGCGAGGACGGACTCGGGGAGAACGCCGATGGCCGAGGTCACGAACCAGAGGAGTACGAGGCCCACGGGGCCGGCGGCGCGGCGCACGGAACGGGGCACGGTGCGGCGGCGGGTGGTGCGGGCGGTGCCGCGGAGGGTGACGCGGGGGGCGGGTTGTGGAGCAGGGGTGGTGGGGATGTCGGTCTCGGCGCGGGACAGCACGGGGGCTGTCGCACCGAGCGGTTTCGTCGTCATGTCAGAGCATTCCTCTCGCGTCGCCTCAGGACGGGTAGGGCCTGTCCGGCGGATCAGGTCGGAGGGAAGTAGCGGCGCCTTGTCAGCGCGGGTGAGCGGGGTGTGGTGCGTCGAGCTGCAAGGCGGAGGAGGGCGTCGACGCGATGGGGGTCCCCCCTGTTCGAGCGAAGCCGAGAACTTGGGGGAGTCGGCAACCGACGACAACGCCGCAGATCGGCGTGCCAGACCCCGCGTCTCCGGCATGATCCGCCGGACAGGCCCTAGGGGCCGGTCGCGGCGGGGCGGGCGGGATCGGCGGACCAGGCGGACCAGGAACCGGGGAAGAGCGAGGCCTCGTAACCCGCGAGGGCCAGTGCGGCGATCTGGTGGGCGGCGGTGACGCCGGAGCCGCAGTAGACGCCGATGCGGGCGCCGTTGTCCGCGCCCTTGCCCGCGAACCTCTTGCGCAGCTCCTCGGGCGACAGGAACGTCCCGTCGGCCGCGAGATTCTCCCCGGTCGGTGCGGACACGGCACCCGGGATATGACCCGCGCGAGGGTCCACCGGCTCCACTTCACCGCGGTACCGCTCGGCGGCGCGGGCGTCCAACAGCAGTCCGAAGGAGGCGAGTTCGGCCGCTCCGTCCGCGTCCGTGACGGGCAACCCGCCCGGCCGCAGTACGACATCACCGGGTGGCGGATCCGCGGGTACGCCGGATTCCAGCGGCAGCCCCGCCGACCGCCAGGCCCCCAACGCCCCGTCGAGCAGCGTCACGTGAGCGACACCCGCATGGCGCAGAAGCCACCATGCCCGTGCCGCGGCCGTGTTCCCCAGGTCGTCGTACACCACGACGGACCGGCCATCGCTGATGCCCCAACGCCGGGCCGCCGCCTGCAAGTCGGCCGGATCCGGCAGTGGATGCCGCCCGCCTTCCGGGCTCGGTCCCGCGGCCAGCTCGGTGTCCAGATCGACGTACACCGCACCAGGAAGGTGCCCGTCCGCGTAGTGGTCGCGGCCGTGCGGATCGCCCAGCGCCCAGCGGACGTCCAGGAGCACGGGCGGGGCGTCGGAGCGAAGCAGGGCGTCGAGTTCGGCGACGGTGGTGGTCACCTGAGCGGCGGTCATGCGAGGCCCTCGGCGATCAGGGGGAGTTCGGGGGAGAGGCGCAGCCGCTCCAGGAAGAGGACGACCGCGGCGGCGGCCGTGCGGTGCGAGGCGTCGTTGAGTACGTCGTGACGGCCGCCGTTGAACGTCACCGTCCGTACGCCGGAGTGACCCGCGTACACGCTCAGCGCCTGCTCGACGGGGCTGACCCTGTCGTCCCCGCCGTGCAGGGCGAGCACCGGGACCCGTACGAGGTCGAGGCGGAGCTCCGGCGGATCCGCCGCTTCGCCGAGCGCCCCGCGCCGGAAGTCCGGGTCGTGGGCGAGTCGCGCCTGGTGGGTGGGGCAGGCGGTGCGTGCCTCGACCTCGGCGTCCCAACTCTGCGGGGTCCAGGGGCCGGTGGGCAGACCGGCGAGGATCAGCGCGTCGATCCCCGCCGTCCGCTCGGCGGCGAGATGGGCGGCGTACTGCGCCCCCGTGTCCGAACCGACGACGACCTTGGGTCCCGGCAGCGACTCGTCGGCGAGGAGTTTGGCCGCCTGGTCGAGCACGGACGGGTCGTCGGCCGGATCGCCGAGGGCGCGGACGCGGTAGGCGTCGAAGGCGAGCCGGCGGCCGAACCGCTCGTACACGCCGCCGTGCTCACCGCGCCCGGCCAGCACGATGAGCGTGCCGCGCGCGGCGAGGCCTTCCGGTTCGTTCCACGATGATGCGTTCCAGGGCGGGGCGGATGCGGGCATGAGGGGGCAACTCCCTTGGGAGGGCGGATATACGGGGGTACGAGCGCGCGGCTCAGGACCCGGTGTCACGTGTCAGGAACGACGACGGACGACCAGGGAGAGGGGGAGCGGAGGAAGGCACACCGCGCGCGTCAGTGACGGCCGGCGGAATGCCTCAGGAGATCAACGACAGCGCGTGCTGCTCGCCACGCCGAAGTCGATGACTCGGCGCTGCGTCAGAAAGGCAGCGGAAGCGGTCGTGTGAAGCATGACCTCATCATGACGGTCCGTGGCCGCCCGCGTCCAACGACGATTCCGCATCGAAACCGATCAGCAATCGCGATCGATGCCGAATGCGGGCTACGGTCATGGCATGCCCCAACCTGTCCTCGACATCGTGGCCCTGCGCAGCCTGACCGCGATCGCCGACTGCGGCGGCTTCCACCGCGCGGCCCGCTCCCTCGCCCTGAGCCAGTCCGCGGTCAGCCAGCATGTGCGCAGGCTGGAGAAGACGCTCGGCCGCCCGGTCGTGGAACGCGAGGGTCGCGGCATGCGGTTCACCCCCGAGGGGCGGCTGCTCGTGGAGCAGGCCCGTCGCATCCTCGCCGTCCATGACGAGGCGGTGCGCGCCCTGCTCGACGTGGACGGCGACACCGTCACCATCGGCTCCACCGAGCACGCCGCCGACCAGTTCCTGCCCCGGCTGACCGCGGCCGTCCAGGAGGTGCGCCCCGGCTGCCGGGTGCGCTTTCGCATCGACCGCTCGGCCCGCCTCGTCGAGGCTGTGGAGCGCGGCAGCGTGGACGTCGCGGTGTACGTCACGGAGGCCGCCGCGACCGAGGGCACTCCCGTCGGCGGCCTGCCCCTGACCTGGCACGCCACGCCCGGCTGGGAGCCGCCCACCGCGCCCGCTCCGGTCCCGCTGGTGGCCATCGCGGATCCGTGCGCGATCCGTCGCCGGGCCATCGCCACTCTCGCCGCCCACGGCGTCCCGGCGACGGTGGTCGGCGACGCCGGCTATCTGGCGGGTGTCCTCGACATCGCCCGCACCGGCCAGGGTGTGGCCCTGCTCGCCGCGGTCGGCTCCGCGCCGGACGGCCTCACCCCCTGCGACGCGCTACCTCCGGTCACGCCGATCCCCATGAGCGCGCTGGCCCGCCCCGGCGCGGACCCGGCGACGGTCACGGCCGCCTTCGACGCCGTACGGGATCTGCTGCGCTGACGCGACGGGTGTCGTCAGTCGTCCAGCATGCGGGCCAGCACCGCGCGTTGCAGGGGGCGCACCTCGGTGTGCAGGTCGCGCCCCTTGCGGGTGAGCGCGACCGATACCCCGCGTCGGTCCTCCAGGCAGACGGAGCGTTCCACCAGCCCGTCCTTCTCCAGCCGACCGATCAGCCGGGACAGGGCACTCTGGCTCAGATGGACGCGATCGGCGATGTCCTGCACCCGGCACTGTTCGCCCGTGCCCGCGAGCTCGCCCGAGGCGAGGATGTCGAGCACCTCGAAGTCGCTGGCGCCGAGACCGTGCGGATGCAGCGCGCGGTCGATCTCGCACATCGTGCGCGCGTGCACCGACAGGATGTCCCGCCACTGGTCCTCGAGTCGGACCTCATCCGCCGTGTTCGCTGCCATATCTGCACGGTAACAGAGCTCCCGGCATTAATTGAGAGTGCAACTAGTGTGGTCGCGTCGCCTTGCCGCCGCACACCTGTCGGGGGAGTGCCGGGTGTCCGCTCGGATCCGGACCAAGCGCCACGGGGGATGGTGATCACGTCCGGGGCGCCTGGCGTGTCGGCGCATGAGAGTGGCGGCGACGCAGGCACCGTGTGCCCGGGCGGCCAGTGGCGCCATGGGGTCCTCGAGAGCCCGACTCCGACGCCGCGCCGGTCACGTCCCGGCCCCGCAGAACTCCCCCCCGTTCCACGGGTGGCCCGCACTGCCTCAGGTGGAGTCGCGCCGCACCAGTTCCGTCGGCAGGATCACGGCCGCCGGATCCTCGCCCCCTATCTGCGCGAGCAGCACCCGCACCATCTCGGCGCTGATCCGGTCGTAGGGCTGCCGGATGGTCGTCAGCTGGGGGCGGGCGGCCAGGGCGGCCGAGGAGTCGTCGAAGCCGCCGACCGCGACGTCCTGAGGGACCCGGCGGCCGGCCTTGTGCAGCGCGGCCAGCACACCCTGCGCCATCAGGTCGGAGGCGACGAACACCGCGTCCATGTCCGGGGCGTTCTTGAGGAGCTGCTCGGCGCCGGCCTCGCCGCTCGCCCGGCTGTAGTCGCCGGAGGCGACGAGTCGGTCGTCGGCCTCGAAGCCCGCTTCGGCGAGCACCTCACGGTAGCCCGCGAGTCGCTCGACACCGCCGGGGGTGTCGAGCGGTCCCGTGACCATGCCGATCCGGCGACGGCCGAGGGCCACCAGGTGCTTGACCATGTCGCGGGCACCGTCCCGGTCGTCCGCGGCGACATAACTCACCTTGGACCCCAGACCGATGGGCTTGCCGCAGGCGACCAGCGGCACACCCGCCTCGCCCAGCTGCTCGGCGACCGGATCGCCGGAGTGACTGGAGACCAGCAGCACCCCGTCCACGTGGCCCGCGGTGATGTACCGCGTTATGCGGCGTCGTTCGTCCTCGGTGCCGGCGAGCATCAGCAGGAGGGGAATGTCGTGCGCGGCCAGGGCCTGCGTGCAGCCGCGCAGCAGGACATTGAAGTTCGGGTCCTCGAAGAACCTCTCCTGGGGCTCGGTCAGCAGAAAGCCGATCGAGTCGGAGCGGCCGGTGATCAGCGAACGGGCGTGCCGGTTCACGACGTAGCCGGTTCTGCGGATGGCGGCGTTGACCGCCTCCTGTGCCGCGGGGCTCACGTAGTGTCCGCCGTTGAGCACCCGCGACACCGTGCCCCGCGACACGCCGGCCTCTCGCGCGACGTCATGGATCGTCGGCGGTTTGCGCCGGCCCCCCGCGTTGGTCATGGTCACGACTTTACGGCTCCCGAGAGGAGATCGAGACTCCAGAAACGCTGGATGACCAGGAACAGTGCGATCAGCGGAATGATCGCGAGCAGCGCTCCCGTGATCACCAGCGTATACAGCGCCGGGGTGTTGGAGCCCTGTTCGAGCAGCGTGAACAGACCGAGGGTGATCGGGAACTTCTCGTCGTCGCTGAGCATGATGTACGGCAGCAGGAAGTTGTTCCACACCGCCACGAACTGGAACAGGAACACCGTCACCAGTCCGGGCACCATCATCGGCAGCGCGATCCGGCTGAAGATCCGCAACTCGCTCGCCCCGTCCATCCGTCCGGCCTCGACCACATCGGCGGGCACGGCGGCGGAGGCGTAGATCCGGGCGAGGTAGACGCCGTACGGCGACAGGACGAGCGGCAGCAGGACGGACGCATAGGAATCCGTCAGGTCCGCCTTCGCCAGCAGCAGGTACTGCGGGATCGCCAAGATCACGGGCGGCATCAGCACACCCGCCATGAGGATGCCGAAGACGGTCTCCCGGCCGCGGAAGCGGTAGATCGCGAGCGCGTAGCCGCTGAACGCCGAGACAGCCGTCGACAGGAGGGCGCCGAGGCCCGCGTAGAGGGCGGAGTTGCCCATCCACTTCCAGTACACGCCCTCGCGGTAGGCGCTCAGATCCTTGACGTTCTGGGTGAAGCCGGAGCCCGGCAGGAACGTGAACGTCGAGAACAGCTCACTGCCCGACTTGGTGGCCGCGATCACCACCCAGGTGACGGGCAGCAGACAGTAGATCGCGCCGAGCAGCAGCGTGAGGGTGGGGGCCAGGGCGATCCGGTGGCGCAGGGGCGGGCGCTGCGCGGTCCCGGGGGTCGTACCCGCGGCCGACGCGGCCTTGCCCACGGCAAGAGAACTCATCGTGCTTCCTCCTGCTTGTTACGGGAGTTCGCGGCCCGCAGGAAGCCGAAGGACACAAGGAGGGTGACGACGGCGATGATCGCCGCTTCCGCGGCGGCCGCGTAGATGTCGCCCTTGCCGAAGGCGTCCTGGTACACCTTCATCAGCGGACTCCAGGTCGTGGAGACGGAGTTGGTGAGGGGTTTGAGGGTGGTCGGCTCGCTGAACACCTGGAGCGTCGCGATGATCGAGAAGAAGAAGGTGAGCACCAGCGAGGGCGCCACCATCGGGATCTTGATCTTCAGTGCGATCTGCAGGGGGGTGGCGCCGTCCAGCTTCGCCGCCTCGTACACCTCGGCCGGGATGGCCTGCAGCGAGGTGTAGATCACGATCATGTTGAAGCCGGTGCCGCCCCAGACCGCGATGTTGGACAGGGCGAAGTACAGCGGACCGCCGTCCAGCAGGTCCGGCTGCGGCATCCCCAGCTTGTCCAGGACGAAGTAGAAGGGGCTGACGTCCGGGAGGTACAGGAAGCCCCACAGGAGCGCGGAGACGACGCCGGGAATGGCGTACGGCAGGAAGATCGCGAGCCGGGTGAAGGGCGCCAGGCGCACCTTGTCCGAGTCGAGCATCAGCGCGAACAGCAGCGCGAGGCCGAGCATCACCGGGACCACGATGGCGCCGTAGCCCACCACGCGCAGCGCGCCGCTCAGCAGCTCGGAGTCGGTGAGGGCGTCCTGGTAGTTCTCCAGGCCCGCCCAGACCTCCGAGCGCGCGCCCGCTCCCAGGCCCAGGCCCTTGACCTGCGCCTTGTGGAGGCTCAGCCAGAGGGCGTAGCCGATGGGGAGCGCGAAGAAGAGGGCGAAGAGGATCGTCGCGGGGAGGAGGAAAGCGTACGGGGCCCCCTTGACCCCGTACGACTTCCGACGTGCGCTGGTCACTCGGCGACCCCGAAGCCCTGCTTCTTGAGGTCGGCGACCGTGTCGTCCTGCATCTTCTTCAAAGCGGCGGTGAAGTCCGACTTGTCCTTGGCGGCCGAGGCGAAGGCGTCCTTGAAGGTCGTGTACGCGACGTTCACGTTCGGGCCCCACGCGGACGGCGCGGTGGTCTTGGCGATCTCCGAGGCCTTCGTGTAGAAGTCCGGCTGGTTGGAGAAGAACGCCGGCGGCTCGGCGAACGCCTCACTGGTCTGCGCGGTGGTGACGGCGGGGTAGATGCCACCCTCCTTCGCCAGCGCGGCCACCGCTTCCGGGTCCGTGTTCAGCCAGGAGGCGAACTTCGCGGCCGCTCCCTTGTGCTGGGAGTCGGTGGTGACGGCCGTCGACGAGCCGCCCCAGCTGCCGGTGACGTTCGAGCTGTCGTCCCACTGCGGCAGCGGGGCCATGGCCCACTTTCCCTCGGTGTCGGGGGCCGCGGTGGTGAGGGTGCCGGGCGCCCAGACCGCGCTCACCCAGGCGATCTGCTTGCCGGTGTTCAGCGCCTTGTTCCAGGACGGCGTGTACATCGGCTGGTTGTCGATCGCGCCCTCCTTGACGAGGTCGCCCCAGAACTTGGCGACCTTCTGTGAGGCCGCGTCGTCGATGCCGACCTTCCACTTGTCGCCCGAGGTCGTCCACCACTGGGCGCCGGCCTGCTGCGCAAGACCGGCGAAGAGGCCGGAGTCGTTGGCGGAGAAGGTGGTCAGGTCCGTGTCCGGGGCCTTCTTCTTCAGCGCGCGGGCGGTCTCCGCGAACTGCTCCCAGGTCGTGGGAACCGTCAGGCCGTACTTCTTGAAGAGGTCCTCGCGGTAGTAGAACATCATCGGCCCGATGTCCTGCGGGATCGCGTACACGGCGTCCGAGCCCAGCGTCGTCTGCTGCCAGACACCGTCGGCGAACTTGCTCTTCGCGTCCTTCGACTCGTCCGCTATGTCGGCGAGCGCGTCATTGCTGACCAGGGTCGGCAGCGCCTGGTACTCGGCCTGGACCAGGTCCGGGGCCTTCTTCGCCTTGTGCGCGGTGAGGATCTTGGTGACCAGCGTGTCGCCGGACGCCTGCTTCTTCACCGTGACGGTGATCTGCTGCTCCTTGCCGGGCCCCTTGTTCCACAGGTCGGCGACCTTGTCCATGCCGGGGGTCCAGGACCAGTAGGTGAGATTGGCCGGCCCCGACTCGGCCGAGCTGTCGTCGTCCGACGAGCCGCACGCCGCGAGCGCGGTGGCGCCGAGCGTGACGGCGATGGAGGTGGCCACGAGGCGACGCAGCTTCGTGTTTGGCATGGATCTATCTCCCCTGAGCTGGGTCCCCGCCTGCTGCGGCGGACCTGCCATGCTTCTGTGAGCGTTCACAGTAGAGAAACATCCCGGACACTTGTCAATGGTTGTTGCAGTGCGGTTATGTTGGCCCTGCGCCGCTGAACCTGTGTGTGCACGTTCCCAAATGTTCGATCCAACGGGAGAAGATCCATGCCGGAGACCACCCCCAGGGGCCTCACCAGGCTCGCCTTCGGTGGGGACTACAACCCCGAGCAGTGGCCGGAAAGCGTCTGGCACGAGGACGTCCGGCTGATGCGCGAAGCGGGCGTCACGATGGTGAGCGTCGGGATCTTCTCCTGGGCGCTGCTGGAACCCGCCCGGGGCGCCTACGAGTTCGACTGGCTCGACCGGCTGCTCGACCTGCTGCACGAGAACGGCATCCACGCCGATCTCGGCACCCCGACCGTCGCCCCGCCCGTCTGGTTCTACCGCGAGCACCCTGACGCGCTGCCCGTGGCCGCCGACGGCACCCGCTATGAATTCGGCTCGCGCGGCGCCATCTGCCACAGCAACACCGACTACCGCGCCGCCGCCGCGGCCATCACCACGCAGCTCGCCACCCGGTACGCCGACCACCCCGCGCTCGCGATGTGGCACGTCCACAACGAGTACGGCGTCCCCGTCTCGGCCTGTTACTGCGACTCCTGCGCCGCCCACTTCCGCCGCTGGCTCGCCCGGACGTACGGGACGGTCGACGCGGTCAACGAGGCCTGGGGAACCGCCTTCTGGGGCCAGCGCTACGCGGGCTACGACCAGATCAACCCGCCGCGCGTCGCCCCCACGGTCGGCAACCCGGCCCAGGCGCTCGACTACAAGCGCTTCGCCGACGAGACCATGCGCGAGAACTTCGTCGCCGAGCGGGACATCCTGCACCGCCTCGCCCCCGGCATCCCGGTCACCACGAACTTCATGACCGCCCTGAGCCAGTGCGACTCCGTCGACTACTGGGCCTGGGGCCGCGAGGTCGACCTCGTCTCCAACGACCACTACCTGATCACCGACGGCCGCCGCACGCACGTCAACCTCGCCATGGCCGCCGACCTCACCCGCTCCGTCGCGGGCGGCGCCCCCTGGCTGCTGCTCGAACACTCCACCTCGGGCGTCAACTGGCAGGCTCGCAACCCCGCGAAGGCCCCCGGCCAGATGGCCCGCAACTCCCTCGCGCATGTCGCGCGCGGCTCCGAGGGTGCCATGTTCTTCCAGTGGCGGCAGTCCCGGCGCGGCGCCGAGAAGTTCCACTCGGCGATGCTGCCGCACGCCGGCACCGACTCCCGGGTGTGGCGCGAGGCCGTCGAACTCGGCGCGTCCATCGACTCGTTGACCTCCGTCCGCGGCACCCGGACCGTCGCCGACGTCGCCGTCCTCTGGGACTGGCACTCCTGGTGGGCGCAGAATCTGGACTGGCGCCCCAGTGAGGACCACGACCCGCGCGAGCGCGCCGACGCGTTCTACGAAGCGCTGTACGACCGCCACCTGACGGTCGACTTCGCCCACCCGGAAGCCGGCTTGTCGGCCTATCCCCTTGTCGTCGTGCCCGCCCTCTACCTGATGACCGAGGCCGCCGGGAACAACCTCAAGGAGTACGTCGAGAACGGTGGCACGCTCGTCGTCTCGTACTTCTCCGGCATCGTCGACGAGCACGACGCCGTGCACGCCGGCGCCTACCCCGGAGCCCTGCGCGACGTACTCGGGCTGACCGTCGAGGAGTTCTCGCCGCTCCTCAAGGACGACCGGGTCCGGATCACCGGCCCCGACGGCTCCGAGCTCACCGGCGACGTGTGGACCGAGTTCGTGGTGCCGCGCGGCGCCGAGACCGTCTGGACGTACGCCGACGGCCTCACCGCGGGCCGCCCGGCCGTCACCCGGCACCGCCTCGGCGAGGGCTCGGCCTGGTACGTCTCCACCCGCCTGGGCGCCCAGGGCCTCGACGCCCTGATCGGCTGGGCGTCCGACGACGCGCGGATCGCACCCCGCGCCGACCTGCCCCGCGACGTCGAAGTGGTGCGCCGCACCGGCGAGTCGGGCACCTTCCTGTTCGCCGTCAACCACACCGGCACCGATGCCAAGGTGCCGCTGGAGACACCCGGCACGGAACTGTTCACGGGTGAACGCGCCGCGGGCCGCCTGTCCGTGCCGGCGGGCGCCGTCAGGGTCGTACGCCTGGACGGGTGAAGCGCACGCCGGACGCGGCGGTCTTGTGCCGAGCTCTACCGCAGGCCGGACGCAAAGGCCTTGTACCGAGCTGTACCGCACGCCGGACACGGCGGCCGCAAACCGCCGCTCCGCACGCCGTACGCGTCAGCCGCTCGACGCGAGGGCTGATCCATCCCCCTCCCTAGACCCCGGCCGGATTCCGGGGGGACATCCGGTCGGTCTCGGCGGCGCCGTGTCGCAGGCCTTCGGGCACGGCGCCGCCGTCAACTCCAGTCTCCCCGCCTTCGTCGAAGGGACGACGATGTTCCACGCGAGACGAGCCCTACGGACCCTGCTGATACCGCTGATGGCAGGCCTGGCTCTCACCACACTCCCCGCCACATCGGCGCAGGCCGCCTCGACGCTCACCAACGGTGGCTTCGAGTCGAACGGCGCCGGGACCGCGACGCCGACCGGCTGGTCGACGTACTCGGCGGGCGGGCAGAACGCCGCCTCGTTCACCGAGTCCGGTGGCCACAGCGGGAGCTACCGCCTCAGCCACTACTCGGCCTCCGCCTACAAGGTGGAGACCTACCAGTACCTCTCCGGGCTGACCAACGGGAACTACACCCTCACCGCCTGGGTGCGGTCCGGCGGCGGCCAGAACTCCGCGTACCTGGCGCTGAAGAACTGCGGCAGCGCCGAGCAGCGCACCGACCTGCCGGTCTCCAGCAGCGGCTGGATCCGCATCGTCACCTCCATCGCCGTGACCAACAACCAGTGCACGATCAGCATCAACTCCGATGCGAACGCGGGCAATTGGATCAACGTCGACGACCTGACCTTCACGTCCGGCTCGACCGGCCTGGCCATCAAGGGCTCCGACACCTCCTCCCTCGCCAAGAGCGAGGCGTTCGGCGGTGTCTACAAGACGAGCTCCGGCACGACCGGTGACGCGCTCGCCATCCTCAAGTCCTCCGGCATGAACTACGCGCGCCTCAAGGTCTGGGTGAACCCCGCCGACGGCTACAACAACAAGGCGCGCGTCCTGGCCATGGCCAAGCGCGTCAAGGCGCAGGGCATGAAGCTCCTGGTGGACTTCCACTACTCGGACACCTGGGCCGACCCCGGCGCGCAGTCCAAGCCGGCCGCCTGGGCGGGCCACTCCTACAGCCAGCTGAAGACGGACGTCTACAACCACACGTACGACGTGCTGAACGCGCTGAAGGCGCAGGGCACCACCGCGGACATGGTCCAGGTCGGCAACGAGATCAACGGCGGCATGCTCTGGTCCGAGGGCTCGACCGACAACTGGTCGCAGCTCGCCGGGCTGCTCAACTCCGGCTACGACGCGGTCAAGGCGGTCAACTCGTCCACCGTCGTGGCGCTGCACCTCGCCAAGGGCGGCGACCTGGCGGGCACCCGCTGGTGGTTCGACAGCGCGGTCTCGGGCGGCGTGAAGTTCGACGCCATCGGCCTGTCCTACTACGGCTACTGGCACGGCTCGCTCGCCGACTTCCAGACGACCCTGGACGACGCGGCCGCCCGCTACGCCAAGCCGGTCTTCCTCGCCGAGACGGCCTACCCCTTCCGTCTCGACAGCGAGGACTCGCTCACCAACATCATCGACACGACCGGTGAGCTGGTCGCCGGTTACCAGGCCACGACGGCCGGTCAGTCCGCCTGGCTGCGCGACGTGATGAACGTCGTGGAGGCCGTCCCGAACGGCCGTGGCCTCGGTGTCTTCTACTGGGAGACCACCTGGACCGCCGTCACCGGCAACGGCTGGGACCCCACCGACGCCGCCTCCGGCAACGGCTGGGAGAACCAGGCGCTGTTCGGCTACGACGACAAGGCGCTTCCGGCCATGTCGCAGTTCAACCACCGCTGAGCGGGCGAGGGCCCGGCTGCTGAGGCAGCCGGGCCCTTTCGGTTCCCTGGGCAGGGAGGGCGGGCGGCACGCGTCGGCTCACCGGCTTCCCGCTCACGGAGTGCGTGGCAGCCGGCCCCGGCGTTACCCTGTTGACCGGCCGCGATCATCCGTCGTGGCGCGGCGGTGGGGCCCGCCGTACCCGAACCGCGGCGTCGACGCCGCCAACGGTCCCTACTTGCGATGACGTGTGCCCCCGGGCCCGGCGAGTAGGAGGCGTAAGGCCATGACAGTCCCGCACCCCGAGAGGGCCGACGTCCCCGATCGCCCGCCCGCGCGCTCCGCGTCCCCGTGGCAGGGTCAGGGACCGGTCGTCGCGATGGTCGCGCTCGGCGGCGGCATCGGCGCCACCGCCCGCTACGGGGCGGCGCTGCTGTGGCCCACGCAGACGGGCGGATTCCCGTGGACCACGTTCTGGGTCAATGTCGTCGGCTGCGCCGTGATCGGCGTCTTCATGGTCGTCATCACCGACGTGTGGGCGGCCCACCGGCTGGTGCGGCCCTTCTTCGGCACCGGTGTGCTGGGGGGCTTCACCACCTTCTCGACGTACGCCGTCGACATCCAGAGACTCATCGACGCGGGCCACGTCGGAACCGGGTTCGCCTATCTCGCCGCGACCCTGTTCGCGGCGCTCGCGGCGGTATGGCTCGCGGTGACGGCGACCCGCCGCGCTCTGGGAAGGTAAGAAATAGGCGTGAACTGGCTGCTGGTGATCGTCGGCGGAATGCTCGGCGCACCCCTTCGCTACCTGACCGACCGCGTGGTGCGGACCAGGCACGACACGGTCTTCCCCTGGGGCACCCTCGCCGTCAACGTCGTCGGCTCGCTGATCCTCGGCCTGCTGACCGGCGCAATCACCGCGGGCGCCGCGGACTCGCACCTTCAGTTGTTCCTCGGCACCGGCCTGTGCGGCGCGCTGACCACGTACTCGACGTTCTCGTACGAGACACTGCGACTCACCGAGACCGGCGCGGGGCTCTACGCTGCCGCGAACGTGATCGTGAGCGTGGCCGCCGGGCTCGGCGCGGCGTTCGCGGGCGTCTGGTTTGCCCAAGCTTTGTGGACGTAGGCGCCGGGACGGCACGCGCGCGTAGTAAGACTGTCTACAGCACTGTCGACCAACTCCTCAGAACTGGATTCCATGAGCGTCATCAGCGTCGGTCAGGCCGTCGTCCTCGGGGCCGTCGAGGGAGTGACCGAGTTCCTCCCCGTCTCCTCCACCGGCCATCTCAAGATCGTTGAGGGGCTGATGGGCATCCCCGTCGACGACGACGCCGTCGTCGGGTTCTCCGCGGTCATCCAGGTCGGCGCGATCGCCGCCGTGCTCGTGTACTTCTTCAAGGACATCGTGCGGATCCTCTCCGCCTGGGGCCGGGGCCTGCGCGACCGCGAGGAGCGGTACCACCACGACTACAAGTTCGCCTGGTGGGTCATCTACGCGACCATCCCGATCGTGATCGTGGGCCTGGCGGCGAAGCCGCTCATCCAGGGGCCGCTCGCCTCGCTGTGGGTGGTCGCGGCCTCGCTGATCGTCGGCAGCGGTGTGATGTGGGCGGCGGACCAGATGGGCCGGCACAAGCGCGGCGAGGACGACACCTCGTTCAAGGACGCGATGCTGGTCGGGGGTTCGCAGATCCTCGCGCTGCTCTTCCCGGGCTTCTCGCGCTCCGGCGCCACCATGTCGACCGCGCTCCTCCTCGACCTGGACCGTGTCGCGGCCACCCGGCTCTCCTTCTTCCTCGGTATCCCGGCCCTGACCGGCGCCGGTCTGTACGAGCTCAAGGACGCCCTGGGTACGGGGGTGGGTGCCGCCCCGCTGGCCGTCGGCACGATCGTCTCGTTCGTGGTCGCGTACGGCTCGATCTCCTGGCTGCTGAAGTTCGTCGCCAAGCACTCCTTCAACGCCTTCGTGATCTACCGGATCGTGATCGGCCTGGCGCTGTTCGGGCTGCTCGGCACCGGCGTGCTCGCCGGCTGAGCGGCGAGCACGAACGGGCCGCGCGGGTCGGCTCGCCGACCGTTCAGGGGACGTAAAGCGAATATTCAGGCTTCACGTCCCCTGAAAGTTTAGTTTCCGCACCCCTTGACAGCCCCCGCTCGTCACCCGGAGGATCAGCCCGTGAACCTGTCAGACAGCCAGACAGCTGGCTCGGCGCCGCGGCGCATCAGCGCCATGGAAGCGGTCCTCGGTCATCTGCGCAGCGCCATCGAGCGCGGTCAGTACGTGGTCGGGGACAAGCTCCCCTCGGAGGCGGAGCTGTGCCGCACGCTCGAGGTCAGCCGGCCCGTGCTCCGCGAGGCGCTGCGGGCCCTGCAGACGATGGGTCTGACGGTCTCCAAGACCGGCAAGGGCACCTTCGTCGTCGCCAACACCGTCGAGGACCCCACCTTCGGCGACTACGCGGCCAGTGACCTGCTCGAAGTCCGGCGGCACGTCGAGATCCCGGTCGCGGGCTACGCCGCCGTACGGCGCACGCCCGAGGACCTCGACCACCTGGCGCACCTGCTGGACCGCATGGAACAGGAGACCGACACCACCGCGTGGGTCGCGATGGACACGCTCTTCCACCTCGCGGTGGCGCAGGCCGCGCAGAACCCGGTCTTCCGCCGGGTGATCGAGGAGATCCGCGACGCGCTGGCCCGCCAGTCGGCGTTCCTCAACGAACTGGGCGGCCGGCGCGAGCAGTCCAACCGCGAGCACCGGGCGATCGTCGAAGCGCTGATCGACCGCAGTGAGCACGACGCGGTGCAGGCCATGTCCCACCACCTCGATCGGGTCTCGACGACCCTCACCGACATCGTGCGCCCCGCGCGCACGGACACCCCCACGGAAGGCGGACCCGAGGCGTGAGCGAGCAATCCCTGCAGACCGAGACGCGCAGAGCGACCGGTCATGTCGACGCCGGAGACGCCGGCTACAGCAAGTCGCTGAAGGCCCGGCACGTCAACATGATCGCCATCGGTGGCGCCATCGGCACCGGCCTGTTCCTCGGTGCGGGCGGCCGGCTCGCCGACGCCGGCCCCTCGCTGTTCCTCGCCTACGCGGTCTGCGGCATCTTCGCTTTCCTGGTCGTCCGCGCGCTGGGCGAACTCGTCCTGTACCGGCCGTCCTCCGGCGCCTTCGTGTCGTACGCCCGGGAGTTCCTCGGCGAGAAGGGCGCGTACGTCGCGGGCTGGATGTACTTCCTGAACTGGGCCACCACGGGCATCGCCGACATCACGGCCGTGGCCGTCTACACCCACTACTGGGGCATGTTCTCCGACATCCCGCAGTGGGTGATCGCGCTCATCGCGCTCGCCGTCGTCCTCACCGTGAACCTCATATCCGTACGCCTGTTCGGCGAACTGGAGTTCTGGTTCGCGATCATCAAGGTGAGCGCGCTCGTCATCTTCATGCTCATCGGCATCTTCCTGCTGGTCACCCAGCACCCGGTCGACGGCCACAGCCCCGGCCCGTCCCTGATCACCGACAACGGCGGCGTCTTCCCCAGCGGCCTGCTGCCGATGCTGCTCATCATCCAGGGCGTCGTCTTCGCCTACGCCTCGGTCGAACTGGTCGGCGTCGCGGCGGGCGAGACCGAGAACCCCGAGAAGATCATGCCGAAGGCCATCAACTCCATCATGTGGCGTGTCGGCCTCTTCTACGTCGGCTCCGTGGTCCTCCTGTCGATGCTGCTGCCCTGGAACAAGTACACGTCCGGCGAGAGCCCCTTCGTCACCGTGCTGTCGAACATCGGCATCCCCGCGGCGGGCGGCGTGATGAACCTGGTCGTCCTCACCGCGGCCATGTCCTCGCTCAACTCCGGCCTGTACTCCACCGGCCGCATCCTGCGCTCCATGGCGATGTCCGGCTCCGCCCCCAGGTTCACCGGCGTGATGAGCCGCAGCCAGGTCCCGTACGGCGGCATCCTGCTGACCAGCGGCATCTGCGTCCTCGGTGTCGGCCTCAACTTCGTGGTCCCCGCCGACGCCTTCGAGATCGTCCTGAACTTCGCCGCGATCGGCATCCTCGCCACCTGGGGCATGATCATGCTCTGTCACATGATGTTCTGGCGGAAGACGCAGAACGGCGAGCTGACCAGGCCGAGTTACCGCCTGCCCGGCTCCCCGTGGACCGAGATCGTGACGATCGGCTTCCTCGTCTCCGTACTGGTCCTGATGTACGCCGACGGGGGAGCGGGACGCACCACCGTGCTGTGTCTGCCGCTGATCGCCGCGGCGCTCGTCGCCGGGTGGTACGGGGTGCGCCGCCGGGTCTCCGGTATACGCGACGGAGTGGACGCATGAGCCGGACCACGACGTACGCCGCCTCGGTCGACGCTGCCCCCCTCGCTGCGGCCCCTGTCGCCGCGGCCCCGGCGATCCGCGAGCCCTTCCACGCCCCTGTCGCGCATCTCGTCCGCGGTGGAGTCGTCGAAGGCATCCACTACGGCTCGGTGGTCGTGCTGGCCGCCGACGGGAGGGTGGAACTCCAGATCGGTGACATCGAAGCCGCCTTCTATCCGCGCTCCGCGCTCAAGCCCGTCCAGGCCGTCGCGATGCTTCGGGCCGGGCTCCCGTTGGACGGCGAGCTGCTCTCGCTGGCCGCGGCCAGCCACTCCGGCGAGGAACGGCACCTGGTCGGCACCCGGCGGATCCTGGAGCTGGCCGGAGTCACCGAGGACGACCTGCGCAATGTGCCGGACCTGCCGTACGACCCGGTCGTGCGCGACGCCTGGATCCGCGCGGGGCGGCTGCCGTCCCGGCTCGCACAGAACTGCTCCGGCAAGCACGCCGCCATGCTGATGACCGCCCGGCTGAGCGGTTGGTCCCTCGACGACTACCTCGACCCCGCGCACCCCCTCCAACAGGCCGTCGCGGAGATCGTCGAGGACCTCACCGGGCAGGCCGTCGCCCAGGTGACCGTCGACGGCTGCGGCGCGCCCCTCTTCGCCGTCTCGCTGCATGGGCTGGCGCGCGCCGCGGCCCGGATCGCCACCGCCCCGCCGGGCACACCCGAGGCGCGCGTGGCCGATGCGATGCGTGAGCACGCCGAGATGGCGTCCGGCTCCGGTCGCGATGTCGCCGCGATGATGCGGGCCGTGCCGGGACTGCTCACCAAGGACGGCTTCGAAGGTGTCCAGATGGCCGCGCTGCCGGACGGTCGGGCCGTCGCGGTGAAGATCGCCGACGGCGCGGACCGGGCGCGCGGCCCGGTGGCCGCGGCCGCCCTCGCCCGCGCCGGGGTCGACCCGGCGGCACTCGCGGAGTTCGCGTCCGTGCCGCTCCTCGGGGGCGGCGCGGTGGTGGGCAGCATCCGACCCGCCCGGACACTCGACCCGCTCCCGCCGCGCTCCATGTAACGCCTGACCCGCTCCCCCTCCGCCTTCCCTGCAGATCCCTTCCCGCACACCCGCACGCCCGTATCCGCCCTCCGAAAGAGGACCCGTACCGCCATGACCGCCGCAGCCCACCGCAGCGAACACGACCTGCTCGGAGACCGCGACGTCCCCGCCGAGGCGTACTGGGGCATCCACTCCCTGCGCGCCAAGGAGAACTTCCCCATCACGGGAACGCCGATCTCCGCCTACCCGCACCTGATCGACGCCCTGGCCGCCGTCAAGGAGGCCGCCGCCCGGGCCAACGAGGAACTCGGCCTGCTCGTCCCGGAGAAGGCCATGGCCATCGTCGCGGCCTGCCGGGAGATCCGGGACGGCAAGCTGCACGACCAGTTCGTCGTCGACGTCATCCAGGGCGGCGCCGGCACCTCCACGAACATGAACGCCAACGAGGTCGTCGCCAACCGGGCGTTGGAGCTCCTCGGCCACGCCAAGGGCGCGTACCAGTACCTGCACCCCAACGAGGACGTCAATCTCGGCCAGTCCACCAACGACGTCTATCCGACCGCCGTCAAGGTCGCCACCGTCTTCGCGGTGCGCGGGCTGCTCAAGGCGATGGCCGTGCTCCAGGACGCGTTCGCCGCCAAGGCCTTCGAGTTCCGTGACGTGCTGAAAATGGGGCGAACGCAGCTCCAGGACGCGGTGCCCATGACGCTCGGGCAGGAGTTCTCGGCGTACGCGGTGATGCTCGACGAGGACCGCAGCCGACTGGCCGAGGCCGTCGAGTTGATCCACGAGATCAACCTCGGTGCCACCGCGATCGGCACCGGGCTCAACGCTCCCGCCGGATACGCGGATGCCGCCCGCCGCCATCTCGCCGACATCACCGGGCTGCCGCTGGTCACCGCCGCCAACCTGGTCGAGGCCACCCAGGACTGCGGCGCCTTCGTCCAGATGTCCGGCGTGCTCAAGCGGATCGCCGTGAAGCTCTCCAAGAGCTGCAACGACCTGCGCCTGCTGTCCTCCGGGCCGCGCGCGGGCCTGGGCGAGATCAACCTGCCGCCGGTGCAGGCCGGTTCGAGCATCATGCCCGGCAAGGTCAACCCGGTGATCCCCGAGGTCGTCAACCAGGTCGCCTTCGAGGTGATCGGCAACGACGTCACCATCACCATGGCCGCGGAGGCCGGTCAACTCCAGCTCAACGCCTTCGAGCCGATCATCCTGCACTCCCTCTCCGAGAGCATCACCCATCTGCGGACGGCCTGCCTGACTCTTGCCGAGCGCTGTGTCACCGGGATCACCGCCAACACGGAGGTGCTGCGCGCCGCGGTCGAGAACTCCATCGGCCTGGTGACCGCCCTCAACCCGTACATCGGGTACACGGCCGCCACCGACATCGCCAAGGAGGCCCTCGCGACCGGGCGCGGCGTGGCCGAACTGGTCTTGGAGAAGGGGCTGTTGCCCGCCGAGCGGCTCGAGGCCCTGCTGCGCCCCGAGGTGCTCGCCGGCAGCGGCACCCCGCAGGCGGTCTGAACCCAGGAGGTCCGAACCGATGAGCACCGGGGCCGGGCGGACGGCAGAATGGTGATCATGTCCCCGTCCCTGCCCTTTCAGCCGGTCCTGGAGCGCATCGCCACCGAGATCGAGCAGACACCCGGCCGCGGGCGGCCCGCCGACTACATCCCGGCGCTGGCCGCCTGCGACCCGCGCCGCTTCGGCATGGCCGTGGCCGAGCTCGACGGC
This sequence comes from Streptomyces sp. SD15, assembly GCF_054462255.1. Lineage (NCBI taxonomy): Bacteria > Bacillati > Actinomycetota > Actinomycetes > Kitasatosporales > Streptomycetaceae > Streptomyces > Streptomyces sp. SD15. Next base: position 6,479 of record NZ_JBTLMO010000065.1, on the reverse strand, counting down.
ACGGTGTACGGAGTGGGGGACTGGCGGCAGCCGTTCTCCACGCAGTCCATCACCAAGGTCTTCACCCTCGCCCTCGACCTGGCCCGCGAGGGCGACGAGCTGTGGGAGCACGTCGGCCGCGAGCCCTCCGGCAACCCCTTCAACTCGCTGGTCCAACTGGAGTACGAGAACGGCATCCCGCGGAATCCCTTCATCAACGCGGGTGCCCTCGTCGTCACCGACCGACTGCAGACCCGTACCGGCGACGCGGCCGGCACGCTGCTGGATTTCCTGCGTGCCGAGAGCGGCAACCCTTCGCTGACGTTCGACAAGGACGTCGCCGCCTCCGAGGCCACCCACGGCGACCGCAACGCGGCCCTCGGCCATTTCATGGCGTCGTACGGCAACATCGACAACCCGGTGCCGGTACTCCTCGACCAGTACTTCCGCCAGTGCTCGATAGCCGCGTCCTGCGCCGACCTCGCGCTCGCCACGGGTTTCCTGGCCCGGCACGGCATCCGCGCCGACGGCTCCCGGCTGCTCACCCGCAGCCAGGCCAAGCAGGTCAACGCGGTCATGCTGACCTGCGGCACGTACGACGCGGCGGGCGACTTCGCCTACCGGGTCGGCCTGCCCGGCAAGAGCGGCGTCGGCGGCGGCATCATCGCGGTCGTACCGGGCCGCTGCACGCTGTGCGTATGGAGCCCCGGCCTCGACGAACGCGGCAACTCGGTGACGGGGGTGACGGCCTTGGACCGCTTCACGACACTGACGGGGCTGTCGGTGTTCTAGTCGGTGTTCCAGTGGGGCTCGTCCGTGCCCCCGTCAGGGGCGCGGGGCTGTGCCATGTGCGGCTCCGCCGCGTGGGCGTGACCAGCCACGCCGAACCGGCACCCGACGACCCACCCGCAGGTCACCCCACAGCCCCCGCCCGGAGGGCACCGCGTCGCTTTCCGGCCACCCGTAGTTGACACACTGCCCGAGTGTTGGCCATGGCTTTCCCCATCGATCTCCGTCGTTGCCAGGCCCTGGGCCTGGCCGGCACGGCCTTCCTCGCCCTCGGCGGCGAAACGGCCGGAGCCCTGCCCGCGCGGGACTTCCTCGCCCCCGGCTCCGGCCGCGCCGTACTCGGCCTGGTCGGTGTGTACTTCGGCGTCGTCCTGCTGATCGCCGCATGGGCGCTGCTCGGCACCGTCGTACGGGGTCCCGAGCCGCCCACCCCGCGCGCCCTGCTCCTGGTGCTGGCCGCGTGGGCGGCGCCGCTGCTGCTCGCGCCGCCGCTGTTCAGCCGGGACGTGTACAGCTATCTCGCGCAGGGCGCCATGGTCGACGCGCACATCGACGTGTACGCGTACGGGCCCGCCCAGCTGGGCGGGCCACTCGCCGACGAGGTGGCGCCCGTGTGGCAGCAGACCACCACGCCGTACGGACCGGTCTTCCTCGCCGTCGCGTCCACGTTGTCCGGGCTGACGCGCGGGGAGATTCCGGCCGGGCTGCTCGGCATGCGGTTGGTCGCCCTGCTCGGCGTCGCGTTGATGGCGGCGGCGCTGCCCCGCCTCGCCCGGCACAGCGGCGCCGATCCGGCCGCCGCGCTGTGGCTGGGCGTGCTCAATCCCCTCGTCCTCCTGCACCTGGTGGCCGGTGCGCACAATGACGCCATCATGCTCGGGCTGCTCGGCCTCGGCCTGGTTGCCGCGCGCGGCCGTTGGCACCTGCTGGGCGTCGTCCTCATCACCCTCGCCGCGCTGGTCAAGGCACCCGCCGTGCTCGGTCTGCTGGCGGTCGTGGCGCTGCGCGGACGCCGCGGAGCGGTGCGGACCGTCCTGACCACGACCGCGGTCGCGCTCGCCACCACCGTCGCGGCCACCGCGGCGGCGGGCACCGGCTACGGCTGGATCGCGGCCCTGAAGACCCCCATCTCCCCGCACAACTGGTCGCCCACCAGCGTGCTCGGCCGTGTCACCGGCTCCCTGCTCAAGGAACTCGGCAGCGGCCTCGCCCCGTTCGCGCTGCCCGTCTGGCACGCGACCGGACTGGTGGTGACCGTGATCCTCGTCCTGTTCATATGGCTGCGCCTGAAGCCCGGCCCGATCTACGCGCTGGGCCTGAGCCTGGCGGCGGTCGCCGTGTTCGGTCCGGCGATCCGCCCCTGGTACGCCCTGTGGGGCCTGTTCCTCATCGCCGCGGCGGCGCCGAGCGGTTCGGTGCGCCACCGGGTCGCGGCCGCCAGCGGAGTCCTCGCCCTCGCCGTGCTGCCGAGTGGAGCCCCACCGGACGCCGACCAGGTGATCCTGGCCGTCTCCGGGGGAGCGCTCGCCCTCGTCGTGCTCTGGCAGGCGCATCAGGCGGCGCAGGCACCGGTGCTGGGGCGGACGGCGTGAAGGGGCTCGCCACGAATGGCCGACGCCTGCTCCTCGTGTGCGGACTGGCCGTCGCCATCGGTGTGTTCACCGCCACCGTGCCGCTGCTCCGTGACTGGTTCGACCTGCGTGTCTACTACGGCACCGTCGACGCCTGGGCCCATCACGACGGCCGGATCTACGACTACCTGCTGCCGGGGACGACGTACGGCTTCACCTATCCGCCGTTCGCCGCCCTCGGCATGCTGCCGATGACGCTGGTCGGGCTGCACACCGCGATCGCCGTCGCGCTGCTGCTCAATCTTGCGGCGCTGGCCGCTGTGGTGTGGATCCTGGTCGGGCCCGCGCTGCGCCGCTACGGGTGGTTCGGGTTCGCGCTCGCGGGCTGTCTCCTTGCCCTGCTCGAACCGGTCCGCGACACCTTCAGCTTCGGGCAGGTCAACCTCCTGCTGCTGGCCCTCGTGCTGAGCGACGCGTGGCTGCTGTCGACCGGCCGGGGCCGCTGGGCGGGCGTCGGCATCGGACTGGCCGCCGCGATCAAGCTGACTCCCGCGATCTTCATCGCCCTGCTGCTGCTTGCCGGCCGCCGGCGCGCCGCGGGGGTCGCCACGGCCGTCGCCGCGGCGGCCACCGCGCTGGCGGCCTGGGTGGCGCCGGAGGCGTCGCGCTTCTACTGGACCGAGGCGTTGTGGGACACCGACCGCATCGGCCGCCTGGCCTATGTCTCCAACCAGTCCTTGGAGGGCGTCCTGGCCCGGCTCGCGGCACCGGGTGAGCCGAGCAGGGCCGCCTGGGCGTCGGCCGTCCTGGTGGTCCTGTGCGTGTGGGCGTGGCGGACGTCCCGTGCCCTGGCCGACGAGGACTGGACGGCCGCGTTCGCCCTGACCGGACTCGCCGCCTGCCTGGTCAGCCCGATCACCTGGGTGCATCACCTGGTCTGGCTGCTGCCGTCCTTCGCCGTGCTGCTGCACCGGCACCGGCTGCGCGTCGCCGCCGCCCTGTACGCGGTGCTGTGCAGCAGCGTGGTGTGGCTGTGGTTCGACGACTCGTCCGGCCTCGACGGATTCCTCGGCAGCAACACGTATACGTGGATCACGCTGGGGCTGCTGCTGTGGCTGCCGGTCGGTCAGTCGCGCGTGAGCCGCCCGACCTTGAGGCGCAGAGCGAGGGCCACTGCTGCCGCTCCCAGAGCGGCCGCGCCCACGATGCCGGCAGCCTCGGGCCAGCCGGGGCCGTCGTTCTTGGAAAGCGGGGCCACGGGCTCGGCGCCGGGTCCCGCTGCCGGTACGGCCCGGGTATCGAGGATCGACCCGACGGGGTGGACGCGCCCGTTCGCGGCGAAACCCCAGTCGAGCAGCTCGCGCGCCTCCTCGTACACCGTGCCTCCGTCGCCCTCCTGAGGGTTCATCACCGTGACGATGAGGGTGCGCCCGTCCCGCCGCGCGGCGGCGACGAGCGTGTTGCCGGCCTCGGTGGTGTAGCCGTTCTTGACGCCGATCAGGCCCGGGTACTCGTCCACTCCGTCGGCGCCGGTCAGCAGTCGGTTGGTGTTGTGGATCTCGTACGCGTAGCCGTCGCCGGGGAAGGTGGACACGGCGGTCGAGCAGTACCGCGCGAATTCCGGGTTGCGCAGCCCGGCCCGCGCGAAGACCGCGAGGTCGTACGCCGACGAGACCTGGCCGGGTGCGTCGTATCCGTCGGGTGAGACGACGTGGGTGTCGAGGGCGCCGAGTGCACGGGCCTTGGCCTGCATCCGGGCGGCCGTGGACTTCCAGCCGCCGTTCATCGCGGCCAGTACGTGCACGGCGTCGTTGCCGGAGTTGAGGAAGACACCGCGCCACAGGTCGGCCACGCGGTAGGTGTGCCCCTCGCGGACGCCCACGAGGCTGCTGCCTTCGCCGATCCCTTCGAGCTCCTCCTCGGTGACGGTGTGGGGGACGCCGCCGGGCAGCGCCGGGAGCACGGTGAGGGCGAACAGGGTCTTCAGGGTGCTGGCGGGCGGCAGCTTGCGGTGTGCGTTGTGCGCGGCGAGCACCGCGCCGGTGCGGGCGTCGGCCACCAGCCACGACAGCGCGGAGAGGTCCGGGACCTCGGGCGCCTCGGTGCGTGGCCGTACCTGCGTCCCGGACCGGTGGAGCGACGGCTCCTGGGAGGTCACGGGTCTCGGCAGACCCGGGTCCGCGCTGATACGGGCGACGGCCGCACCTGGCGCGAGGGCCAGGGCGCCGACCACGCAGACGGCGGAGCAGGAGACGGTGACGCGGGAGACTGCGACGCGGGATGAGAATCCGATAGTCATACCGCAAACGTAGGAACGGAGTCGCTGTATGCCGGGGTGCCAGGCCCGGGTGAGGGGATCGTGCACCCGGATGCCGCACGCGAAAGGGTCGCCGACAGGGGTTCCTGGGAGGGTTCAGGCGGCCGGCAGGGTCGGCTGGACCTGGCGCAGGAAGGTCGCGTTGTCCGGGGTGGTGCGCATCCGCTCCAGGAGGGTTTCCAGGTTCGCCTGGCCGTCCCGCGTCTGCAGGGCACGACGCAGACCCCGTACGGCGGTCAACTCGGCCGTGGGCAGGAGAAGTTCCTCGCGGCGGGTGCCGGACGGGGTGATGTCGACGGCCGGGAACACCCGGCGGGAGGCGAGGGTCCGGTCGAGGCGGAGTTCCATGTTGCCGGTGCCCTTGAGCTCCTCGAAGAAGAAGTCGTCGGCGCGGGAGCCGGTCTCCACCAGGGCGGTGGCGAGGATGGTGAGCGAGCCGCCCTCCTCGGCGAGGCGCGCGGCACCGAAGAACCGCTTGGGGCCGTGCAGCGCGGCGGCGTCGACGCCGCCGCTGAGGGTGCGGCCACCGGCGGCGGCGGCGTTGTTGTGCGCCCGGCACAGCCGGGTGAGGGAGTCCATCAGGATGACGACGTCCTCGCCCTGCTCGACGAGCCGCTTGGCGCGCTCGATGACGAGGTCGGCGAGCGCGATGTGCTGCTTCGGCGTCTTGTCGAAGGTCGAGGCGAAGACCTCGCCCCGGACGGAGCGCCGCATGTCGGTCACTTCTTCGGGCCGCTCGTCGAGCAGCACCACCATCAGGTGGCATTCCGGGTGGTTGCCCGCGACGGCGGCGGCGATCTGCTGGAGCAGCACCGTCTTGCCGGTCTTGGGCGGGGCGACGATCAGGCCGCGCTGACCCTTGCCGACGGGCGAGACCAGGTCGACGAGGCGTCCTGCCATGCCGCTCGCCGGGTGTTCCAGGCGGAGCCGGTCGCGCGGGTGCAGCGGGGTGAGGTCGCGGAAGTGCGGGCGGCGGCGCAGCTCTTCGGGCGTACGTCCGTTGATCCGCTCGACCTCGGCGAGGGCGCGCGGGCCGCCGCGTACACCTTCGACGGTGTCGCCCTTGCGCAGGCCGTGACGGCGGATCAGCGCGGCGGAGACCTGGACGTCGGTCGGTGTGGGCAGCAGGCTCTCGGCGGCGCGCAGGTACCCCTGCCCGTTGTGCGCGATGTCGAGGACACCGGTGGCGGCCTGGGCCGGGAGCTTCTGCTGTACAGGAGGGTGTTCGAGTGTGGTGGTCATGAGAGGGGGTCCTTTCGAGGACGGTTTCATGAAGTCATGAGGAGGGGGGATGTGCCGGGGGAGGCGGCGTGCTCACGCCTCGCTGCGGCGGGGAACATCACTTCGGTACGGCAGACACCGCACTCGATCTCGAGAGGTGATGTGGAGAAGCTGGTCCACCGGTCGGACAACGACGGGCGTATCAGCGAAAAGGAGGTGGAACCGGCACCGGCGCCCGAGACTGGGCGTACACAAGTGCTGACCGCACTGTACCACCCGATGGGCGGGTCGGGCTGTGATGTGCGCCTCAGCGGCGAGACGCGGGGTGGTGGCTCGCCGAGGCGGGAAGAACCCCGGATCGACGAGGGTTGATGCGTGACGAGTCGTCGCCGACCACGGGAGAGGCCCCCGATCCCGTATCCGGGACGTCATCGGCTTCGACGCGGCCGGTGTGGTCGTGCGGCGAGTTCTGCCTGGCGAACGCCGAGCGCCACGGACCGCGCTGCCCAGGTGCTCGGTCCTAGGTGTATTGATCACGAGCGTTGTTGACACTGGTCGGGTCTTGAACGTGGCGAAGACCTCCGGTGGGGTGGGAGCTGTCT
>NZ_JBTLMO010000064.1:0-41650 GCF_054462255.1 Streptomyces sp. SD15 | reverse complement strand
TTCTCAAGGAACGGACGCTTCCTTTGTACTCACCCGAGAGACTCTCTCAGGCTTTCCTCCGGGCGCTTCCCTTCGGTCTTGCGTTTCCGACTCTATCAGACCGTTTCCCGATCCGATTTCCTCGGCGCTTTCCAGGTTTCCGCTTTCGCGTTTCCCTTTCCGGCGGTTCCGACTTTATCAGAGATTCTGAGTCGGAATTTCCGTCCCGCTCGAGGTGGTTCCTGGCACTCAGTCATGCCGGGTTCCCCTCAGGCGGAGCCGTAAACCTACTGGAGCGGGGCGCCTCGATGCAAATCGAGGCGCCCCGCTCCGGGTTGGCGCGTGGGATGGGGTCAGACCTCGACGACGACCGGGAGGATCATCGGACGTCGGCGGTAGTTGTCCGAGACCCACTTGCCGAGCGTGCGGCGGATGAGCTGCTGCATCTGGTGGGGCTCGACCACGCCGTCCTGCGCCGAGCGTTCAAGGACCTCCGTGATCCTCGGGATGACATCCCCGAAGGCGGAGTCATCGATGCCCGAACCACGCGCGTGGACGTGCGGACCGCCGGTGATCTTGCCCGTACTGGAGTCGATCACCAAGAAGACCGAGATGATGCCCTCGTCGCCGAGGATCTTGCGGTCCTTGAGCGCGGGCTCGCCGACATCGCCGACCGAGAGGCCGTCGACGTACACGTAACCCGCCTGAACCTTGCCTGTGATCTTGGCCTTGCCTCCGACGAGGTCGACGACAACGCCGTCCTCGGCGATGACGATGCGGTCGTGCGGGATGTTGGTCAGGGCGCCGAGCTCGGCGTTGGCGCGCAGGTGGCGCCATTCGCCGTGCACCGGCATCAGGTTCCGCGGCCTGCAGATGTTGTAGAAGTACAGCAGTTCGCCCGCGGAGGCGTGGCCCGAGACGTGCACCTTGGCGTTGCCCTTGTGGACGACATTGGCGCCCCAGCGGGTCAGGCCGTTGATGACGCGGTAGACCGCGTTCTCGTTGCCCGGGATGAGCGAGGAGGCCAGGATCACCGTGTCGCCCTGGACGATGCGGATCTGGTGGTCGCGGTTCGCCATCCGGGAGAGGGCCGCCATCGGCTCACCCTGCGATCCGGTACAGACGAGCACGATCTCGTGTTCCGGGAGGTCGTCCAGCGTCTTGACGTCCACTACCAGGCCCGGCGGGACCTTCAGGTAGCCCAGATCCCGTGCGATGCCCATGTTCCGGACCATCGAGCGGCCGACGAAGGCGACCCTGCGGCCGTACTCGTGGGCCGCGTCCAGAATCTGCTGGATGCGGTGCACGTGGCTGGCGAAGCTCGCCACGATGATCCGCTTGCTGGCGCCGGCGAAGACCTGGCGCAGCACGTTCGAGATGTCGCGCTCGGGCGGCACGAAGCCCGGAACCTCGGCGTTCGTGGAGTCCGAGAGAAGGAGGTCGATGCCCTCCTCGCTCAGCCGTGCGAACGCGTGTAGATCCGTGAGCCGACCATCCAGCGGGAGCTGGTCCATCTTGAAGTCGCCGGTGTGGACCGCCATGCCCGCGGGGGTGCGGATGGCGACCGCGAGGGCGTCCGGGATGGAGTGGTTGACCGCCACGAACTCGCAGTCGAAGGGGCCGATGCGCTCGCGGTGGCCCTCCGCGACTTCGAGCGTGTAGGGGCGGATGCGGTGCTCCTGGAGCTTCGCCTCGATGAGAGCGAGGGTCAGCTTGGAGCCGATCAGCGGGATGTCCGGCTTCTCGCGCAGGAGGAACGGGACACCGCCGATGTGGTCCTCGTGGCCGTGCGTGAGGACGATGCCGTCGATGTCGTCGAGACGGTCCCTGATGGACGTGAAGTCCGGCAGGATCAGGTCGATTCCGGGCTGCTCCTCTTCAGGGAAGAGCACTCCGCAGTCGACGATCAACAGGCGGCCGTCGTATTCGAAGACGGTCATGTTCCGGCCGATTTCGCCGAGGCCGCCGAGCGGGGTGACGCGCAGGCCACCCTTCGGGAGCTTCGGCGGAGCGCCGAGTTCAGGATGCGGATGACTCAAAAGACTCTCCTCACCACGCGCGCCACGTACCTGGCAAGGCACGTGGCGCGCGTGACGTTCGTGCAGTAGCAGTTGTCTGGTGGGTTGCAGGCCCGGTGGCCTGCGTGGTCGTGCGTATTCAGTTGTGAAGTCTGTGATTAGAGCTGTACCCCGCCGGCGGCAAGATCGATCTTGAGCTGGGCGGTCTCCTCGGGCGACAGCTCGACCATCGGGGCGCGCAGCGGTCCTGCGGGCAGGCCCTGGAGGGTCAGCGCGGCCTTGGTCGTGATGACGCCCTGAGTGCGGAACATGCCGGTGAACACCGGGAGCAGCTTCTGGTGGATCTCGGTGGCCTTCTGGACGTCGCCCGAGACGTACGCGTCGAGCATGGCCCGCAGCTCCGGGGTGACGACGTGGCCGACCACGGAGACGAAACCGACCGCGCCCACGGAGAGCAGCGGCAGGTTGAGCATGTCGTCGCCGGAGTACCAGGCGAGGCCGGAGCGGGCGATGGCCCAGCTGGCCCGGCCGAGGTCTCCCTTGGCGTCCTTGTTGGCGACGATACGTGGGTGCTCGGCGAGCCGCACCATGGTTTCGGTGCTGATCGGTACACCGCTGCGACCCGGGATGTCGTAGAGCATCACCGGCAGCTCGGTGGCGTCGGCGATGGCCGAGAAGTGCCGGTACAGGCCCTCCTGCGGGGGCTTGTTGTAGTACGGCGTCACGGTCAGCAGGCCGTGCGCCCCGGCCTTCTCGGCGGCGCGGGCGAGCTCGATGCTGTGGTGGGTGTCGTTCGTGCCGACGCCGGCGACGATGTGGGCGCGGTCGCCGACCGCGGCCAGTACGGCTCGTACGAGATCCGATTTCTCCGCGTCGCTGGTGGTCGGGGACTCACCGGTGGTGCCGTTGACGATCAGGCCGTCGTTGCCTGCGTCCACCAGGTGGGTAGCGAGCCGCTGCGCGCCGTCGAGGTCGAGTGCGCCGTCCGCCGTGAAGGGCGTGACCATGGCGGTGAGGACCCGCCCGAAGGGGGTCTGCGGAGTGGAGGTCGGAGCCATGGGTAACACGCTACTCGCTGCTCAACGCGTGGTCTGCCCTCAGGGGACACGACAAAGCGGGATAAATGCGGAGCCCGGCACTGCCTGCTCGGGGGTTCAAGCAGTGCCGGGTCCGTTTGATCAGGCTAGATGAACTTCTCGAAGTGCCGCAATACGGACACTTCGCTCGGATGATCCGTACACCTGTGCCGGAAGGCGTGCAGAAGCGCGCTACGGCGCCACGCGCCCGTTGGCGTTGAAGGCCGCGTGCGTGAGCGGCATGAGCTTGGCCCACTCCGCCTCCATCTTCTCGCCGACCATCTCGATCTCCCGCTGCGGGAAGGACGGGACCTTGGCGAGCTCGTGCTGGGTGCGCAGGCCGAGGAAGTGCATCAGGGAGCGTGCGTTGCACGTGGCGTACATCGAGGAGAAGAGGCCGACCGGGAGGACGGCGCGGGCCACCTCGCGGGCGACGCCGGCGGCGAGCATCTCCTGATACGCCTCGTACGCCTGCCGGTACGAGTCCTCCATCACACGGCCCGTGAGCTCCTGCTGGGCCTGGGTGCCCTCGACGAAGACGTACTTGCCGGGGCGACCCTCCTGGACCAGCTTGCGGGACTCGTCCGGGACGTAGAAGACCGGCTGCAGCTCCCGGTACCGGCCCGACTCCTCGTTGTACGACCAGCCCACGCGGTGCCGCATGAACTCACGGAAGACGAAGATCGGGGCGCTGATGAAGAACGTCATCGAGTTGTGCTCGAAGGGGCTGCCGTGCCGGTCCCGCATCAGGTAGTTCAGCAGGCCCTTGGAACGCTCCGGGTCCTTGTTCAGCTCGTCGAGAGACTGCTCTCCGACGGTCGAGACGCGGGCGGCGAACAGCACGTCCGAGTCGGACGCGGTGTGCTTGACCAGCTCGACGGTGACATCGCTGCGAAAGCTGGGCTTGAGGTCGTCGGCGGGGGTGTCGGTCACGGTGCGGAGGGTCCTTCCGATCACATCTCTCGGGCGGCGTCCACTCTACGGCCCGACACTGACAACGGGTCGTTCAGTACCGTGCCACGACATTCACCGGCGAACTTCTGTGAATTTGGTGAAACTGGGCACCATTTGCGATCCTCGTACGTCTGTTTTGGTGACTGGGATCCCTACGAACCTCCAAAGGAGAAGCGCACCTCATGGTCCGTCGGCGCGAGCCCGTACCGTTCGCCTTCATCGCCGAAGCCGACAAGTTTCGCAGCAATGTCTCTCCCCCACCCCGCCGCCGCGCGTCCGCCGGACAGGTAGCCGGACAGTGGCTCATAGGGCTCACCCTGGTCGCCGGGCTCGTCGGGTCCCTGATCCTGGGGATGCCCGCCCTGTCGGGGGATCAGTCACCCGCGAAGACGCAGCATTCCGAAGCGTCGGACGACCGCTGACCCTTCCGGACCCCCAAGGGTGGTGAGCCGGGACCCGGCTAGGTAGCCTCACCGGGCATAGCCCATGCGTGGATTGAGTGAGGATCAGTCGTGCCCCTGCCCTTCCTGACGGCGGACCGTGCTTTTGACGAGGCGACGGACGACCTCGCGCTGCCGTTCGACGACCGCGTTCGCTGGCGGCGCCCGTACCGTCCCGGGCCCTGGCGGGTGGCCCTCGCCGCGCTCATTCTGTTGCTCGCGTCGTATGTGCTCGTCGCGGCCGTGGTCACCGCGGTCGCCGGGAGCCGCTCCGCCGCCGTGGCGTTTCTGGTCGGGGCCCTGGCCGTCATACTGTGCGCGCTACGCCTGCTGCGGATGGGCGTCTGGGTGAGCGCGCAGGGGCTGCGCCGCGTCAGCTTCTTCTACTCGAGTACGGCTCCCTGGGAGCAGGTCGTCGCCGTGCGCACCGTCCAACAGCCGGTGCGCTGGCTCGGGCTGCCGCGCACCGTACAGGGGCAGGCGCTGATCCTCGTACGCAAGGATCGTGCGGCGGACGGCCTGCCGCCGCTGCTCACCACACACAACTCCGACTTCCTGGCGCGCATGGAGGCTTTCGACCGGGCGGCGGACTCCATCGAGGTGTGGGCCGACGAGTACCGGCGCGGCTGAGCCGCAGCGGTCGTCGGTCGTCAAAGCCGAAGGGGCCGGTCCGCACTGTGCGGACCGGCCCCTTCGGTGTATCGCCGTATCAGGCCTCCGCGGGAGACCTGCCCTCGTGCAGAGCGATCGCCCGCTGCATCGCCTTGCGGGCGCGCGGGGTGTCGCGGGCGTCGTGGTAGGCGACCGCGAGGCGGAACCAGCTGCGCCAGTCGCCCGGCGCGTCCTCGGTCTCGGCCTTGCGCCTGACGAAGACCTCGTCGGCCGAGTCGCGGTCGATGCGGCCGCCCGGGGTGCGCTTCAACTCGTCGACGGGCAGGCCGCCTTCGGCCTCGAGCTCGGCGGCGAGCCGGTTGGCCTTCCGGACGAACTGGGTGTTCTTCCAGAGGAACCAGACACCGATCACCGGCAGGATGAGGACGGAGACGCCGAAGGTGATCGTGAGGACCGTGCCGGTCTGGATGAGCAGGACTCCGCGCCAGCCGACCAGCACGAAGTAGGCGACCAGGACGGCTGCCGTGATGGCGTATGTGATCTTCGCGCGCATAGCTCTTAGTTCAGGTCCAGGAAGTGTTCCAGGCCGAAGGTGAGGCCCGGAGTCGTGACCACGCGGCGGGCGCCGAGCAGGATGCCCGGCATGAAGCTGCTGTGGTGGAGGGAGTCGTGGCGGATGGTGAGGGTCTCGCCCTCGCCGCCGAGCAGGACCTCCTGGTGGGCGAGCAGGCCACGCAGGCGGACCGCGTGCACCGGGACACCGTCGACGTTCGCGCCGCGGGCGCCGTCCAGCGCGGTGACGGTGGCGTCGGGCTGCGGGGCGCTGCCCGCGCGCTCCCGGGCCGCGGCGATGAGCTGAGCGGTGCGCGTGGCGGTGCCACTGGGAGCGTCCACCTTGTTCGGGTGGTGCAGTTCGACGACCTCGACGGACTCGAAGTACGGGGCCGCCACCTCGGCGAACTTCATCGTCAGTACGGCGCCGATGGAGAAGTTCGGAGCGATGAGCACACCCGTTTCCGGGAACTGCGCCAGCCAGCTCCTCAGCTGGGCGAGGCGCTCGTCGGTCCAGCCCGTCGTGCCGACGACGGCGTGGATGCCGTGCCGGACGCAGAAGTCGAGGTTGCCCATCACCGAGGCCGGCGTGGTCAGCTCGACCGCGACCTGGGCGCCGGTCTCGGCCAGCGTTTCCAGTTTGTCGCCCCGGCCCAGCGCGGCCACCAGCTCCATGTCCTCGGCGGCCTCGACGGCTCGTACCGCCTCGGCTCCGATCCGGCCCTTGGCACCGAGGACCGCCACGCGCAGCTTGCTCATTGCTTGGTTCCTAACAGGAGACGGGTGTTACGCGACCGCTTCGTGCAGACGGGACGCCTGCTTGTCCTTGAGCGGGCCGATGACCGACAACGAGGGCCGCTCGCCCAGGATGTCGTCCGCGACCGAACGGACCTCGTCCGGGGTGACCGACGCTATCTGGGCCAGCATGTCGTCGACGGACAACTGCTCGCCCCAGCACAGTTCGCTCTTGCCGATACGGTTCATCAGCGCGCCGGTGTCCTCCAGGCCGAGCACGGTGGAGCCCTGGAGCTGGCCGATGGCGCGGCCGATCTCCTCGTCCGTGAGACCGTGCTCGGCGACATGGTCGAGTTCGTCGCGGCAGATCTTGAGCACGTCGTGGACCTGGCTCGGCCTGCAGCCCGCGTACACGCCGAAGAGGCCGCAGTCGGCGAAGCCCGAGGTGTACGAGTACACGCTGTAGGCCAGGCCGCGCTTCTCGCGGACCTCCTGGAACAGGCGGGATGACATACCCCCGCCGAGGGCGGTGTTCAGGACGCTGAGAGCCCAGCGGCGCTCGTCGGTGCGGGCCAGGCCCGGCATCCCGAGAACGACATGGGCCTGCTCGGTCTTGCGGCCGAGCAGTTCGACGCGGCCCGCGGTGCGGATGGCGCGGCGGCCCTCGCGCGGGGCTATCGGCTCAACGGCGGTCTCCCTGAGGGCGCCCGCCTTCTCGAAGGCGGCGCGGACCTGGCGTACGACCTTGTTGTGGTCGACGTTGCCCGCGCAGGTCACGACGAGGTGCGTCGGGTCGTAGTGCTTCTTGTAGAAGCGGCGGATGCGGTCGGCGCTGAGGGCGTTGACCGTGTCGACCGTGCCGAGGACCGGGCGGCCCAGGGGGGTGTCGCCGAGCATGGTGTGCGCGAACAGGTCGTGCACGCAGTCGCCCGGGTCGTCCTCGGTCATCGCGATCTCTTCGAGGATCACCCCGCGCTCTGCGTCCACGTCGGCCTGCTCGATCAGCGAGCCGGTGAGCATGTCGCACACGACGTCGATGGCGAGCGGGAGGTCGGTGTCGAGCACGCGCGCGTAGTAGCACGTGTACTCCTTGGCCGTGAACGCGTTCATCTCGCCGCCGACCGCGTCGATCGCCGAGGAGATGTCCAGCGCGCTACGACGCGACGTGCCCTTGAAGAGCAGGTGCTCCAGGTAGTGCGTGGCGCCGTTCAACGTCGGGGTCTCGTCGCGGGAGCCGACGTGCGACCAGATGCCGAAGGTGGCGGAACGGACGGAGGGAAGGGTCTCGGTGACGATGCGCAGACCGCCGGGGAGGGTGGTCTTACGGACCGTACCGATGCCGTTCTGGCCCTTGATGAGGGTTTGGGTACGGGCGACGGCCCGCGCCTCCGAAGAGGTGCGGGCCGTCGCCGTGGAGCTACGAGACGTCACTTGTCGGTGTCGTCCTTCTTGTCGCCCGCGGCGGAGCCGCTGTCAGATGCGGTGCCCTCTTCGCCCTCGACCACGGGGATCAGGGAGAGCTTGCCGCGGGAGTCGATCTCGGCGATCTCGACCTGGACCTTGGCACCCACGGCGAGCACGTCCTCGACGTTCTCCACGCGCTTGCCGCCGGCGAGCTTGCGGATCTGCGAGATGTGCAGCAGACCGTCCTTGCCCGGGAGCAGCGACACGAACGCGCCGAAGGTCGTCGTCTTCACGACGGTGCCCAGGTAGCGCTCGCCGACCTCCGGCATGGTCGGGTTGGCGATGCCGTTGATCGTGGCGCGGGCGGCCTCGGCCTGCGAGCCCTGGGCGGCACCGATGTAGATGGTGCCGTCGTCCTCGATCGTGATCTCGGCGCCGGTGTCCTCCTGGATCTGGTTGATCATCTTGCCCTTGGGGCCGATGACCTCACCGATCTTGTCCACGGGGATCTTGACGGTGATGATCCGCGGGGCGTTCGGGGACATCTCGTCCGGCGTGTCGATCGCTTCCATCATCACGTCGAGGATGTGGAGGCGGGCGTCGCGGGCCTGCTTGAGGGCCGCGGCCAGGACGGAGGCCGGGATGCCGTCCAGCTTGGTGTCGAGCTGGAGGGCGGTCACGAACTCCTTGGTGCCGGCGACCTTGAAGTCCATGTCGCCGAAGGCGTCCTCCGCACCGAGGATGTCGGTGAGGGCGACGTAGTGCGTCTGGCCGTCGATCTCCTGGGAGATCAGGCCCATGGCGATACCGGCGACGGGGGCCTTCAGCGGCACACCGGCGTTCAGCAGCGACATGGTGGACGCGCAGACGGAACCCATGGACGTCGAGCCGTTGGAGCCGAGGGCCTCGGACACCTGACGGATCGCGTAGGGGAACTCCTCGCGGGTCGGCAGGACCGGCACGATCGCGCGCTCGGCGAGCGCGCCGTGGCCGATCTCGCGGCGCTTCGGGGAGCCGACGCGGCCGGTCTCACCGACGGAGTACGGCGGGAAGTTGTAGTTGTGCATGTAGCGCTTGCGGGTCACCGGGGAAAGGGTGTCCAGCTGCTGCTCCATGCGGAGCATGTTGAGGGTGGTGACGCCCAGGATCTGGGTCTCGCCACGCTCGAACAGCGCCGAGCCGTGCACGCGCGGGATGGCCTCGACCTCGGCGGCGAGCGTACGGATGTCCGTGACGCCGCGGCCGTCGATGCGGACCTTGTCCTTGATGACGCGCTCGCGGACCAGCTTCTTGGTCAGCGCGCGGTACGCGGCGGAGATCTCCTTCTCGCGGCCCTCGAACTGCGGGAGCAGCTTCTCGGCGGCGATCTCCTTGACGCGGTCCAGCTCGGCCTCGCGGTCCTGCTTGCCGGCGATGGTGAGCGCCTGCGCGAGCTCGCTCTTGACCGCGGCGGTCAGGGCCTCCAGGACGTCGTCCTGGTAGTCGAGGAAGATCGGGAACTCGGCGGTGGGCTTGGCGGCCTTCGCGGCGAGGTCCGACTGCGCCTTGCACAGGACCTTGATGAAGGGCTTCGCGGCGTCGAGACCGGCGGCGACGACCTCCTCGGTGGGCGCCTCGGCGCCGCCCTTGACCAGCTGGATGGTCTTGTCGGTGGCCTCGGCCTCGACCATCATGATCGCGACGTCGCCGTCCTCCAGGACACGACCGGCGACGACCATGTCGAAGACGGCGTCCTCGAGCTCGGTGTGCGTCGGGAACGCGACCCACTGGCCGTTGATCAGCGCGACGCGAACGCCGCCGACCGGGCCGGAGAAGGGCAGACCGGCCAGCTGCGTGGACGCGGAGGCGGCGTTGATCGCCACGACGTCGTACAGGTGGTCGGGGTTGAGGGCCATGATCGTGGCGACGACCTGGATCTCGTTGCGCAGGCCCTTCTTGAAGGACGGGCGCAGCGGGCGGTCGATCAGACGACAGGTGAGAACGGCGTCCTCGGAGGGACGGCCCTCACGGCGGAAGAAGCTGCCGGGGATCTTACCGGCGGCGTACATCCGCTCCTCGACGTCCACCGTGAGGGGGAAGAAGTCGAGCTGGTCCTTGGGCTTCTTGGAAGCACTGGTGGCCGACAGCACCATGGTGTCGTCGTCCAGGTACGCCACGGCGGAGCCGGCGGCCTGCTTGGCCAGGCGGCCCGTCTCGAAGCGGATGGTGCGGGTACCGAAGGAACCGTTGTCGATAACGGCCTCGGCGTAGTGGGTCTCGTTCTCCACTAGCGTTTTCTCCTCGTCTTCGTCCCGTCCTGCCCGTGTGGCAGGGGGACGGTGGCGGAGAGGCGCTCCTTCTGGTGCGGGCCGGTCTTCGATCGAAGCACCCGGGCTCACATTCCCCCGGGGGCCACTACCGAGGACCGGCGGCGGCGAGGTGCGCTTCTCCTCGTTCGTTGTCGTGAGGCGCCCTACCCGGCGGGCAGGTCGCCATCACGCTGTGTCGTACGTGCTGTGTCATGCGTATTGCGTTTGCGTTGTGCTACCACACTACAAAGCGTCAGTGACACTCCGCACGTACAGAGCTCATACCGAGCAGGTGCGGCAGCACGTACAGCAAAAGGAGCGGCCCCCAAGATGTGGGAACCGCTCCCTTCACGGCGTCTTACTTGGCGCCCGCCGCACCGCGGCGGATGCCCAGGCGGTCGACCAGCGCACGGAAGCGCTGGATGTCCTTCTTGGCCAGGTACTGCAGCAGGCGGCGACGCTGACCGACCAGGATCAGCAGACCACGACGGGAGTGGTGGTCGTGCTTGTGGGTCTTGAGGTGCTCGGTCAGGTCCGAGATCCGGCGCGAGAGCATGGCGACCTGGACCTCGGGGGAGCCGGTGTCGCCCTCCTTCTGACCGAACTCGGTGATGATCTGCTTCTTCGTAGCGGCGTCGAGCGACACGCGTACTCCTCGTAGTCTGTGAGTGGCCACCGAGTGCCCCCGGTCTGTGTCTCGGGGGAGCTTCCGTTACTCGGTAGGCGGGGTCCGCTGAGCGCGGCCTCCAGAGAGATTGCTCCGGGGGCGCGTACACAAACGGCCGTCACACAGCGTACCAGCACACGAGCGCGCTCTTGACGGGCGCCCTTCGCCGGTCAGACGCCGCCGCGGACCTTGCTGTAGACGTCGAGGACGGCCAGGCAGATCGGGATCAGGGAGAGCAGCACCAGCGAGTCCGCGAGATCCAGCATGCGGCCCCAGAAGGGGGAGAGCCCCTTCTGCGGCACGATCAGAGCGATCGCGATCAGGACCAGAACTCCGCCCCCGACCGAGGCGGCGAGCCACAGGGTCCGTACGTCGACCGGACCGGAGTTGCCCTGAAGCAGTTCGATGATGATGTCGGCCGGCGGTGAAATCGCGAGACCGAGGATCAGCAGACCCAGCGTGACGACGCCGGCCACGAACAGGCAGGTGACCTGGGCGGTGTACCGGAAGAGACGCGCCCGCAGCATCGCGGCGAGGCCGGTGCACAGGGCCAGCAGCTGGGCCCAGCCCCCGTCGCTGAAACCGAGCACCGCGCCACCCGCGCCGATGATGACGGCGGCACAGCCGCCGACCAGTCCGAGCAGCAGTTCGTGGCCCCGGCTGGTCTGGGCGACGATGCGCTGGACGTCGACGGCTTCGAGGTCGCCCTCCTGGCCCTCGCGGCGGGCCCTGGCCAGGTCCTCCGGGTTGCGGAAGCCGATCGGCAGCTTGGCGAAGCGGGACGACCAGCCGGGCAGGAAACCGACGACTGCCAGGGCGACGACCGAGGTGCCGGCGGCGATCTCCCGCGGCTTCGCTTCGGTGAGCACACCGCAGAACACGGCGAGCGTGCCGATCGCGGCGGCCAGCGCGGCGGCCACGAACGGAGCGTCTCCCTGCGGCAGCAGCATGATCAGCACGACGGAGAGGAGCAGTACGGCGACACAGCCGACGAGGAACTGGAGCCGGCCGGGGCCTTCGCCCGCGTCCTGGGGAATGACGCCGGAGCCCGCGATGAGCGCGTGCGGCAGGGCCGAGACGCCGAGCGCGACGGCGGAACCACGGTCGTCGTACACCCGGGCTCGTACACCGGCGAGTGCTGTCAGGGCCAGTGCGACCACGCCGGCGAGGATGCCCTGAAGGCCGTGCATGTCGTGCCGTACCGGATCCGCGAACCAGAAGACGAAGCCGAGCATGGTCAGCAGCAGCGCACCGGAGACGAGACCGGCCACCCGCATCAGGTTGTCGTTCCAGCTGCGGATGTCCTGCTTGACCGCGGCGGCGATCGCGTCCACCACGTCGTCGTGAACGGCCGGAGGCAGCGAATCGGCGAAGGTGCGCAGCAGCAGCACCTCGCCGTCCCTGACCCGGTGCTCGAGCAACGAGCGGCTCGCGTCGAGGACTTGGCCCTCGCGGCGTACGAGGTGGTAGCCGGCGGGATCGGTGTCCGGCTGGACCAGGCCCGAGAGCCTGACGATCTCAGGAAAGAGGTCCTGGATCGGCAGATCCTCCGGCAGCGCCACATCGACCCGACTGTCCGGCGCTGCGATCGTGATTCGGCAGAAACCCGTCGATGTCCCCGTGCTCACCTGGTACTTCCCCCTGCTGGACAACGCTTCCTCGCGCCGTTCGTACAACGCGGAGCGCCACCATATCCATGACAACGGGGGGCGCGATGCCCACCTCCCCCGTTTCCTCCCCGTGCCCCCTCGGCATCTCCATCCTCCTGACTCGCTGGCGCACTTGGCGCATCAGTAGGATCGACGCTCACACACTGACGCCTAAGCGAACGAGTACACGTCGCAGCACACGGGGGCGTCGACGCCAGGACGTAACAGACGTATCAAATCGCGAAGGATGAGTGCATCGGTGAGCGTCGTCATCATCAAACGGCCACCGCGGATAGTGCCCCCGGTTGTCCCGGACGGCGAGGTCAAGCTGGAGACGCCGCCCGAGATCCCACGTGAGGGCGACGACGGCATGCTGATGAACCTGCTGCCGATGTTCGGCATGCTGGGTTCCGTCGGCTTCTTCTTCATGCCGGGCCTGCCCTCCTACATGAGGGTGGTCGGCGGGCTGATGCTGGCATCGACGCTGGCCATGGCCATCGCCCAGTTCGCCAAGTCCCGGCAGGGCGGCGGCGCGGGGATGGCGCAGGACCGGCGTGACTACTTCCGCTATCTCGAACAGGTCCGCAAGGACGTGCACAAGACCGCGGAGCTGCAGCGGTGGAGCCAGCTCTTCCAGCATCCCGACCCGGAGCAGCTGTGGGCGGTGGCGGCCGACGGCAAGCGGCTGTGGGAGCGGCGCCCGACCGACGCGGACTTCGCCTCCGTACGAATCGGTCGCGGCATCCAGCAGTTGAACACTCCGCTCGTCGCCCCGGAGACGGCGCCCAAGGACGAGCTGGAGCCTCTGACAGCGGCGGCCATGAAGGCCTTCCTCGACGCGCACGGCAGTCTGTCCGACCTGCCCGTCTCCGTCTCGCTGCGCGCCTTCTACCACGTGACGGTGTGCGGAGAGACCGACAGTGTCTACGCCAACGCCCGTGCGGCCCTGTGCCAGTTGGCGACGCTGCATTCGCCCGAGGACCTGATGGTCGCCGTGGTGGCGCATCCCTCCGCGACGGCGGATTGGGACTGGATCAAGTGGCTGCCGCACAGCCAGCACCCGAAGGTCAAGGACGGAGCGGGCTCGACCCGACTCCTCTTCGACGACCTCGGAGAGCTGGAAGAGGCTCTGGCGGACCAGCTGGACGACCGGCCGCGCTGGAACCGGGAAGCCAACCCGGTCTACGACCAGCCCCACCTGATCGTGGTGCTCGACGGCGGCACCGTGCCGCCGGACTCCGAACTCGCCAGCTCCGAAGGCCTCCAGGGTGTCACCTTCCTCGAAATCGCCCCCGGCGAGCTGGAGGACGAGCTGCGCGCGGGCCTCACGATCTACGCCAAGCCGGACCGGATGCGGCTGTTCGTCGGCCACGAGACCGCGTACACCGGCAAGCCCGACGTGCTGAGCGCGGCGCAGGCCGAGTCCCTGGCCCGGCAGCTGGCCCCCTTCCGGGTCGGCTCCGCGGAGGAGGGCGAACCTCTCCTGTCCAACCTGGACTTCACGGATCTCATGGGCATCGGCGACGCGGGTGCCGTCGACGTCTCCCGCACCTGGCGTCCACGCACCCTGCACGAACGGCTGCGCGTGCCGATCGGTGTCGGCGAGGCCGGCGAGCCGGTCATGCTGGACCTCAAGGAGGCCTCGCAGGAGGGCATGGGCCCGCACGGCCTGTGCGTCGGCGCGACCGGCTCCGGCAAGTCCGAGGTACTGCGCACGCTGGTGCTCGGTCTCGCGGTGACGCACTCCTCGGAGACGCTGAACTTCATCCTCGCGGACTTCAAGGGCGGTGCGACCTTCGCCGGTATGGCGGACATGCCGCACACCGCGGCCGTGATCACCAACCTCGCCGACGACCTCACCCTCGTCGACCGTATGCGTGACTCGATCATGGGTGAGACGCAGCGCCGTCAGGAGCTGCTGCGCACGGCCGGTAACTACGCCAACCTGCACGACTACGAGAAGGCCAGGGCCGCGGGCGCCGCGCTCGAGCCGATGGCCTCGCTGGTGATCGTGCTCGACGAGTTCTCCGAACTCCTCACCGCCAAGCCCGACTTCATCGACATGTTCATCCAGATCGGCCGCATCGGCCGTTCGCTGGGTGTGCACCTGCTGCTGGCGTCGCAGCGCCTGGAGGAGGGCAAGCTCCGCGGCCTGGACACCTATCTGTCGTACCGGATCGGTCTGCGGACCTTCTCCGCCGCCGAGTCCCGTACGGCGATCGGTGTGCCGGACGCCTACCACCTGCCGTCGATCCCCGGCTCCGGCTATCTGCGGTACGACACCGACACCATGGTCCGCTTCAAGGCCGCGTACGTGTCGGGGCCGTACCACGGCGAGGGCCCGTCCCGAGTACACCGCTCCACCCAGCTGCGGCCCGCGCTCTTCACCGCGCAGCACGTGGCGCTGCCCCCGCAGCCGGTGATCGACGAGCCGGAGGTCGACAACAGGGTCGACGACGCGCTCGCCGACACCGTCCTGGACGTCCTCGTCGGCAGGATGGTCAACCAGGGACCGCCCGCCCACCAGGTATGGCTGCCCCCGCTCGAAGAGGCGCCCTCGCTGGAGCAGCTGCTCCCCCAGCTCGCCGTCGCACCGGAGCGCGGCCTCACCGCGCCCGAGTACACGGCACTCGGGCGGCTCAACGTGCCCGTCGGACTGGTCGACAAGCCGTTCGAGCAGCGGCGCGACGTGCTGTACCGGGACTTCTCGGGTGGTGCGGGCCACGGTCTGTTCATCGGCGGTCCGCAGTCCGGCAAGTCGACGCTGCTGCGCACGCTCATCTCGTCGTTCGCGCTCACCCACACCCCTGCCGAAGTACAGTTCTACTGCCTGGACTTCGGCGGTGGCAGTCTGATCGCGATGGAGGACCTGGCCCACGTCGGCGGGGTCGCCAACCGGCTCGACGCCGAGAAGGTGCGCCGTACGGTCAGCGAGGTCGAGGGAATCCTCAACGCCCGCGAGGAGTACTTCCGCACGAACAACGTCGACTCGATCCAGACCTACCGTCAGCGCCGGAACGCGGGCCAGCTGCCCGACCAGCCCTGGGGAGACGTCTTCCTCGTCATCGACGGCTGGGCCACCTTCAAGACGGACTACGAGTTGCTCGAGTCCACCGTCACCGAGATCGCCACGCGTGGCCTCGGCTTCGGTGTGCACGTGATCCTGACCGCGAGCCGCTACACCGAAGTGCGGCCCGCGCTCAAGGACATGCTGCAGAACCGCATCGAGCTGCGGCTCGGTGACCCGACCGAGTCGGAGATCGACCGCAAGGTCGCGCAGAACGTGCCCGCCACCGTGCCGGGCCGTGGTCTGACGACGGACCGGCTGCACTTCATGACCGCGCTGCCCCGGGTCGACGGCTCCTCGGAGACGGAGGACCTGTCGGAGGCGACGGGGATCCTCGTCCGGGGCATCAACGAGAACTGGCAGGGCAACCCCGCTCCGTCCGTACGGCTGCTGCCGACGCTCCTGCCCTGGGACCGGCTGCCCAAGGGCTTCGAGCACCCGGAACGCGGTGTCGCCATCGGCATCGACGAGTCGTCGCTCGCGCCGGTCTTCGTCGACTTCGAGACGGACCCGCACTTCATCGTGTTCGGTGAGAGCGAGTCCGGTAAGTCCGCGGTGCTGAGACTGCTCATCAAGCAGATCACCGAGCGCTACACGCCGCAGCAGGCGAAGATCGTCATGGGCGACTACCGACGCGCCCACCTCGAGGGCGTGCCCGAGTCGCACCTGTCGCGGTACTGCGCGTCGGCGCCCGCTCTGACGGAGACGCTGGAAGGCCTGGCCGGTTCGCTCGGCCGCCGGATGCCGGGCCCGGACGTGACGCCGGAACAGCTGCGCAACCGCAGCTGGTACAACAGCCCGGACGCGTTCGTCATCATCGACGACTACGACCTGGTGGCGACCGGCATGAACCCGCTGGCTCCGCTGCTCGAGTACCTGCCCTTCGCCCGTGACGTCGGCCTGCGCATCATCATCGCGCGCGCCTCGGGCGGTGCCAGCCGGTCGCTGTACGAGCCGGTGATGCAGCGTCTGCGTGAGCTCGGCGCCCAGGGCATCGTGCTCTCCGGCGACCGGACCGAGGGGGCGCTGCTGGGCAACATCACGGCGTCGCAACTGCCGCCCGGGCGGGGGCACTTCCACACCCGGCGACGGGGTGGGCAGTTGATCCAGACGGGATGGATGCCTGCGCGGCACTGATCTCTGCATGGTTGAGCGCCGAGAGGGGCGGCACCCGGGTGGGTGCCGCCCCTCTGCTGTGCGTGCAGGGAGGGTGGGTCTGGTTCTGGCCACCGTACGCCCGTTAGGGTGACGTTGCTTCAGAAGAGCCGAGTCACGGGGGGCAGTTGTGGCCAACGATGGGCTGCGCGCCGATTCTGAGGTCCTCAAGACCGAGGGCTTCAACATGTTCACGGTCGGCCAGGACTTCAGCAAGGCGGTGCAGGCCCTGCAGACCGGCCTGACCGCGCTGGAGGGCGGCAGCGGTGCCACTCCGCCCTGGGGCGACGACGACATCGGCGAGAAGTTCGGGGTCGTCTACGAGGGCCTGCGTGACGGCATGTACCAGTCGATGGGCAGCCTGGCGGAACGACTCGCGGGGATTGGGCTGGCCTTCACAGAGATGGGCGTGCGGCACGAGCAGAACGAGGGCGACGAGGACGCCGCCTGGCGGGACCTGACGACCAAGTACGACGGCCAGGTGGAGATGGTGACGGGCGTGCACCATGAGCGTCGTCGGCAAGAGCCCTGAGCCGAGTCCGTGGGCTGTGGGTGATCTGAGTCCGTGGGGCTGTTGGGTGACCCGAGTCTGCGGGCTGTGAGTGACCTGCCCCTTCCGCAGCGTGAGCGCCACCCGCGCAAGTAGGGTGAGGCACACCCTTCGTTCGCACGTCAGGAAGAGGCTCAGCAGCATGACCGAGGCACGGGACAACGAGGTCGAGACTCAGGTCGAGGACATCAAGGCACGCAAGGAACGGGAGCGGGACGAGCTGTATGCCCTCGACATCTCGGGGGTCGAGTGGCACTCCGCGCCCGGTACCGAGTCGCACGAGGAGCGAGTCGAGATCGCGTACTTGCCTCAGGGCGCGGTGGCCATGCGCTCGTCCCTCGATCCCGACACCGTGCTGCGGTACACCGAAGCGGAGTGGCGGGCGTTCGTACTCGGGGCGCGGGACGGGGAGTTCGACCTGGAACCTGCGCCGCACAACGGTGGTGTGTCGGCCGACTAGTACCCGACCAGTACCGGGCCGGCCCGGCCATCAGCGTCGTACGCGAAAAAGTCCGTACGCCGCGCTCCGTGGTCAGTACAGCGAGAACCCGCCGCTGTGGCGCCCTTGGCTCTTCTTCGCCGTCTGCGAGCCCTGCCCCTCCGAGTTCCTCGGCTCGGACGACCCCGAGGAGGGGCCACCGCTCGCAGGCGTCTCCCCATGCCTGATCTGGTCGCGCTCCTCCTCGGACAGGGCCTCCCACTTACCCCGCAGAGACTCCATGCCTCCACCCAGGGCGCGTGCCACCGCCGGGTCGTCCAGGGCGTCGCGCAGGGCAAGGCGGCCGGAGAGCAGCTTCTTCGCCGCCTCCTGCATGTCCTTGCCGACGCCGTCGGTCCCGGACAGCTTGCGCAGGGCGGAGTTCAGAGAACGTATCTGCTCCGGTTCGAGTGCCTCGTCCAGCACACCGCGGTCCGGCGAAGAGCCCTGCGGGTTCGGTGAGTTCTCGGGTTGCCTGGCCATCTCGCTTCTCCTCGCTGCTCGTTACCTCTCGGCACTCGCAGTATCTCCTGTCACGCACAGATGCCATGCTGACCCCCACTGCCGAAGAGGAGAAGGACCGCATCGTCATGGCTCGAACGCAAGGCACAGGAAAAGGCACCGGAACCGACCGTTCCCTCGCCGGCCTCGTCGGACGGGCCTTCGGCCGCCTCGGGCGCGCGGGCGGGCTGGTCTTCCTTCTCGCGGGTCTCGCCCTGAGCGGATTCGGCGCGTACGAGGGGGCGTACGCGGCGGGTTGGGCGGGCACGCACGGCACCCTGACGGTGGAACGTTGCGACGTGAGCTACCCGAACAACGCCTCCCGTAGCAGCCGCAAGAATCGCCGCCCCGTCCGCTGCGAGGGCACCTTCGCCTCCGATGACGGCAAGAGCACGGACGCCAACGCCGCGGTGCAGGTCAGGCAACGCTTTGCGCAGGGCACCGAACTGTCGGTCCAGCAGACGGACCCGCCGTCGACGGACACCGCGACGGATGCCGACTACGTCCAGACCGGAATGGACCGGGCATGGCGCTGGTTCGGCGCCTTCTTCGGCGGCTGGCTCCTCACGGGCCTCGGCGCCTTCTGTCTCCTCACCGGTTTCGCTCCGTTCGGCCGGAGCCGTATCTCGTTCGACGCGGCGTGGGAGGCGGCGGGGCGGGGAGTGACGCGGCCGGTCGTGATCGGGATGATCGGGGTGGGGCTTGTGGGGGCCGGGGTGTCGTTCCTGGTCAGTTACTTCGTCTGAGCCGGGTTCCTGGTCAGTTACTTCGTCTGCCCCGGGTTCCTGGTCGATTACTACGTCTGACCCGGGTTCCTGGTCAGCTAATTCGTCTGACCCGGGCGGCGACCCGGCTGACGCCGGAGAATGGCCTGCACCCCGTCAACTTCGCGCAGCGTCGCGGCGTACGCGGGCCTCGTATTCATGTTGGCGCTCGGTGTTTCTCGGCGTGTTCCTGTTCATCGCCAACTGGGCGAATCGCCGCACCAGGCTCCTCGTCGACCACACCGGCCTGTGGGTCGCAAACGGAAACATTCAAAACGTCGTCCCCTGGCAGAGCCTCGCCGGAGTCGGCCTCCGAGCGCGCGGCGGGCCACTGGCCGAACCGACGCTGGAGACACCGGCAGCGCACTCAGGGCCGTACGCCGTGACGTCATCACATCGGCAACCGCATCGGCAGCCGTGCCGCGGGCTGCCGCTCCGGGCAACAGCGGTGACCTGCAACAGATTTGTGACAGCAACCCTCTGAAGTTGCCTGCGGGTGAGTCCGTAAGCTGTGCGCACGGCTGTACAGCTATGTGGTTTCCCTTGATGAGTGAGGGAGTTGTACGGCCGTGTTGTCTGACGGGGGTGCTTTCTGCTGTGTCGATGATGCTGCCGGACGAGCTCGAATGGGTTCTCCAGATGCTCGGCTACAACTGGCCGACGGCAGACGAGGACAAGCTCAGAGACTCGGCCGCCCTGTGGCGGAAGTTCGGCGACGACGTCACCGGACTGCACACTTCGGCGAACGCCAGCGCCCGCACGGTGACCGCCCACAACGCCGGCCAGTCGATCGACGCGTTCAGCAAGACGTACGCCAAGTTCGACGGCGGAGGCGGCTCCGACGGCTACCTCGCGAACGCCGCCCAGGCCGCCCACATCATCGCGAACGTGATGGAGGCCTGCGCGTACCTCGTCGAGTTCGCCAAATGGGCGGTGATAGCCCAACTGATCGCCCTGGCCATCCAGATCATCGCCGCCCAGGCCGCCGCGCCCTTCACCTTCGGCCTGTCCGAGGTCGGCGCGCTCGGCGCCACCCAGGCCGCCCGCCTGATCGTGCGCCGCCTCCTCGACGAGCTCAAACAGGCCTTGGTCGAGGCGATCGTGGAGGCGATGAAGGAGCCCGCGGTCTCGGCGATCGAGGCGATCATCACCGACCTCGTCCGGCAGACGGTGAACGTCGGCTTCGGCGCCCAGCAGGGGTACGACCTCGCCCACACCGCCAAGGCCGGCGCCCAGGGCGGCCTGGACGCCCTCAAGCAGACCCCGCAGACCCTGGCCGAGGGGGTGCGCGACAGCCTCGGCAAGAAGGCGGGCGACCGCGCCCACCACGCGATCGACAGCCGCATTGACGGGTACAACGGGTCGTCGGGGATGCCGGGCAGCAATGGCGATGGCGGAGACGGTGGCAGCGGGAGCCGGGACAGCGGCGACTCCGACTCGGGGAGTTCCGACTCCTCTTCGGATTCAAGCTCGTCGGGATCGGACTCCTCCACCTCTACGCGTACGAGCACAGGCACCGATGTCGGCTCGAACATAGGCGGCGGGATATCCGCCGACGCCGGCGGCGCAGGCACCGGCACACCGGATGTGGGTGCCGGCCCCAACTCCGGCTCGGGTTCCGGTTCCGGTTCCGGTTCCGGGGAGAGTCCGTCTTCCTCGGACACGCCGTACTCGAGGCCGACGCCGTCACTGTCAGGGCCGTCTTTGTCGGACTTCGACGACCCCACGCCCGGCGGAGCCTCGCCCAGCGCTCCGGACACCAACAGCTCCTCCGGCAGTCCGAGCACGTCCGGCCCATCGGGAAGCAGCGGCGGCTCTTCCGTCTCCGGCCTCTCCTCACCGACCGCCCAGTCCGCGCCCACCCCCGCATCATCCGGCGCTACGTCGTCCTCGCCAGGGGGCGGCACGATCGGCACCTCGATCGACAGCCTGGCCGCCAGCGTCCCCACCCAGTCCAACGCGGCTCCCACGCCGACGACGAGCGACCCGTCCCCCGCGGGTACCGGGGGCCGCGCGGATGGCGGCTCGGCCATACCGACGTCGCCCGTGGCGTCCTCCACCGCGGGTGGCACGGCCGGCTCGCACCACACCGGGAGTACGTCCGGCAGCACGCCCTCCGCCACGAGCCCGACCGGCCCGACCCCCAACTCGGGCGCGGCGAGGAACCCTTCCGCCGGTACGCCCTCCCCCACGGGAACCGGACCTGCCTCCACCCCGAGCCCCACGTCGCCTACGACGCCCCGGAGCACCCCGACCCCGACGCCGGACGGCCGCACTCCCGGTCCGGCGGACGGTCGTACGCCTGGCACGCCGGACGGTCGAATACCGACCCAGCGGACCCCGGGTACGACCCCGAGCGACGGCACTCCGCCCCGGAACACTCCTGGTACAACGCCGGGGGACCGCACTCCGCCCCGGAACACCCCTGGTACAACGCCGGGCGACGGCACCCCGACCCGCAACACGCCGGACCCGACCGGCGGCACCCGTACCCACACCCCGGGCCAGACCCCGAGTACGAGCAGCCCGAGCCAGAACCCGGCCCAGTCGACTCCCTCCAGGACCGCATCACCGTCCACGAGCACCCCGTCCACGAGCACCCCGACGACGACGCCCTCGACGTCGTCCAGCGCCGGACCGGAGCGCGCCTCGACGCCGAGCAGCAACACCCCGAACGCTTCAACACAGCCCGGCCCCACCGCCGTCACGAGCACCCCCGGCACACCGGGCACCCAGAACCAGCCGGGCACCGGCTCCACCCCCGCAAGGCCGCCTCACCAGCCCGCGGGCAGCACGCCCAACACCCCTAACACCCCCAACACCCCGCAGCAGCCGGCCGCGCAGCCCAACACGCCGCCGCAGAACACACCGCCCAACCCGCAGCATCAACAGCAACAGCAGGTGACAGCGGTCCCGATCCACACCGTCATCACCACACCGAGTTCCTCGACGCCACCGTCACACGCGACCCCGGCCACGCCGCAGCCGCCGGGCTCGCCCCAGGCCGACACCGGGTCCCCCGAGAACCAGCAACACCCGCAGCAGGACAGTCTGGAGGACATCCGCGGCGACCTGGACCACTACCCGGGAGGCCTCTCCGAACCAGACCCCGACGACCAGCAGGCACTGGCCGACGCGGTCCCGCACAACGAAGACGGCACCCCGGAGCGCTTCCCCGACCCCTTCGGCCCCTGGACCCAGCTCCAGAACGACGGCGGCAACGAAGTCCCCGGCCGCAGCAACAACTGCGCCGACTGCTCCCGTTCCTTCCTGGAGACCTGGTACGGCAACCCCCAGGTCTCCGCCCCCCGCACCCTCGACACCGACGAACACGGCAACCCCGACCCCTGGTCCCCCGAGGACAACGCCAACGAGAACCAGATCCGCTGGACGGGCGCCGCACACACCTACGCCGGCCCCGGCAACGACCCCGACACCGCCAACAACATCGCGTCGGTCCTCCAGCAAGCGGGCCCCGGCTCGGCGGCCATCGTCCAGGTCGACTGGCCCGGCGGGGGCGGCCACGCCTTCAACGTCGTCAACCACGACGGCAACATCGTCTGGATCGACACCCAGAGCGGCGAGGTCAGCAACGAGCCGCTCCACATCGACAACGCGGAACACGTCTGGCACATCCCGCTGGACGCCAACCGCAACCCGATAGACCTCACCCAGCCGGACGCCACCGACTCCGAGAGCCAGAACGACGAGTCGCAGAACCAGCAGAACGACGAGTCCCAGCCGGAGAACTCCGACAACAACGCGCAGCCGGAGAACAACCAGAACCCGCAGAGCGACGTCTCGGGCGACGACACGGACACGGGAACCAACTCCCCCAAGTCTGCGGACCCGGCAACCCCAGACGCACCGAACAATGCGGACCCCGCACAGCCGTCGACGGCCGACCCGAGCACGTCGCCAGACCCGACAAATACGACGCCGGACCCGACGAACGGCGAGCCTGCAAACGAGAACGGCCGACCCCGAACCGAGACCAACAACCCGTCCGAACCGGACAGCACGCCTGATGGCCGGGAGCCCTCCCAAGGCACTCCGGAAAGCCGACAGCCTTCCCCGGACGACAGCAACGCTGATCCGCGGCAGCAGCCGCAACCTCAGCAGTCGCCCTCCTCCGAGACCCCCTCGGAACACCGGCAGCCGCCCACCCACACCACACCCGACAACGCCGACAACGGCACGCCGGACAAGGTCAAGCCCCCGACCCGGACTGCGACGGACACCCCGAACGACCCCACCACCAACCGGGACGCGCCTCAGCAGACCACCACACCCACGGACCCGCGCACGTCCACTCCGCACCAGCAGACCGCGGACCCCCGGACCACCGACCCGCGCACTGCGGATCCGCGTACGTCCGATCCCCGCACCTCGGATCCGCATCGGGACACTCCTGCGCAGAAGAGGCCGGAGACCAACGAGCGCCCAGACAGCCAGCGCCCGAACACCCCGCCGCGACCGGACGAGACGCACTCCGGTCATGTCGATGATCCGCGGTCGGATTCGCCGGACAAGGACCGGTCCGAGACCCCGGACCAGACACGTCCCGACGACCCGAATCAGTCGCCGGCCGACGACCGTCGCGACCGCCCGACCGACATGACCAGGGACTCCGCGGTCCCCACACGCGAGAGCCTGCCGGACGGCAAGAACGCGGATGCGGCCGGCTATGTCAAGGACTCCGTCAACGGGAAGAAGCCGCTGTACGGCGACATCGCGGCCGAGAACCCAACGCGGAATTCCCAGTCGGCGAGCCCGGATCGCCCTTCCGGTCCTGCGGAGCCCGCGGGCAGCACCCCCGACGCCAACGACCAGGAAAGCCGTCGGCAGCGCGATCTGGACATGCTCGCGCGCGCCAATTCGGACGACCCGAAGAACAAAGCCTGGTTCGAGAAGTACTACCACCCGAGGAGCGGCTACCGCCGGAGTGTGACAGCGCCTGCCGAGGACGGCCGTCCAGTCCCCCAGCTGCATCCCACGAACGATCCCAACACCCCCTGGATGCTGGCCAACGACGCACCGGACGCCGATCCGGAGTCGTACATCGACGAGGGCGCGGATTCGGGTGAGCGGGACACGGAGATCTCCAAGGAGAACCTGGAGCGGCTCGACGAGGCCGCCAAGGCCCGCCAGGACGCGATCAACGCGGACAGCCAGCCCCACAAGGACCGGAAGGCGGCCAAGGACGCCTATGAAGCGAACAAGACGCCCGAGAACCTGAAGAAGTTCGAGGAAGCCGACGCAAAGCACAGCCCTCTGCACGGAAAGATGACGCGAGCCAGTGAGGACTACGGCGAGGCGGTCGCTGAGTTCCACGTGATGCCCCGGCACTTCGAGGACTACCACCGCGTCGACGATCGAGCCATGGGCAACAACCGGTTCGACCAGGTCTGGATGGATCCAAGCACCGACCCACCCCAGTTCGTCGTTGTGGAGGCCAAGGGCTCACTGGAAGCCGGGCTCGGCGACCGGCGAGGGCTCGCGCCGGAGCAGAGTTCGGACCAGACCGCTGCCCCGGGCGATCCCAGCCAGGAGCAGGGTGACGGTGCGCAGAACGAGGACCAGGCCGGGCAGGATGCGCCGAGTCCTGGCGTACCGAAGGTCCGTCAGGGCACTCGCGCGTACTTTGAGACGATCCTGCATGAGATGGAGACTCGCGCCCTCCGGAACGAGTTCAGTGCCAAGACAGATGACGAATTGGCGGCCGCCAAGGCAGAGGGGCAACTGGCAGACGCCCTCGACGAGGCCCTGAACGCGAACCCACCGCGGATCAAGTACATACTCGTCAAGGGAAACTCCTCCGGAGGCGAGCACCAGGGTTACGAGATGAAGCAGTTCGACATCAGAACGGAAGCAGAGAAGAGAAGCGATGCAGATTCCGCGGCATGAATTCCCGACACGAAATGTCCCGTCGGTCCTCGAATCCAGTGCCAATAGGTTCTGGCGCAAGGTTCAGTATCTACAGGACGAACCGTCGGGGTTCTCGAACGTTCTGGCTTCTGCTATCCAGATCTTCGGCACGCATTGCGCCGTGGACCCGGAGGCCGACAAGCTGGAGACCTGGGAAGCCTGCGTCACTGCCATGCAGGTCGGCTCCGCCCTCTTCGAGTCAGCCCAGGCCACAACTGACAGCATCGAATGCCGCATCGACCACAAGATGCGGACCATCCGCGCCGGCGCCCTACCCCGCGCTCACGCCGGCAACTGGCTCAACGCCTTCTGGCTCGCCTGCGTCTGCCGCGAAAAGAAGCGCATGACGGAACTGTGCCAGTTCCCCGTCGCACGACTCAGGCAAGCCGACGGCGTCTTCGACGAGTACATCTACCACTGGGTGGAAGCACTGCAGGCCTACTGGCTCAAGCGCCCCGAATTCGGCGACAAACTGGTCGCCGCGGTCGACGGAACCGACCCCGCCGTCCTACAGCACGCACCGCGCGACGGCGTCCTCCAGATCATGTATCCACCCATGAATCTCCTGACCCAGCTGGCACGCGGCGACCAGGACAAGTTCAACGCCGAACTGGCCAAGGCCATCGAGTGGCACAAGGACTACTGGACCCGCGACGAGGACCGCGAATTGACCGCCCAAGGCCTCATCGCCCTGGGCCCGCTGGCCCTCACCTGCCTCGCCATCCAGGCCGGCTTCACCATCACCGTCGAGTCCGAATACCTCCCCAAGCACCTCATCGCCGGCGCGTGGATCAACGAATTCCCAACGTAGTCCTCAGCCCAAGCTCCCCCACGGCACCCTGCCGAACTGAACGTCTACGAGTTCAACATCAGAAAGGAGGTTGGAGAAGGAAAGCGATGCGAATTCCGCGACATGAATTCCCGACGCGAAATGTTCCGAGGATTCTCGAATCCCATACCGAGGACTTCTGGGAGGACGTTGAAGGCCTACACAAAGAACCTTCGTGGTTCTCAAATGTTCTGGCTGACGCCATAAACCTCCTCGGCCTGCGTTGCGTCCTGGACCCGGAGGCCGACAAGCTCGAGACCTGGGAAGCCTGCGTCACCGCCATGCAGGTCGGCTCCGCCCTATTCGCGTCGGCCCAGGCCACAACCGACAGCATCGAGTGCCGCATCGGTCACGAGATGCGGACCATCCGCGCCGGCGCCCTGCCCCGCGCTCACGCCGGCAACTGGCTCAACGCCTTCTGGCTCGCCTGCGTCTGCCGCGAGAAAAAGCGAATGACCGAACTGTGCCAGTTCCCGGCCTCACAACTTCGGCAAGCCGACGGCGTCTTCGACGAGTACATCTACCACTGGGCGGAAGCACTGCAGGCCTACTGGCTCAAGCGCCCCGAATTCGGCGACAAACTGGTGGCCGCGGTCGACGGAACCGACCCCGCCGCCCTGCGACACGCACCGCGCGACGGCGTCCTCCAAATCATGTATCCACCAATGAACCTCCTCACCCAACTCGCCCGCGGCGACCAGGACAAGTTCAACGCCGAACTGGCCAAGGCCCTGGAATGGCACAAGGACTACTGGACCCGCAACGAGGACCGCGAATTGACCGCCCAAGGCCTCATCGCCCTGGGCCCACTGGCCGTCACCTGCCTCGCCGCTCAGGCCGGCTTCACCATCACCGTCGAGTCCGAATACCTCCCCAAGCACCTCATCGCCGGCGCGCGGATCAACGAATTCTGCACGTAGCCCCAGCCACACACGCCAAGCAGCAGAAAGGCAGCACATGGCTCCGGACATCCCAGCCCCAGCACCGCAAGGCCCACCGACCACCCCGGACCAGGCCATCGAAATCGTCCGCACCCGCTACGCCCAACCCAAACTCCCCGACGGCACCCCTGCCGAGCTCCAGGTCCACGAGTTCGACATCGGCTACCTGGTGTACGCAGTCTTCCCACCCCGCACCGACCCCACCGGCCGCCCCCAACCCGCCCCACCCGGCGGAGCCAAGATCGTGGTGTCGAAGGAGACCGGTGAAACCGTCACCGTCCCCAACTACCCGATCGAGCAGGCCATCGCGCTGTACCGGAAGAACCGCACGCGCAACACGTGACGGCCGGGCAGGCCCACCCGGGCAAGCCCCTCCGCACCGCTCTCCCTCGACCGCCCCACCACCCCAACCAGGACTGATACCCATGGCCGGCGCACCCGATGGCTACGCACCGCACCCCTACATAGGCGGCCGCACGGCAGTGCTGCGCGCCCTCGCCGCCTGGCGGGCGGAGTGGCCGAGCATCCCGCGCGTCCTGGTCCTGACGGGGAACCCGGGCAGCGGTCGATCGCATCTGATCACCGGGTTCCTGATGCTCTGCGACCCGGAGTACCGCAAGCGGCTCCCCCTGGACGACCTCCACCCGTCGACCGTGCCGCCCGAGCGGCCAGCCCCCGCCGTGCCGGGGGCGGCCGGGATGACCGCGGCCCAGGTCATCTGGCTTCTCGCCGATCATTTCGGCCTGGAGGCCGACGACGTATCGAGCGTATTCACCGAGCTGGCCGCCCTCGCGGGCCCCGTGACCGTGGTAGTGCCGGACGTCGACCGGGCCGGACCAGTACGCACTACGGGCGAACCGGCCCGGCTCACGCAAGAGGTACTCAAGCCTCTCGCCGCCATCGAGACGGTCCACCTGCTCACGGAGATGCCTCGCCGGCTCGCAGACGAGTTCGCAGCCGGCCTCCCTGTCGGCACCGTGCAGGTCATCGATCTCGATGCACCGCAGTGGGCAGACCCGCAGAGCCTGGTGCTGCAGGCCGAGGCGCTGCTCAACCCTCAACTCGGCGCGCCGGACATGCCGTTCACCACCGACACCGCGACGAGACGGTCTCTCGCCGAGGCAGTCGGACGCCGAGCCGGAACCAGTCCGCTCACCGTGGAACTCGCCGTGCAGAGCATCCTGACGAGTCCGGGTACCGTCGCCCCGCGCGACGATGCCCTCCTCCCCTCGTCCATCGGCCAGGCACTCGACCTGCACGCCCGCCGCCTCGGAGCCGACCCGCAGACACTGCGTCACCTCCTGGCGCCCCTGGCCCTCGCGGAGGGCGACGGTCTACCCGTCGACATCTGGGCGCGGCTCGTCAACGCCGTTGCGGGCAAGGACATGAGCGGAGTCATCGCGGGCAGCAGCGCGCTGACAGGACCGTTCGTCCAATCGCTTCAGTCGGACGGGGACGGCGGCACACGTACGCTGCTCCAGCTCCTGCACCCGGCCATCGGTGACGAGATCCGTGCCGGTCTGCCGAACGTCCGCGCGGCTCAGACCCAGATCGCGATGGCCCTGCTGGAGGCGGTGCCGGAGCAGGCCTGGAGCAAGGCCGACCCCTACGTACGCGACCACATCGCGGGCCACACCCTGGAAGCGGGCCTGCTGCCCCAACTCCTCACGGACCCAGGGCTGTTCGTACACGCCGACCCGGTGCCGCTACGCGCCGCCGTCGAAGCCATCCCGATCGCTGAGCTCGGCGCCCCGGCCCGCACATACCTGCGTACGGCCCCCCTGCTGACCCGCACCCAGGCACCCGCCATGCTGCGCGCCGCCCTCCTGGAGACCGCGTTCGTCGAGGACGGCCTGCCCGACTACGCCGACGCCATCCACCGGCTCGGCCTCAACCTGCCCTGGCAGACCGTGTGGAGCCTGCCCGTCCCCGGTATCACCGCCGTAACCGTCGGCAGCCTGCCCCGTCCTGAGGGTCCGGCCACCCCCGTCGCCGTCCTCGTCGTACCTGCGGGCACGCCCGGCGCGCACCCGGTCGGCGAGCCCGGCGCGGGGGATCGTTCCGCGGTGCTCGTCCACAGCCTCGCAGGCGGCACCGACACCGTCCCCGACCTGACGCAGGTCCTGCGCCCCTCCGAGGACGAGCGCGCTGCCGCCCCACTGGAACTGAGCCGCGGCGCCGACTACCTGCGCGTCTGGGACCGGGCGAGCGAGGTAGTCGTGGCCACGCTGCTGTCCGACACACCCTTCACCGCCGCCGACCTCTCCCCCTACGGCATCCTCCTCGTCGCCACCGAGCGCGGAGCGAAAGCTCTCCGCATCCGCTAGTGCTGTGACCGCATAGGTTCGCCGGGTCGGCGGTCGTGGCGGTTGCATGTGCGGTGACATCCGATCCGACCGCTGGAGGCGCGGTGGCCGAGCCCGTCCGTGTGCGCAGACTGACCGACCACGAGGGGCAGAAGCTGCAGCAGATCGTGCGCCGGGGCAGCACGAGTTCGGTGCGCTACCGGCGGGCGATGATGCTGCTGGCCTCCGCTGGAGGGGGCACCGGCAGCGGATGATCAGGCGGATCCCGGCCGGCCCGCGGAGCGGGTATGTGCGGCGCTGATGTGTCCTCAGACGCCCGCTTCCACCAGGTCGTCGGTATGGAAGGTGCGGCGGTAGGAGGCGGGTGAGACACCGAAGGCGGTGCGCATGTGGGCGCGCAGGGAGTTGGCGGAGCCGAAGCCACAGCGGTGGGCGACCAGGTCGATGGACAGGTCGGTGGTCTCCAGCAACTGCTTGGCCAGTTCCAGGCGTTGCGCGGTGAGCCACTGCACGGGGGTCATGCCGACCTCGTCGCGGAAGCGGCGGGTGAAGGAGCGCAGGCTCATCCGGGCGTGTTCGGCCAGGCGGTTCAGGGAGAGGGGTTCGCCGAGGTGTTCCAGGGCCCAGGCGCGGGTGGCGGTGGTGGTGGCGACGGTGGGTTCGGGCACCGGGCGGTCGATGTACTGGGCCTGGCCGCCGTCCCGCCAGGGCGGGACGACGCACATGCGGGCGGCGCGGTTGGCGGCGGCGGCGCCGTGGTCGCGGCGGATCATGTGCAGGCACAGGTCGACGCCGGCGGCGACGCCCGCGGAGGTCAGGACGTCGCCGTCGTCGACGAAAAGGACCTCCTCGTCGACCTTGACGCGGGGGTAGGCGCGGCGGAACTCGGGGGCGAGGTGCCAGTGGGTGGTGGCGGGCCGGCCGTCGAGGAGGCCCGCGGCGGCCAGGACGTAGGAGCCGGTGCAGATGGACACCAGGCGGGTGCCGGGCCGGATGCCGGCGATGGCCGCGGTGACCTCGGGCGGCAGCGGGCCGCCGCGGCCCAGCTCGGGCATGGCGTGCGTGGGCGGGACGATCACGGTGTCCGCGGCGGCCAGGGCCTCGGGACCGGCCGCGGGCTGCACGGTGAACCCGGCGTCGCTGAGGACCGGGGCGCCGTCGGCGGTGCAGACGGTGACCTCGTACAGCGGGCGTGAGCTGGCGTCCAGGACGCTGCCGAAGACGCGGGAGGGGATGCCGAGTTCGAAGGGCGGGACGCCGGGCAGGGCGAGGACGGCGATGCGGTGCCGCCCGGCCGCGTCGGCGCTCGGGTCGGGGCGGGGGTCGGTGCACGGCCACTGCATCTCACTCATGGCCAGATCCTGTCACATAGTGGCCAGACGGCCAACACCATGGTGGGGGCGGGTGCCGGATCGTGGACTGCGTCGCGCCGGGAAGGGCCCGGGCGGCCGGTATCCGATCAAGACGGAAAAGAGTGAGGCGGACAGCATGCGTGCGGTGGTCGTGGAGCAGTGGGGCGGACCGGAGGTGCTCGTGGAGCGTGAGGTCGCCCGGCCCGAGCCGGGACTGAACGAGGTCCTGGTGCGGGTCCACGCGGCCGGTGTGAACCCGGTGGACTTCAAGACCCGGGCCAGCGGGGCCCTGATCGAGTGGGGCGAGGTCCCGGCGGTCGGCTGGGACGTCTCCGGCACCGTGGAGGCCGTCGGACCGGGCGTGGGGATGTTCCGCCCCGGGGACGAGGTGTACGGCATGCCGCTGTTCCCGCGGCAGGCCGGCGCCTACGCCGAGTACGTCGTCGCCCCGGCCCGCCACCTCGCGCCCAAGCCGGCGAACCTCACCCACGTGCAGGCGGCGGCGCTGCCGCTGGCCGCGCTGACCGCCTGGCAGGCCCTGGTGGACACCGCCGGGGTGCGCGCCGGTGAGCGGGTGCTGGTGCACGCGGCGGCCGGCGGGGTCGGCCACCTGGCCGTGCAGATCGCCAAGGCCCGCGGCGCGTACGTCATCGGCACGGCCAGCGCCGGCAAGCACGACCTGCTGCGGCAGCTGGGCGCCGACGAGGTGATCGACTACCGCACGGTCCGCTTCGAGGACGCCGTCGGGGACGTGGACGTGGTGCTGGACGGGCTCGGCGGCCAGAACGCCGAGCGGTCCCTGACGGTGCTGCGCCCGGGCGGCCGGCTGATCACCCTGCCCGGCCCCGACGACGTCCCCGCCGACGTCCCCGGCCACGTGCGGGCGGTGTGGATGCTGGTCGAGCCCGACCACCTGGGTCTGCGCGAGATCGCCGCCCTGGCCGAGCGGGGCGCGCTCACGCCCGTGGTCGAGACCGTCGTCCCGCTGGCCGAGGCCGCGAAGGCGCACGAGATCGGCGAGCAGGGCCGCACCACCGGGAAGATCGTCCTGAGCGTCGCCTGACGCCGGCCGCCCCGGCCGCCCCGGCCGGGTCGGCTGCGGGCAGGTGGAGCGGGACTGGAGCCCCGGGACCGACCGATTCTGATCTGGCCTCACGCCTGGATAAATAGGATGAAGACAAGGAGAGGCGCCCCATGCGAGCGTTCGTCGTCACCAAGTACAAGGAGCCGCTGCAGGAGGCGGACGTCCCCGAGCCCACCGTGGGGGAGCATGACGTGCTTGTGCGGGTGGAGGCCGCCGGGCTGAACCCGCTGGATGAGAAGATCCGCGCCGGTGAGTTCAAGCAGATCCTGCCCTACAAGCTGCCGCTGATCCTGGGCAACGACGTCGCGGGCACCGTCATCAGCGTCGGGACGGCGGTTCGCGGCTTCAGGCCCGGAGACGAGGTCTACGCCCGGCCCGACCAGGACCGCATCGGCACGTTCGCCGAGCGCATCGCCGTCGCGGAGGGCGACCTGGCGCTCAAGCCCGCCTCGATCAGCATGGAAGAGGCCGGCTCGCTGCCGCTGGCGGCGCTCACGGCCTGGCAGGCGCTGGTGGAGCGCGGAAAGGTGCGGCCCGGGCAGAAGGTCCTCATCCACGCCGGGGCCGGCGGGGTCGGTTCGATCGCGATCCAGCTCGCCGCGCACCTCGGCGCGAGCGTCGCCACGACCGCCAGCGGTTCCAACGCGGACTTCGTGCGCGCGCTCGGCGCGGACACGGTGATCGACTACCGCACCCAGGACTTCGAGCAGCTTCTGACCGGCTACGACCTGGTGCTGGACAGCCTCGGTGGGGAGACTCTCGAGAAGTCCCTGCGGGTGCTCAAGCCCGGCGGCAAAGCCATCGGGATCGCCGGCCCCCCGGACCCCGCGTTCGCCCGCGAGGCCGGCCTGAACCCGCTGCTGCGCCTGGCGGTCGCAGGCATGAGCGGCAAGATCCGCAGGCAGGCCAAGAAGCTCGGCGTGACGTATGAGTTCCTGTTCATGCGCGCCAGCGGCGACCAGCTCCGCCAGATCACCACTCTCATCGACCAGGGCGTGGTGCGTCCGGTCGTGGGAAAGGTGGTCGGCTTCGACCAGACCCCGCAGGCGCTGCAGTCCCTGTCCCAGGGTGGCATCCGCGGCAAGGCCGTCATCGGCCACAGCTGACCCGCCGCAACCGCGACGGGCGACACAGAACGCATGAGGACACCACCCATGTCTGTCGCCTCCCAGTCGGTCGGACGGCGCGAGCGGAACAAGCAGGAAAAACTCGACCGCATCGTCGCTGCCACCAGTGAGCTGTTCGCCGAACACGGCGTCGATGAGGTCACGACCCAGCAGATCGCCGACAAGGCCGACATCGGCACCGGGACCCTGTTCCTTTATGCCAAGACCAAGGGCGAACTCCTCCTCCTTGTCCAGAACGCCAAGTACGTCGAAGCACTTGAGCAGGGCCGGGCGGACGCCGAGACCGTCCCAGGCGTGCTGGACGCGGTGATGGCGATCGTCCGGCCGATCGTCGAGTGCAACCGCACCCAGATCGACAACGGACGCACCTACCTGCGAGAGATGGTCTTCGGCGACCCCGAGGAGCCCCGGCACGGCGCAGCACTCGCCATCGTCGCGCAGACCGAGGAGGCCGTCGCCGCCGTGCTGCGCCGAGACGAACGGGTCGCAGAGGGCGACGCCGCGACGCTGGCACACATCGTGTCCGCCGTGATGTTCCTCAGCATGGCGGCGAGCGTGAACATCGCCTTGAGCGTCGAGGAGATCGTGCAGGACATCCGCAGGCAGGTCGACGTCCTGCTGCCTCGCTGAAGCGCGGCCCCAGCCTCAGGCCCAGGCGACCATCCGGGTAGTCCTCGGCTGCAGCATGGCCCGAATCCCCAAATGGCAGGTCATCCGGCCGTTGCTACCCATACCGGCATGACTGGACGGGTGGGGCGGCCGGCCGGAGGACTACCGCCACCGCGTGCTGCTGGGATTCCGGAAATTGCCCACCTACGTGGCGTCGAGTCCCCGTCGCACAGTCCCTGTCCCCAGGATTCCGGGTCGAGGCCCGTGTGGTGCGGTCAGGGCTTTGTGGGTCGATTCAGCAGTTCAAGGGCGCCTTCGACGCGATGATGCCGTCCTACCGCGTCGTGCGTGGCGCAGGAGGCCAGGTCGGGGCGCTCGTAGGGCTGCCGGCAGACATGGCAGTCGTAGGTGACCGCCCCACCACTCGAACGCCGCCCGGTCGTCCATGGGCGCATCACGCCAGTCCCGCCTGCCTCGCGCGAACCACAGGAAGTCGAAGTACGTGCGCAGGTCCCGGACATGGGCGGCCTGGGTGTTCCACGGCGAAGACGCCAGCCACACCGAGAAATACCGGTTCAGCGCCACGTCGTACACGCCCGCCGGACTGATCAGGAACGGCTGCCCCTCGGGCACCCCCCAGATCATCCAACCCCTCACCGAGATCGGCCAACAGGGAGCTGAACTCCCGTGCTCGCCAACCGGTGATCGACATGACGCTGGACGATAGTCCGTGGACAGCTCAACAGCGCATAACAGAAGTGGGACGGTTACCGCGCCCTGGCCGGCCGGTGGGCCGACCGCCGTGTCGCCCTACGGAGCCGCAACGGCAGCGATCTAGTGCTGTGACCGCGTAGGTTCGCCGGGTTGGATCAGGCTGCGGTTGTGAGGGGGCGTCCGCCCCATCGGGTGCCTTTCTCGCTGCGGATGCGGGCGCGTTCCTTGCGTTCGGCGGCCAGGACGTCGCAGTGGCGGGCATTGGCGTTGCGCCAGCGGAGGTAGGAGTGCAGGGCCCTGGTCTGGACGGTGTGGTTGGGGTGGTGGGAGTTGGCGATGGTGAACTGCCGCAGTGGTCCGAAGTGCGCCTCGATCGGGTTCGCCCAGGAGGCGTAGGTCGGGGTGAAGCACAGCTCGACCTTGTGCTTCTTTGCCCAGCGGCGGATGTCGGCGCCCTTGTGGGCGGACAGGTTGTCCAGGATCACGTAGATCGGTGCGCCGTCGGGCCGGGCGGCGCGGATCGATTTCAGCGCGGCCAGCGTGTTCCCGGCACCCTTCTTGCGGCGGTTCACGCCCCACAGACGGTCGTCGCCCACCGAGTAGCAGCCATGGAAGTACCGGACGCCGTGGGTGCGATGGTAGGTGGCCGGCAGCCGGTCGGGCCGGGTCTGTTCGGCCCAGCAGCTGCCGCCGATGGGCCGGATCCCGAGTGGGCCGAACTCATCGAAGGCGAATACCCGGTCCGGGAAGCGGTCCAGGACGTGCTCGATACGGTCCAGCTTCGTCTCCCGTTCGGGGTCCGGGGACTCCTTCCAGGTCTTGGTGCGCTGGAAGGTGACGCCGCGGCGGGCGAGCAGGCACCGTAACGCCTCACGGCCGATGCGAATCACCCGGCCGTGGACTTTGCGCAGGTAGGCGACGAGCTTGCGCAGTGACCAGCGAGTAAAAGGCTGGCCGAGCTTGACCGGGCGGGTGGTGGCCGTCTGGACGACGAAGTCCTCTTCGTCAGACTTGAGTTGGCGGGGACGGCCTCCCGCCCACCGAGGGTCCAGGCAGGCCAGGCCCTTCTCGTTGAACGCGTGGATCACATCCCGGACGGTGTCCTCGTCGGCCTGCACCAGCTGTGCGATCACCGGCACCCGTTTTCCTCCAGCGGAGGCCAGCAGCATCATCGCCCGCCGGTAGCGCACCGAACTCGTGCTGCCCCGGCGCACGATCTGCTGCAGCTTCTGCCCCTCGTGGTCGGTCAGTCTGCGCACACGGACGGGCTCGGCCACCGCGCCTCCAGCGGTCGGATCGGATGTCACCGCACATGCAACCGCCACGACCGCCGACCCGGCGAACCTATGCGGTCACAGCACTAGACGCACCCGGCGACAGCGTCGTACCGGACACAACCCGACGCGCCACGGGGTCTCACCGCAGCCCGCGCCCTGCCAAACATGACCCTCAGCGCCCTTCACGCGGCCCGCTCCAGCTCCGACGGCCCCCTCCTGATCTCACTGATAGCTTGCTGCCTTTACCAGTTCACTCCGTGGGAAATCAATGAGCCAACCGCCGTTCCAACCGCCACAGCCACCGCAGCCACCGCAGCCACCGCAGAATCCCTACAACCCCTACAACCCCTACAACCAGCCCGCCCCGCCGCAACAGCCACCGGGGTTCGGACCGCCACCTGCCCCTGGACAGCCACCGGGGTTCGGACCGCCGCCCGCGCCTGGCCAGCCCCCGGCGTACCCGGGAATGCCGCCCACCCCCGGGCAGCCGCCGGCGCAACCGATTCATCCGATGCACCTCGCGCCACCGTTCCAGGCGCCCCCCTTCGGGCAGCAGCCGAACGCAAGCGGTCATCCGGTCGGCGCGGTCTTCCTCGGGTTCTTCAGCTCGGTCATCGTCTCGCTGCTCTACAGCGGTCTCATCCTGGCCACGTACAAAGAGCAGTCGCTCACCACGGCCCACACCCTCTACTTGGCCCACGCACTGGTCAACGGAGCCATAGTCGGCTGCCTGGTCGGCTTCATGGGGCACCGCAGCAATGGCGCCCATATCGGTGGGGCCGTCATCGCCGCGCTCGGCGCCTTCTTCGGCTTCACCAACGCCGTCCCGCTCATCATCGCCGAGAGCCAATCACCCAGCGCCATCGGGGACATGATGGAGGCCGACCCCTTCATCCCGGCCAAGGCCTGGTGGAACAACGAAATCGACGGCGGAGTCGACTGGTCCTCGCCGCTCGGCCTCCTGCTCGCCGCAGCCGCCGCGTGGGGCCTCGCCTATCTCATCGGAAACAAGCGCCGTCAGGTCTGACTTCTCATCAGGTGCCGGTCCGGGCCACCGCCTGGCGCCCGGTCGGTAGCCTGAGCGCCGGTCCGGAGACCCAAGTCGCTGTGCCTCAGCGGAAAGCAGGGCTGCACGCCGGGATCGAACAGGAACGCCAAGAGGCAGCAGAGCGCTCGGGCACGGCACAACGCCAGACTCGTCACAGTGGCCACGACTGGAAACTCTGACCGGTGCACAACCTGCCAGCCGCATACTGCGGGGGCACCGAATGAGCGAGCCTCCCGCCGGCTACGCCGATCCGGGCGGTCGCGTAGCCTGCCACATATGCTGATGCATGACATGGGTGACGGCAGCCGGGAGCGACTGTCAACTCGCATCTGGTGGAACGCGGCAATGCTCGCCGGCACCCTCAGCGCGATGGTGGCCTTGGGCGGCATCGCAGCGACCGTCCTGCCGGGCTCCGACGTCGCCGTGCGTGTGGCGACCGGAGCCCTGGCTGTCGTCGGCGCCACCGGAGTATGGGCGGCCGTGCGCAGCTATCGCAGCCGCAGCGGCAAACTCTTGGCACTCGCCCTGACGTGCGCTCTGGGGAGCACCGCGGCGCTGGTGGTACTTCGCAGCGGGGCGTGAGTCGGGGCCCTCGAGCGGCATCGAGCGATACATATCAGGCGGACGCGGACAGGGCGAAACGCCGTAAGACGCCAAAACAGGATGCTGTCGGAGAGCGCGCTGACGGAGGGCCCTGCCGGGATCATCGCGGCGAGGGCCGACCGAAAGACCCCGCCCTCATCAGGCCGACCGAAGCCGCCAGCGCCCTGGCACGGCAAGCCGATCGCGTTGCGAGCTCTCCAGGGACGCCAGTACAAACGTCAACGGCAGCGTGGCACAGCGACCACGAGCCCTGTCGCCCCCTTCAGCGCCTTCTGGACGATCCAGGCGGCCGGAATCAGCGGTCCGATCGTGCAGCGGCGCCGAGC
This sequence comes from Streptomyces sp. SD15, assembly GCF_054462255.1. Classification (NCBI taxonomy): domain Bacteria; kingdom Bacillati; phylum Actinomycetota; class Actinomycetes; order Kitasatosporales; family Streptomycetaceae; genus Streptomyces; species Streptomyces sp. SD15. The sequence goes on along the minus strand of NZ_JBTLMO010000064.1, from coordinate 4,617 downwards.
GACTTTTCCACGGAGGCAGGCCACCACAGCGGCGATACGACCAGGAGTGCCCAACGCCGGTCATGCGTCGATCAACCGGCCCACGACGCCATCCCGGCCTGAGCTTGTCGTAAAAGCCTTACCGCACCCCCGCCCGGCGCGATACTTCCATGAGCTCGCCACCGCCCGGGATGGTGAGGACACCGAATCCCCTCGTGCTGGCGCCCTGTTCCTGCCAGACACCACCGGCGTACCAGGCGCCTTGCTCCAGCTCTTCGGGCCAGCGGCGTCGGTGGAGCGGGTTCCTCGCGGACATAAGACCGGTCAGCTCCTCGCCCTCGTGATACCGCAGTTGGACGGGCACACCCATGACGTCCTTGATGCCGGAGGGCCTGTGCGCTGCCGGGATGAGCTGCCACGGATGATTCTCGAGCACGCGCCGGATGCGCTTCAGGCATGCCGTCCGGTCGCGATGAAGGTAGACAAGCGCCAGATAGCAAAATGTTGCCAGGACGATTGCTCCGGCAGCCCTTCCCTCCTCGTCTGCACTTGAGGCATTGGGAAAATACACCAGGTACGCAACCCAGGACAGGGCGTACAAGAAGTGCCAGATCCTGAGACGTCCCTTCCCTTTGCGCCACGCCTTCTCCCAGGCAGCCCGTGTTCCAGGGTGTTCGAAGGCACATTTACCTGGAGGGGCCGGGACGTTGACGCTACCCTGATTCGCTGGCGTCTCGCGCTTATCGAAGGGAACGCCCGTACCGCTCTCGTTCACAGGTTCTCCTCTAGTACGGTTCCGAGAGCTCACAGGATGTTGACATCACGCCGCATGGGTCCGCGGGAGCTCGCCGCCTGAGCGTAATCGACACAAGACTCTACTCGTATATAAGCTGCCGCCTCGGTGGGCAGTGCCTGGGAAGATCCATCTGCCCGTCTTGCGTTGAATTTCCCTTCTTCTGTCGCTATGGGGGCGCTCGGTGGCGGACCACTTCAAGGTCGACCTCGATCAACTGGACAGATTCGTCAAAACGTTGGAACAGGCGGTGAAGGACCTCGACGAAGCCCGTAAGGCGCTCTCACATGTCCGCGCCGCCGAGATCGGGACGCCGCGGTTGGATAAAGCGTGCGACACATTCCAGGAGAGATGGAAGTACGGCTCCGAGCAGTTGAGCGAAATGATCGGCGAAATCAGTAAGGGCGTGAAAGCCAACAAGCTGAGTTACGAAGAATTCGAGGAGAATCTGGGAAGAACCTTGAAGCAGATGGCGGAATCATCTACTTCGGGTGGCGGGGGGAAGGACTGATGGCTGCGAACCCGTATCCGAGCCTCGGCTGGAACCCGGTGCCTGGCCTACCCGGTGAGGTTGCCGCGCTGCAGCAGAAGGTGAAGGCCGCGGCAGCCTCGCTGGACAGCTCCCACCGCCAGGTCGAGAGGCTGCTCGGTGAGAGCGCCCACTGGGAGGGAGACGCGGCGGATGCCTTCCGGGAGGCGCTGGACGGTGAACTGCCGGAGTACATGAAGAACGCGGCCCATTCGCTGCAGAAGGCCGCGGCGTGGCTCGATGTCTGGAACGGAGACCTCTCCTCCCACCGCGACCTGGCGAAGAAATACGACGAGGACGCGGGGGAGAAGAAGACCGCTGCGGAGAAGGCGAAGCAGCAGCATGACGAAGCCGCCCGGCACCCCGACCTCCAACTCGCCGGGCAGGAGTTCCCCAGCCAGCATGAGGCCGACGCCGCGACGGCACGCCTGCGCGCGGCCGAGCGCACCCTGAATGAGGCGACCACCCAGCTGAACAAGGCCAACGAGGCGTACGAGGACGTCATCGCCAAGGCCCGCGCGCTGGAGACGGAACACAAGGATCGGGCCGACACTATCGCCGACAAGCTCGACGAGGCAGACGACAAACTCGCGCCAAAGGAACCCGGGTGGTTCAGCAAGACCCTTGAGGGAATCGGGAACGCACTCAAGAATGTCGGCCAGTTCCTGCTGGACCATGCGGGAACCATTGGTGCCATCGCCGGCCTGCTGGCACTCTTCCCCACCCCGCTTGCCCCTGCTTTTGCTGCTATTGCAGTCGTTGCCAGTGCCGCGGCACTGGGAAAGAACCTCGCGAGTGAGGACTTCAGAGATTCACTGATGGGGGAGCACGGGTGGAAGGCAGGTCTGACTGCTTGGGGTTCCGCTATCGGCGACACCCTCGGGGTGGTACCGGGAGTCGGTGTGCTGGCCAGGGCGGGAAGCGAAGTGGGCCTGGCGGCTGCGGTTGCCAGGGAGAGTGGTGAGACCATGTCGCTGGGTGCCAAGGCCAGTTCCTTCGCGAGCGAAGTGAAGGCCGTCAACTGGGACAGGGCCGTGGACGTCGCCACCAGCCCCACCAAGATGCGCGACTGGGCCCTCAACGGTGTCAACGCGGCCGCGAACTCGGTCTCCTCAGCAGAGACTCTCGGGTTGCTGCCCGATGACGGCATCGGCCACGACTCCACAGAGTCCACCAAGGCGGGAGTGGCGCTGTCCGGCGCGAAGGACACGCTTGGACTCTTCGGCACTGATATCGCTGAACTCGCGGGGAGTATCCGGCTGTGACCAACAACCTCGGCGATGCGAGCACCGAGTCGAAGCCGGTTTTCTGGTACGGGCTCCCCCACGGGTATCTGGAACTGGATCTCAATCCATCGCCTGAGGGACTGGAAGAACTAGCCCGACAAATCAGTGCACTTCCCAATGATGTTCGCGACCGGGCCGACCAAATATTCCGTCTCCATGCCACGGTCGTGATGATGCTGCAGAAGCAACCGGTGGCGACGTGCGCGCTCGGCATGCACCCTGATGCCAGTGGGAATCCTTCGTTGTCGGTTCTCACGATTTCAGCCATTCCGTCTCTGGGAGCAAGTCCCAAGCTCGCCCTTGCCGGAATGGTGACCGACAGTGCGGGAGGAAGTGCCGACAACGGCATGCGGCCCTTTGAACTACCCATCGGGACGGGGTTCTTGTTCGAGCGGGTACGTAAGACAGTGGCCCCGGGTGTCCCTCCTGAAGGCCAGGAGGAACCCTTGGAGGGTACGATCTGGCAGGGAACAGTGGCGATACCGGACACCCGCAGTTCTTCGATCATCACCGTGCAGTTGGTGACGGCGGCGGTCGAGCTCGCCGACGACTACCGTAGCGTGCTGCTCGGTACGGCACGTACCCTCACGTTCACCAGCCCGGAAACAGCGGGGGCGGAACACGACTCGGTGGTCACGGTTTCCGGTTCCGCTGCGCAGGCGATAATTGATGATTTCGGATGAGCGCGGATAACCGTGACGGAAGTGCCGTTCCGCAGTTTCCGTCGAAGCCGACATCTCCCTGATGCAATAGACCGGTGGGCAAGATGACGAGCCGTAAGAAGACATGATTCGTACCTGCGGGTCGTTCATCGGTCAGGGAAATCCGCTTGCTTCCCCTGACCCGCAACCACGGTGGGGCAACCGCCAAATGCTGTCCCACGCACTCTCGGTGCCGACAGTCATCTCCCGCCCCGGGCTCGCCGATCCGCACGTTGCAGGCGGCATCGGCGGTTATCCCGACAGGCGGAATCGGGACGGTGGTCGCGTACGGTCGAGTCACCGCAGGTGGTTGAGAAAGGCGCTCCAAGCGTGGTGGCTGAAGGCGAGCACGGGGCCGGTTGGGCGCTTACTGTCGCGTACGGGGACTGCTCCGGGGAAGTCGTCGGCGATCTCCACGCAGTTGCCCTGCCCACCGCTGTAGCTGCTCGCGCGCCAGACTGCTTCCGCGACGGCGGTCGGTATGTGGTCTTCACAACTCAAGGTCGGTACTCCTTCGCGATGCGATCGATCAGCGCGAGCGATTCCGTCGGCGGCATCGCAGCAGTGCGTGCGTCGTCGAAGAGGGCGCGGTAGTAAGCGACTTCGTGTTCCCGCTCCACCCAGATGTTGCCCGTCGGAGTCTCTGTGAGTACGAGATCGAGCGAGGCGACCCGCGGGAAGCTCAGCACCAGGTACGGACCGAACATACCCGAGTGCGCACCGCGCGAGTACGGCATGACTTGGACGGTGATGTGGGGCAGCTCCGCCATCGTGAGGAGGTGCTCCAGTTGTGCACACATTACCGACGGGCCTCCAACGTGCTGGCGCAAAACCCCTTCGGCCAGCACCGCCCAGAATTCGAGGGGTTCCGTGTCTGTCAGCCGTCGCTGTCGGGCAAGCCGCACCTCGACGAACTGATCAATCTCCTCGGCGGTCCGCCAAGCACGTGAAGCGACGGTCACTGCGCGCCCGTACTCGGCAGTCTGCAAGAGCCCGGGAACGAGCTGGACTTCGTACGTCCGAACGCGTTCGCAGATGGCTTCCAACTCGATCTGATCCCGGTAGGCGTCACCGAGCACGGAACCGTATTGGTGCCACCAGCCGTCTCGGCGGCGCCGATTGGCCTTTCGAGCCAGAGCATTGAGGCGATCGCGCGTCTCCTGATCTTCGATCTTGTATGCACGCATAAGGGCGTCCAGGTCTGGTGCGCGGACCGGCACGTGACCATTCTCAAGGCGGCTGATCTTCCCCTTAGCCTCGATCGTTCATGAGTCCTCGTCGGTTTGCTGACGGGGACTCTGCGTTTGTGTGGTGCGGTCTTTTCGGGGC